>NZ_BMQE01000011.1:0-194801 GCF_014647955.1 Planomonospora antibiotica | reverse complement strand
CGGCAGCTCGTCGATGGAGTATCTGCGCAGGAAGCCGCCGACCGGGGTGACCCTTGGATCGAAGCGCATCTTGAACAGCACGCCGTTGCCGTCGGCGACCCGGCTCAGCCGCTGCTTGGCCGTCTCGGCGTCCGGCACCATCGTGCGGAACTTGTAGATCCGGAACTCGCGGCCCCCCCGGCCCACCCGGGTCTGCGTGAAGATCGCCGGGCCCCGGTCGCCGAGGCGGATGGTGAGCGCGACCGCCAGCATGGGCAGGGCGAGGACGAAGAGGAAGGTCAGGGCCACCACGCGGTCGAAGACGTTCTTGAGGAGCTGCCGGTAGCCGGTGAGCTCGGGGTGGGCGACGTGCAGCAGCGGCAGTCCCGCGATCGGCTTGATGGAGGTCCGTGGTCCGGCGACCTCCATCAGAGCCGAGGCGACGTACAGCGTGATGTCGTCGTTCTCCAGTTCCCAGGCCAGCCGCCGCAGCGCCACCCCGTCGAGTTCCGGGCAGGCGAGCACGGCCACGGCGTCGGCGTCGTAGTGCCGCACCACCTCGTGGACTTGACGGAAGTCCCCCGCCACCGGGACGCCGTTCAGCTCGTCCTCCGCCGCGGGGAAGGGGGGCACGCACGCGGCCACCACGGTCATCCCGTGATGGCGTTCCTTGCGGAACTCGGTGATCAGAGCCTGGACGGAGGAGCGGTGTCCGACGGCCACGACACGGTGCCGGGCCGTGCCCCGGATGTACCACCGGTGCAGTCGTTTGCGCAGGAGGTGCCGGCCGATCAGCGTCAGGCATGTGGCCAGCGGGAGCGCGACGACGACGTAACCCCGGGCGAAGGGGATCTCGGTCGCGTACGCCACGGTCGCCACCACGGCGATGAGGGTGACGGCCGATTGGAAGACCCGACGGAACTCCTCGGGCCCCACCCCCGCGAACCGCGGCTCGTATCCGCGCGCGAGCGCGATGGCCCCGGGCCACATCACGCAGAGCACCACGCCCATTGTGATCTTTTCGGGAACCGTGGTGCTGGCCAGCGTCCGAGTGAGCTCGATCAGGCAGGCGAGCGTGATCGCCGCTGTGTCGACGAGGAACATCAGCCGGGCGTGCCTGCGCAGCGGCGAGGGGGAGGCCGAGGCGACCTTGCCGCGAGTGAGGCGTGAAGGCGGGGGGAGTGCCGCAGGTGACGTCATGGGACGCTCGCGCGGGCACGACGGGACCGTTCCGCCACGTGTGCCTCCGGGTGGAGTAAAGAAGAAGTGGGCCTTACTTTAGGAGAAACGGGTAATTCCGGCTGTAAACAGGACACTCTTTGGGAGAACCGTATCCGGTTCGTTAAGCAGGCTGGAAACCCGCCGGAGGCGGTGGTTCGACCGGGCCGCTCTGGCGGGTCGGCCGGCCGTCCCGGGAGGTCCGGCCGTGCAGAGGGCCCAGGGCCCGGTGCGCCGAGGACCGGTCCATCGGAGCGGTCCTCGGCCGGAGAAACGAACGGCCCCTCCGGTCGCGAGACCGGAGGGGCCGTATGCGGGCGGGGCGCGCCTATCCGATGCGCCAGGTGTCCCCAGACAGGAGCAGGTCGTCCAGGCTGCCGGGGCCGCGCTGCGCGACGGCCTCCTCCAGCTGCGTGGACATCAGCTCGTCGTAGGCGGGACGGTCGACGCTGCGGAAGACGCCGATCGGGACGTGCTCGAAGGCCGGCTCGTCCAGCCGGGAGAGCGCGAAGGCCAGCGACGGGTCGGCGCGGTGGGCGTCGTGGACGAGGATCTCGCTCTCGGCCACCTCCGCCCGGGGGACGACCTCGATGCCGCCGTCGGCCGCCCGCCGTACGGCCTTGGAGGCGCTGGCGATGGGCTGCCCGTGCTCCAGGCGCAGCGTGATGTCGTCGCGCTGCTCGGGGTCCTTCAGCTGGTCGAAGGCGCCGTCGTTGAAGATGTTGCAGTTCTGGTAGATCTCCACCAGCGAGGTGCCCTTGTGCTCGGCGGCCTCGCGCAGCACCGACTGCAGGTGCTTGCGGTCGGAGTCGATGGTCCTGGCCACGAAGGAGGCCTCGGCGCCGATCGCCAGCGAGATCGGGTTGAACGGCTTGTCCAGCGAGCCCATCGGGGTGGACTTGGTGATCTTGCCGACCTCGGAGGTCGGGGAGTACTGGCCCTTGGTCAGACCGTAGATCCTGTTGTTGAAGAGCAGGATGTTGAGGTTGACGTTGCGGCGCAGCGCGTGGATGAGGTGGTTGCCGCCGATGGAGAGCGAGTCGCCGTCACCGGTGATCACCCAGACGCTCAGGTCGGGCCGGGAGGCGGCCAGACCGGTGGCGATCGCGGGCGCGCGGCCGTGGATCGAGTGGAACCCGTAGGTGTTCATGTAGTACGGGAACCGGGAGGAGCAGCCGATGCCCGAGACGAACACCATGTTCTCGCGCTTGAGGCCGAGCTCCGGGACGAAGGACTGGACGGCGGCCAGGATGGCGTAGTCGCCGCAGCCCGGGCACCACCGGACCTCCTGGTCGGACTTGTACTCCTTCATGGACTGCTTGGCGTCGGACTTGGGGACCAGCGCCAGGCCCCTGCCGTTCAGGCCGGGGCCGCTCAGAAGCTCACTCACTGTCGATCACATCCTGGATCACGTCGGCCAGCTCCTCGGCCTTGAACGGGAGCCCCC
This sequence comes from Planomonospora antibiotica, assembly GCF_014647955.1. Taxonomy (NCBI): domain Bacteria; kingdom Bacillati; phylum Actinomycetota; class Actinomycetes; order Streptosporangiales; family Streptosporangiaceae; genus Planomonospora; species Planomonospora antibiotica. The sequence continues at coordinate 192,157 of NZ_BMQE01000011.1, read as the reverse complement.
GCACGCGGTTGTAGCTGATGATGTCGACCAGGAAGCGGGCGCGGAGCAGCATCGCGAGCTGGCCGAGGTTGATCTCCGGGAGCAGCACCTTGTCGTAGGACTTCAGCACCTCGCCGGTGTTGGCGGGCAGCGGGCTGAGGTGCCGCAGGTGCGCCTGCGCCACCTTCCCCCCGGACTTGCGGATGCGCCGTACGGCCGCGGCGATCGGGCCGTAGGTGGAGCCCCAGCCCAGCACCAGCACCCGGGTCCCGCCGTCGGGACCGTGCGGGTCGTCCACCTCCAGCGGCGGGATGTCCTCGGCGATCCCGTCGATCTTGGCCTGCCGGATCCGGACCATGCGGTCGTGGTTGTCGGGGTCGTAGGAGATGTTGCCGGTGCGGTCGGCCTTCTCGATGCCGCCGATCCGGTGCTCCAGGCCCGGGGTGCCCGGGACGGCCCACGGCCGGGCGAGGGTCTCGGGGTCGCGCAGGTAGGGCAGGAACTCCTCGCCCTCGGCCGGCGCGGCGGCGAACGCGGTGGAGATGTCCGGCAGGTCGGCGGCGGCCGGCACCCGCCACGGCTCCGAGCCGTTGGCGAGGTAGCCGTCGGAGAGCAGCATGACCGGCGTGCGGTACTTCACCGCGAGGCGGGCGGCCTCGACGGCCGCGTCGAAGCAGTCGCTGGGAGACATCGGCGCGACGACCGGCAGCGGCGACTCGCCGTTGCGGCCGTACATCGCCATCAGCAGGTCGGTCTGCTCGGTCTTGGTCGGCATGCCGGTCGACGGGCCCGAGCGCTGCACGTCCACCACGATCAGCGGCAGCTCGGTCATGACGGCCAGGCCGACCGTCTCGGCCTTCAGCGCCACGCCCGGACCGGAGGTCGTGGTGACGCCCAGCGCGCCGCCGAAGGCCGCGCCGAGCGCCGCGCCGACGCCCGCGATCTCGTCCTCGGCCTGGAAGGTGCGGATGCCGAAGTGCTTGTGCCGGGAGAGCTCGTGCAGGATGTCGCTGGCCGGCGTGATCGGGTAGGACCCGAGGAACAGCGGGAGCCCCGACCGCACGGAGGCGGCGATCAGGCCGTAGGCGAGCGCCTGGTTGCCGGAGATGTTGCGGTAGACGCCGGGCGCCAGCGGGGCCGGCTTGACCTCGTAGGAGACCGAGAAGGACTCGGTGGTCTCGCCGTAGTTCCAGCCCGCCTGGAAGGCCGCGATGTTGGCCTTGGCGATCTCGGGCTTCTTGGCGAACTTGTTCTCCAGGAACGAGATCGTCGCCTCGGTCGGCCGGTGGTAGAGCCAGCTGAGCAGGCCCAGGGCGAACATGTTCTTGGAGCGCTCGGCGTCCTTCTTCGACAGGTCGAAGCCCTCCAGGGCCTTGACCGTCAGCGAGGTCAGCGGCACCGGGTGGACGCGCCACTCGGCGAGCGAGTCGTCCTCCAGCGGGCTGGCGGCGTAGCCCACCTTCTGCAGGTTGCGCTTGGTGAACTCGTCGGTGTTGGCGATGATGTCGGCCCCGCGCGGCAGGTCGCCGAGGTTGGCCTTCAGCGCCGCCGGGTTCATCGCGACCAGGACGTTCGGCGCGTCACCCGGGGTGAGGATGTCGTGGTCGGCGAAGTGCAGCTGGAAGCTCGACACGCCGGGCAGGGTCCCTGCGGGGGCGCGGATCTCGGCGGGGAAGTTGGGGAGCGTCGACAGGTCGTTGCCGAACTCCGCCGTGCCCGCGGTGAAGCGATCACCCGTCAGCTGCATGCCGTCGCCGGAGTCGCCGGCGAAGCGGATGATCACGCGGTCGAGTTGCTGAACCTGCTTGGTCACAGCTCAGTCCTCCTCGACGCGAAGGGCGCCGTTGCTGTTGCCACCATGTTTACTTCCATGCTAGATCCCTCGGGGGTCACGCGTAGTCTTTCGCGTTCCGCACGGCGTGGGAGTGTGACGCATGTCGCAGTCCCCGGCGTGCCGCGGTGGTGGAGCGTGGGGGGCTCGGGCGTCGCGCCCGCGGCTCGGGGGGAGGCCGCGTGGATCACGATCGCGAACGGTCGTCCCGACACAGCCCGGCGGCGAGCCGGCACAGGTCGACGTGCAGGCGGCCGAAGAGGACAGTAGGGGTCACGATCGCCAACTATATGTCCTTCCCAGCAGGGGGCCCCATCTCTTCCGGCTATGGGGTCATAGCCGTCGGCTATGGCCGTGCCGCGGGGGCCGGGCCGGAGCGGTACGTCCCGCCCGCGCGCATCCCCGCGGAGCCGAACAACTCGGGCACGGTGACGAAGGCGTAGCCCTGCTCCGACAGCCGCCGCACGATCTCGGGGAGCGCCTCGACGGCCGGGCGGTGGACGTCGTGCATCAGGACGATCGACCCCGGCCGCGCCCCGGCGACGACCCGGCGCGCGACGGCCCGCGGGTCGCGGTCGCGCGCGTCCATCGCGTCGACGTCCCAGCCGACCACCGCCAGGCCCAGCCCGCGCGCGGCCTCGGCGACCCCGGCGCCGGCCGAGCCGTACGGCGGGCGCACCAGGGTGGGGGCCTGGCCGATCGCCTGGCCGATCGCCTCCTGGGCCCGGGTCAGCTGGTGGGCGGCCCTGCCCGGGGGCAGCGAGGCGAGGTCGCGGTGGGACCAGGTGTGGTTGGCCACCAGGTGCCCCTCCCGGCTCATCCGCCCGAGCAGGTCGGGGCGGGCGACCGCGTTCGAGCCGGTGACGAAGAAGGTGGCCCTGGCGCCGCGGGCGGCCAGGGCGTCCAGCAGCTCGCCGGTGGCCGGGCCCGGCCCGTCGTCGAAGGTCAGCGCGACGCACTTGACCGCCGCGCAGTCCACCGTGCCCGCCCGGGTGCTCCGCGCCGGGGGCCTGCCGGCGGCCGCCGCCCTGATGGACTCCCTGATGGATTCGGCGGTGGGCGTCGAGACCGGCAGCCGCCCGGCGCGCACGGCCGCGGCCCGGGCCCGCAGGCCGGTGGGGGAGAGCAGGCCCTCGGTCCTGCCCGCCGGCACGGCGACCGCCACCCGGCCGAGCGAGCCGGCGGCCACCTGGTAGTCGTCGAACTCCACGACGAGGTCGCCGTGCCGGTTGAACCCGACGGAGTCGAAGAGCCGCGCGTCCGCGCGGACGGCCGAGGCGTCCACGCCGGGCCCCCGGCCGGCCAGCTCCGCCCTGACCAGGCCGGCCAGCGAGGCCAGCGCGGGAGCGCCGGAGAGCAGGCCGGCGGAGTCCACGGCCCGCCTCTCCACCCGGTCGTACCAGACGGTGGTCCTGGACTCGCGCCAGCCGGACTGGGTGAGCTCGCCGACGCCCAGCCGCACGCCGACGACCTGCTCGGTCGCGGCGGGCAGTTGCCAGTCCACGTTGAGCTCGGGGCGGGTGCTCCCGTCCGGGCCGGCCGGCCGGGTGGCGGTCGCGGTGAACCGGTCCAGCCGCTCGGTCACCACGGCGCGGAGCCGTTCGGTGAGGCGGGGTGCGTCGGCCAGGACGGGGTAGACGATGTGCACGCTGCGTTCGCCGGAGTCGCCGTCGGTGATGGTGGCCGTGGTCAGGCCCTCGACCCGGGAGGGGTCCGCGTACTCGACGAGCGTGGGCTCAGAGGGGATCAGGCCGTCCGCCGCGAGGGAGGTCGCGGTGGAGCCGCAGCCGATCATGGCTACTGTGAGTAGCGCCACCCCGCCGACGAATCGCATTCTGTGCATGGATGTCACCGTAGGGCGGGAATGGCGCTGTTTACCTTTTCTTGGTACGACCGGTAAGCAGGCTTTGGCTGATTCAGGTTTAACCGCTCCACTCGGTGACGAGACATGTCGGATCCGTTAGCGGCCGGAGTCCGGGACCTGTGTGGGACGGGTCCCCGAGAGGAGATCCATTGGACGGCTACTTCGGTTCCTACGCCGTGGTCTTCGCGCTGCTCGCGATCGGGGTGGCGATCTTCGCCGGAGGGCTCCTGGCCAACCGGCTGCTCCGCCCGCACCGGCCGACCGCCGAGAAGCTGACCACCTACGAGTGCGGCGTCGACCCCGTCGGCGGGGACTGGGCCCAGTCCCAGGTGCGCTACTACGTCTTCACCTACCTGTACGTGGTGTTCGCGGTGGACGCGGTGTTCCTCTTCCCCTGGGCGACGGTCTTCGCCGCGCCCGGCTTCGGCATGACCACGCTGGTGGAGATGTTCGTCTTCCTCGGCTTCATCGCGCTCGGCATCCTCTACGCCTGGCGCAAGAGGGTGCTCGCCTGGACGTGACCCGCGGGGGGAGAATGGACCCATGGCGGATCTCCCGATGCCCACCGTACGGCCGGCGGTGGGGCCGGTCTCGCGACTGGCCCCCAAGCCCATGCGCTTCGTCCTCAACTGGGGGAGGCGCTACTCGCTCTGGGCGTTCAACTTCGGTCTCGCCTGCTGCGCGATCGAGTTCATCGCCACCTCGATGAGCCGGCACGACTTCATCAGGTTCGGGGTGATCCCGTTCGCCAACGGCCCCCGGCAGGCCGACCTGATGATCGTCTCGGGCACCGTCACCGACAAGATGGCCCCGGCCGTCAAGCGGCTGTACGAACAGATGCCCGACCCCAAGTACGTCATCTCCTTCGGCGCCTGCTCCAACACCGGCGGCCCCTACTGGGACTCCTACTGCGTGACCAAGGGCGTCGACCAGATCATCCCGGTGGACGTCTACGTCCCCGGCTGCCCGCCCCGGCCGGAGGCGCTGCTGCACGGCATCATGAAGCTCCAGGAGAAGATCGCCGCCGAGCACCTGGGCGACCGCTACGCCGCCGAGGGCGGGCGGGGGTGAGCGGGCGGGCGGACGTCTCCGCGATCGAGGAGCGGTACGGCTCCCGCGTCCGGGTGACGGAGTCGTTCGGCGAGACCACGGCGGACGTCGACCCCGGTGACTGGACCGGCCTGCTGGAGGCGGCCCGCGACGGGGGCCACGTGTTCCTCGACTGGCTGACCGGCGTCGACGAGCCGCCGGAGGGCTTCTCCGTCGTCGCCTGCGTCTACGACCCGGACGCCCGCTCGCGCCTGCTGCTGCGCACCCGGGTACCGCGCGAGGACCCCCGGCTGCCCACCGCGACCGGCGTGTTCCGGGGCGCGAACTGGCACGAGCGCGAGACCTTCGAGATGTTCGGCGTGGTCTTCGAGGGCCACCCGAACCTCGTCCCGCTGCTGCTGCCGGACGGCTTCGAGGGCTTCCCGCTGCGCAAGGACTTCGTGCTGGCCTCCCGGGTCGCCAAGGCCTGGCCGGGGGCGAAGGAACCGGGTGAGTCGGATCACGGCTCCCCGAGCCGCCGCAAGACCCTCCCGCCCGGCGTGCCCGCGGACTGGGCGCGCGACGGCCGGGCCGAGGGGCGTTCCGAGACGGAGGCGTGATGCTCACCGAGGTGCTCGACGCCGCCGTCCGGCTGGTCGCGATCGTCGCGGTCTTCCTCGTGCTGCCGCTGGTCGCCGGCCAGATGGAGCACAAGGTGATGGCGCACATGCAGGCCCGGCTCGGGCCGATGTACGCCGGGGGCTTCCACGGCTGGGCCCAGCTGATCGCCGACGGGGTGAAGTTCCTGCAGAAGGAGGACGTGATCCCGGCCGCCGCCGACCGCCGGGTCTTCGCCGTGGCCCCGGCCGTGGCGCTGGTGCCGTACCTCGTGGTGCTGGCCGTGATCCCCATCGGTCCCGGCCTGGTCGGGGTGGACCTGGACGCCGGGCTGTTCTTCGTGCTGGCCGTGATGGGGGTCGGCGTGCTCGGCTCGATCATGGCCGGCTGGTCGTCGGGGAACAAATACTCCCTGATGGGCGGGATGCGCTCGGCCGCGCAGCTGATGTCCTACGAGCTGCCGCTGGTGCTGGCCGCGTCCAGCGTCGCGATGGCGGCGGGCACGCTCTCCCTGCCGGGCATCGTGGCGGCCTGGCAGTGGTGGTGGCTGCCCTGGCAGGCGGTCGGCGGCGTGGTGTTCTTCGTCGCGGGACTCGCCGAGCTGCGCCGCCCGCCGTTCGACATGCCGATCGCCGAATCGGAGATCATCATGGGCCCGATGACGGAGTACACCGGCATCCGCTTCGCCCTGTTCATGCTGGCCGAGTACGCCGGGATCATCGTGCTCTCGGCGCTCACGAGCGTGCTCTTCCTGGGCGGCTGGCACGGCCCGCTGCTGCCCGGTCCCGTGTGGATGCTCCTGAAGGTGTTCGCCCTGGTGTTCGTGGTGATCTGGGTCCGGGTGAGCTTTCCCCGGCTCCGCGAGGACCAGCTGCAGAGACTCGCCTGGACCGGCCTGGTGCCGCTGGCGCTGGTCCAGCTCCTGCTCACCGGGGTCGTCAGGGTCGCGGCCGGGTGACCTCCCCGTCCGTCGGGGTACGGCTGGAGCCAGTGGACCATGCCGTCGTCGGGATCGCGGCCGGATGACCGCCCCGCCCGGGGATCGCGGGCGGGACGGTCACTGCACGGTCACTGCACGATGCGCAGCATGATGTCGGCGGCGGTGGGCCGGTTGGCGGGGTTCTTCTCCAGGCAGGCGGCGGCCAGCGGGCGCAGGGAGGCGGGCAGGACCGACAGGTCCGGCTGGTGGTTGATCACCCGGTTGAGGATCGCGGGGATGGTGTCCGAGCCGAAGGCGGTGCGGCCGGAGGCGGCGTAGATCATGGTGGACGCCCAGCTGAAGACGTCGGTCTCCGGGCCGATGTGCCCGCCGGCGAGCTGCTCGGGGGACATGTAGGCGGGGGTGCCCATGACGCTGGAGGTCACCGTGACCTGGTCGAGGGCGCGGGCGATGCCGAAGTCGATCACCCGGGGGCCGTCGGCGCCGATCAGCACGTTGGCCGGCTTGAAGTCCCGGTGCACGACGCCCGCCTTGTGGATCGCGGCCAGCGCGCCCGCGGTGGCCAGGGCGAGCCGGGTCAGCCCGTCCTCGCCGCGCGGCCCCTGGTCGCGGACGAGCTGCTCCAGCGACATCCCGTCCACGTACTCGCTGACGACGTAGGCCTGGTCGTCGTTGATGTTCACGTCCAGCACCCGGGCGGTGGAGAAGGTCGCCACCCGGCGCGTCGCCTCCACCTCCCGCAGGAACCGGTCCCGGGCCGCCTGGTTGCCGGTGAACCGCTCGTGCAGGACCTTGATCGCCACCTTCTGCCCCTGCGGGCTGAGCGCGAGGTGGACCGTCCCCTGCCCGCCCCGGCCCAGGGTGTCGATCACCCGGTACGGCCCGATCCACTCGGCGGACCGGTCGGACTGCGCGAAGGTCCTGTTCACGTTCGCGTCCGAGGACTGCGGGCTGTACATCGTGTGCTGCGTGTGGGGCGGCGCGTGCCGCGGGCCGGGCGGCGGGACCGGCGTGTACGGCCCGGGGGCGGGGCCGTACCGCGGCGGCGCGGTGTGCTGCGGGTGGGCGTGCCGGTCGTACGGCGCGGCCACGGTGGGCGCGGTGTGCTGCGGGTGGGCGTGCCGGTCGTACGGCGGGGCCGCGGTGGGCGGGTGCGGCGGAGGGGCGACCGGGGGGTGGTAGGGCGTCCCGGTGAAGGAGGGCCGCTCCCGGAAGACCGAGCCGCGGATGATCAGCGCGTGGCCGAGCCCGCCGAACCACGAGCCGAACAGGCCGACCATCATCAGGGCGTCCAGCCAGACGGGGATCAGATCGGAATCCCCGTAGATCCCCGCCCCGATGACGAACACCGCGATCCCTAGGGCGTAGACGGCGGTGGCGAGGACGAGCGGGGCGCTCCGGAGCCGCCGGGCGGCGTGCCCCATGATGAACGGGGTGCCGATGCCGCAGGTGAACAGGGGGACCAGCGCCCACACCACGCTCCATCCGGTGGTGGACGGGGCGGGTTTCTGCGACGGGTGCCAGGCGGGGCCGTACTGCTGGGACATGGCCGGAACAATACGTACATCTGCGGGCGCTCGCAGTCCCTCTCCCGGTTGATCTCCCAAGGGTCCGGCGACTCGAACGCACAGCCTGTGGAAAACGGTTGTGGATAACCTGCGGCATCTGTGGACGCAGCCCTCGCAGTCCTCGCGGACTTCCGCGCCTTGGACGGGACCGCCGCATTCCCGCGGGACCCTCGGTGCGTCATGATGTCCAAGTGGCGCGAATACCGGGAGTAGGACTGGTGAAGGGGCTGTCCGTCACCCTCCGGCACATGCTGAGCCGGTCGGTGACACAGCAGTACCCCGAGGTCAGGCCGGATCTGCCGGCACGGAGCCGGGGGGTGATCGCGCTCGTCGAGGAGAACTGCACGGTGTGCATGCTCTGCGCGCGCGAGTGCCCCGACTGGTGCATCTACATCGACTCCCACAAGGAGACCCTGCCCGCGCCCGAGGGCGGGCGCCCGCGCGCCCGCAACGTGCTCGACCGCTTCGCCATCGACTTCTCCCTCTGCATGTACTGCGGGATCTGCATCGAGGTCTGCCCCTTCGACGCATTGTTCTGGTCCCCGGAGTTCGAGTACGCCGACGGGGACATCCGCAACCTCGTCCACGAGCGGGACCGGCTGGCCGCCTGGGTGCAGACCGTCCCGCCGCCCCCCGCCCACGAGCCCAACGCCGACCCGCCCAAGGAGCTCGCGGCGGCCTCCCGCCCCGCCCGGCCCCCGGCCCCGGCCCGGCCCCGGCCGCAGGCCGCCGAGCCAGCCGCAGAACCACCTCCTGCCGAGCCGGGTCCCGCGAAGGCGGAGGAGGAAACGGAGCGGCCGAGGCGCAGGACATCGGCCAGGCACGCCAGCGTCCGGGCGATCAGGCCGCCGGGGGCGCTTCCGAAGAAGGACGGCCCGTCGGACGGCCCGCCGAGCGGGCCGTCCCCGGAAGGCCCGCCCACAGGCGGCCCGTCCGGGGAGGGGTCTCCGGGAGCTCCGCCCACAGGCGGCCCGCCCGGGGAGGGGCCTCCGGGAGCCCCGTCCACAGGCGGCCCGCCCGGCGGTGATCCGTCCACAGGCGGGAGCGGCGGGCCTCCGGCGAAGGGCGGACCGGGAGATGCTTCCACCACGGACCCGGGCGGCGGTGAGGAGGAACCATGACCCAAGCGGTGCCGTCCTACCTGTCGCCGACCGGGCAGGAGATCGTCTTCCTCCTCCTGGGGGTGCTGGCCGTCGGCTCGGCGCTGCTGGTGGTGACCACCCGGCAGCTCGTCCACGCCGCGCTCTGGCTGGTCGTCTGCTTCGGCGCGCTCGCCGGGTGCTACCTGGTCCTGACGGCCGAGTTCGTGGCATGGGTCCAGGTGCTGATCTACGTCGGGGCCGTCGTCGTCCTGCTCCTGTTCGGCATCATGCTCACCCGCGCCCCGATCGGGAGGGCCGCCGACCTCGACAGCGGCAACCGGGTCGCCGCCGCGGTCGTCGCCCTCGCGACCGCCGCCGTCCTGGTCACCGTGGTCGTCGACGGCTTCCACACGGCCTACGCCCCCCTGGATCCGGGCCGGGGTTCGGCGGGCGAGCTCGGTTCCAGCATCTTCCGCACCTGGGTGCTCCCCTTCGAGGCGCTCTCGGTCCTGCTGCTGGCCGCCCTGATCGGCGCCATCGTCATCTCCCGCACCGACATCCGCGGGAGGGAGTGACGTGCACATCGTCTATCCGGCGGTCGTCTCGGCGCTGCTGTTCTCCATCGGCGTGTACGGCGTGCTCGCCCGCCGCAACACGATCCTCGTCCTGATGTCGGTCGAGCTCATGCTCAACGCGGTCAACCTCAACCTGGTCGCCTTCGACGTCTGGCTGCGCGACCGGCTCCACGGCGGCCAGGTCCTCACGCTCTTCGTCATCGTGATCGCCGCCGCCGAGGTCGGCCTCGGCCTCGCGATCATCCTCGCGCTCTACCGCAACCGCCGGACCGTCGACCTCGACCGCCTGCGCGCCCTGGCCGAACCCGGCGCCTCCGAGCCGGACGGCACGGCTCCAGGGACGGTGACGCCGTGATCGCCCTCGCCGCACTCGCCGTCGCGCTGCCGTTCCTGTCCGCGGCCGTGGTGCTGCTGGGATCGCGCTGGCCGGGGCACGCCCGGGGCGGACCCGCCGACACGGCCGCGAACCGCCGGGCCGCCTGGATCGCGGCCGTCCCCACCGCGGCCTCCGCCGCCCTCGCGGTCTGGCTGGCCTCCACCCACTGGGCGAGGTTCGGCGACGGCCGGAGAGGGCCGTTCCCGTTCGCGGCCGCATCCGACGTCCCCGCCGTCACCGGGACGCTCACCGTCGTCGACACGGGCTCGGTGCCGATCGCGCTCGGCCTCCAGCTCGACGGTCTGTCCACGGCCGTCGCGGTCCTGGTCACCGTCGTCGCGCTCGCCGTGCAGGTCTACTCGATCGGCTACCTGCACGGCGACCGCCGCTACCCGTCCTACAGCGCGTTCGTCAGCCTGTTCACCGCCGCGATGCTCCTGGTGGTCTACGCCGCCGACCTCATCGTCCTCTACGTGGGCTGGGAGATCATGGGCCTGTGCTCCTACCTCCTGGTCGGGCACTGGTGGGAGGAGCGGGCCAACTCCCGCGCGGCGGTCAAGGCGTTCCTGGTCACCCGGCTCGGTGACGTCGGCTTCCTCTTCGGGATCTTCGTCCTCGGTTCGGCGGCCGGGAGCTTCAAGGTCGCCGACGTCCTCGCCGCGGTTCCGGACATGTCCTCCGGCACGGTCGTCGCGGCCACGATGCTGCTCCTCGCCGGGGTGGCGGGCAAGAGCGCCCAGGTCCCGCTGCACACCTGGCTCCCGGACGCGATGGCCGGCCCGACCCCGATCAGCGCGCTCATCCACGCGGCGACCATGGTCGCCGCCGGGATCTTCCTCGTCGCCCGCCTCTACCCGGTCTTCCTCCAGGCGGGTCCCACCCTGGACGTCCTCGCGATCCTGGCCGCCCTCGGCATGCTCGGCGCAGCCCTCGCGGCCCTCGCCCAGGACGACCTCAAACGCGTCCTGGCCTACTCCACGATCAGCCAGCTCGCCTACATGGCGGCGGCCCTGGCCGCGGGCTCCGACGGCGCCGCGGTCTTCCACCTGATCACCCACGGTGCCTTCAAGGCCCTGCTCTTCCTCTGCGCCGGAGCGGTCATCCACGCGGTCGGCTCCAACCTGATGAGCGCGATGGGCGGCCTGCGCCGGGAGCTGCCCGTCACCTTCGCCGCGATGACGATCGGCTTCGCCGCCCTGATGGGCCTCCCTCCGGCCAGCGGGTTCTTCAGCAAGGACGAGGTCCTGGTCGCCGTCGAGCGGGCCGTCTCGCAGGGACCGCTCACCGACGCCGCCGCCCTGCTGCTGTACGGCAGCGCCCTGGCCACGGTCGCGGTGACCGGCGCCTACGCCACCCGCGCCTGGTTGCGCACCTTCTTCGGGGAGCGTCCCGCGGTCGCCCTTCCCGAGCCGGCCCCCGGCACGGCCCACGTGATCGACGTCCACGAGGCTCCGGCCACCATGCGCCGGCCGATCCTGGTGCTCGCGGTGCCCGCCCTGCTGCTGGGCTTCGCCGGTGCCGCCGGCGTGCACTGGGGCACCGCCGCGTTGAGCGTCGCGGTGGCGCTGCTGGGCGCCGGGGCGGTCTACGCCGTGTGGCGGAGCGACCCGCGGACCGACCCCGCCCGCATGCTCGGTCCCTTCCGGGCCCCCTGCGAGCGGGCCTTCTACGTCGACACCGCCTACCGGAAGCTGTTCGTCGGCCCGGTCCTCGCCCTCGCCGGACTGGTCGTCCGCACCGACGACCGGGCGGTGGACGGCGCGGTGCGCGGTTCCGGCCGGGCGGCTCTGGGACTGTCCGGTCTGATGCGGTCGGCGCAGAACGGCAACCTGCAGCTCTACCTGACGGGCCTGCTCGCGGGCGTGCTGCTCATCGCGGTCGGGGCGGTGGTGCTCGGATGAGTTCCCTCCTGCCACAGGGGACGGGCGCGGTGAGCCCGCTCCTGATCCCCGGGGCGGGGCTGCTCCCGATCCACCGGATATGGCCGCCCCCGATCCGCCGGGAGGCGACGTGCCGATGAACTGGGTGCCGATCGCGCTTCTCGCGGTGCCGCTCGCCGGGGCCGCCGCGCTGCTGGCACCGCTCCCGGCGGACGCGGCGGCCAGGGGGCGGCTGCTGAGACTGCACGGGCTGGCCGTCTCCGGGATCACGCTCCTGCTGGCGGTGGTGCTGGCGGCCGGGTTCGACCACACGGATCCGGCACGCGTGCAGTTCACGACGGACCTCGCCTGGATCCCCGGCCTGGACCTCCGGTTCCACCTCGGCGTCGACGGGATCTCGCTCCCGCTGGTCGTGCTGACCGCGCTGCTGACCTTCCTCTGCTTCGTCTACCTGTGCTGGGGCCGCTCCGACGGCCCCGGGCAGCTGCTGCGGCCCCGGCCGGGCGGCAACCGTCCCCGGGCCCTGGTGTTCACCCTGCTGGTCCTCGAAGTCGGCATGATCGGCACGTTCCTCGCGCTCGACCTGCTGCTCTTCTTCGTCTTCTTCGAGGTCGTCCTCATCCCGATGTACTTCGTGATCGCCGTCTGGGGCGGCCGGGCCCGGCGCGCGGCGGCGACCAAGTTCATCCTCTACACGCTGCTCGGCTCGGTCGCGCTCCTGGTCGGCCTGCTGCTCGTCTGGGCGCAGACCGGCACCCTGGACATGGTCTCCCTCGCGGGGGCGCAGGGCACCGGGATGCCCCGGGCCGTGCAGATCATCGCCTTCCTGGCGATCGGCGTCGGGCTGGCGGTCAAGACCCCGATGTGGCCGCTGCACACCTGGTTGCCGGACGCCCACACCGAGGCTCCCACGGTCGGTTCCGTGCTGCTCGCCGGCGTGCTGCTCAAGATGGGCACCTACGGCTTCGCCCGCATCGCGATCCCGGTCCTGCCCGACGGGGCCGCCGCTGTCGCCCCCTGGCTCGGCGCCCTCGCGGTGGTCGGCATCGTCTACGGCTCGCTCGCGTGCCTGGCCCAGCGCGACCTCAAACGGATGATCGCCTACTCCTCGATCGGCCACATGGGCTTCGTGCTGCTCGGTTTCGCCACGCTCACCCCGGTCGGGGTCAACGCCGCCCTGTTCGGCAACATCGCACACGGCCTGATCACCGGTCTGCTGTTCTTCGTCGCCGGGGCCGTCAAGGAGCGGTACGGCACCGCCGACATGCCCACGCTCGGCGGAGGCATGCTGGTACGGCTGCCGCACCTCGGATCCGTGCTGACCTTCGCCTGCGTCGCCTCCCTCGGGCTGCCCGGCCTGGCCGGCTTCTGGGGGGAGATGCTCGCCCTCCTCGGTGCCTTCGAGCCCGCTCCCGGCCTGTCCCGCCCGCTCTTCCTGACCTTCATGGCCGTCGGCGGCCTCGGGACCGTGCTCACCGCCGCCTACTTCCTGGTCATGCTCTCCCGCGTCACGCACGGCCGTCCCACCGAGACCGTCCACGCCCCGGTGCTCGCCGGCACGGGCCCCGGCGACGCCGTGGCGGAAGCCGGACCCGGAGGCGGGGGAGGACTCCGGGACGTCAGGGCCTACGAGGTGGCCGCCTGGGCGCCCCTGATCGGGCTGATCCTGCTGTTCGGCCTCTGGCCGAAGGCGCTGCTGCTCATCACCGACCCGGTGGTCCGGACCTTCGTGGGGGCCCCGTGATCCAGTCGATCGACCACTACGCGATCGCGCCGCCGCTGATCCTGGCGCTGGTCGCGGGTCTCGTCCTGCTCCTGGACGCCTTCCTGCCCCGCAGGCCGTACTCCCGGCCGCTGCTGGGCGGGGTGACGCTGGCCGGGGTGCTCGGGGCGCTGGGCGCGGTCGTGGCGCAGTCTCTGCGCACCGGCGCGCCGCTGCGGACCTTCTGCGTGCCCGAAGGCCTGGCGGGGCCCTCGCGGCCCGGTCTCATCCCGCCCGGTGCGATCGGCGGCGGACCTCCGGCGGGGGACCTGCCCGCCCTCGCGGCGGGCCCCTCGTGCTCGTTCGTGGTGGACGGCTTCACGCTCGTCTTCGCGGGGCTCGCGCTGGCGGCCGGGATCGTGGTGGTGCTGCTGTCGATGGCGGAGATCTCCTCCGGAGCCGACGTCCCCGCCGGGGAGTGGCACTTCCTGCTGCTCTGCGTGCTGACCGGCGCGGTGGTCCTGCCCGCGGCCCGCGATCTGATCACGCTGGTGGTCGCCCTGGAGCTGGTGTCCCTGCCGGTCTTCGCGCTCACCGCGCTGAGGCGCTACGACGGCCGCGCCTCGGAGGCGGCGGTCAAGCTCTTCCTGGTCTCGGTGGTCTCCACCGCGGTGATGCTCTTCGGAGTCTCCCTGCTCTACGGCGTGACCGGGACCGTTCACCTCGACCGGCTGGCGCAGGCCCTGCGTCCGTACACACCGTGGTCCGGCGCGGTCCCCGTTCCGCCGGCGGAGAGCCCGCAGGCCTACGCCTCCTCGCTGCAGATCTCCCACGACCTGCCGCCCGTGCTCACCGTGGCCATGGTGCTGGTCCTGGCGGGATTCGCCTTCAAGGTCGCGGCGGTGCCGTTCCACGCCTGGGCCGCCGACGTCTACCAGGGGGCGCCGGTCCCGGTCGCGGCGCTGCTCTCGGTGGTCTCCAAGGCCGCGGGGTTCGCGGGCCTGATCCTCATCCTGGTCGCGGCCCTGCCCGCCCAGGTGCCGGTCTGGGCTCCGATCATCGCGATCGTGGCGGCGCTGACCATGACCGTCGGAAACCTTCTGGCCCTCCGGCAGCGCCACGCGGTCCGCCTGCTCGCCTGGTCGTCCGTGGCCCAGTCCGGCTACATCCTCGCCCCCCTCGGCGTCCAGACCCGCGAGGCGGCGAACGCCTCGATCACCTACCTGGTGTTCTACGCCGCGATGAACCTGGGGGCGTTCGCCGTGGTCATGCTCGTGTCGAGGCGGGACGGACAGGAGGGCATCGACGGCTACCGGGGGCTGGCCTTCCGCAGTCCCGCGGCGGGCCTGTCGCTGGTGTTCTTCCTGATCTGCCTGGCCGGTCTGCCGCCGGGGCTGGCCGGGTTGTTCGCCAAGATCGTGGTGTTCCGGGAGATCGTTGACGGTGGCGGGGCGTGGCTGGCCGCCGTGATGGCGGTCAACACCGTGATCGGTCTCTACTACTACGCCACCTGGGCCGCCCGCATCCTCACCCCGGTCCCGGCACGCGCACCGGCCGCCGACGGGACCGCCGTCACCGTTACCGTCACTGCCGATGCAGCCACCGCTGATGCAGCCACCGAGGATGTCGCCACCGAGGATGTCGCCACCGAGGATGCAGCCACCGCTGATGTCGCTACCGGGGCGCCGGGTGCGGCCCGCGCGGCGTCCGGTGCGGCCCGCAGGGGACCCGGCTCAGCTGCCGGATGGCTGCCCGTGGGCGTGGCGATCGCCCTGTCCGGCATCGCCGCGGTGGCCTTCTCTGCGGCTCCGCAGGCGGTGCTCGACCTGGTGCCGGGTTTCCTGATCGCCTCGCGCTGAGCGTTCCGGGGAACGCTCGGCCGGGCCGGAGACGTTGTCACTGCAGAACCAGCATCAACGTCACTGCAGGAACCAGCATCAACCGGGTGGGAGATGTCGTGCGGCACAACGGTCTGCGCACCGCGATCCTTCTGGGTGCGCTGTCCGCGGTGATCATCGCGGCGGGGGCGTGGCTGGGAGGCGGCGTCGGCGTGCGGATCGCGGTCGTGATCGCCCTGCTGGGCAACGGTGCCGCCTACTTCCTCTCCGACCGGATCGCCCTGTCCGCGATGCGCGCCCGGCCGGTGGGCGAGGTCGAGCAGCCGGTCCTCTACCGGATCGTGCGCGAGCTCTCCACCGAGGCCCGCCAGCCCATGCCGAGGCTCTACGTCTCCCCGACCATGCAGCCCAACGCCTTCGCCACCGGGCGCAACCCGCGAAACGCCGCGGTCTGCGTGACCTACGGCATCACACAGCTCCTCGACGAGCGCGAGCTGCGCGGGGTCATCGGCCACGAGCTGTCGCACGTGTACAACCGGGACATCCTGATCTCGTCGGTGGCCGGAGCGCTCGCCACGATGATCACCTATCTCGGTTACGTCGGCATGTTCTTCGGCGGCGGGGACGACGACGAGGGGCCGGGCTTCCTCGGTGCGCTGCTGATGATGGTGCTCGGCCCGGTGGCGGCCGGCATGATCCAGATGGCGATCTCCCGCTCCCGGGAGTACCACGCGGACGAGTCGGGCGCCCGGCTGACCGGTGACCCGCTGGCCCTCGCCTCGGCGCTGCGGAAGATCGAGATGGGTGCGAGGCGGCTCCCGCTCCCGGAGAACGGCCGCCTCGCCTCGACCTCGCACCTCATGATCGCCAACCCTTTCCGGGGAGCGGGGATCGGCCGGATGTTCTCCACCCACCCGCCCACCGCCGAGCGGGTCGCCCGCCTGGAGCGCATGGCCGGCTACCGCCGCTGAAGCCGGTACCCGGAGTCCGCTGGAACCCGTACCGGCGGTCCTAGGAGTGCAGGACGGCGGGGTCGGTCTCCCCGGGCGAGAGACCGGGGATGCCGTCGATGCTCTCGCGGTTGTTCTTGGCCCGGTAGGCGCGCTTGGCCTTGGAGTCCTTGCGCTGGGCCCATTCGTCCAGCAGCGTGCGGTCCTGGTCGTAGGACATGAAGGGGACGGAGAAACCGCAGGAGTCGGCGATGCGGTCGCAGTCGACGACGATGATCGATCTCACCCCCGGGTGCGGGCCGAACCTCGCGAGCAGCTCGGGGAAGCCGGGGTCCTCCGGCACGACGACGCGGCCCGTGCCGTACAGGCGCACGATGTTGGGCGGGCCGGAGAAGGCGCAGAACATGATCGTGATGCGGCCGTTCTGGCGGAGGTGGGCGATGGTCTCCACGCCGCTGCCGTCGAGATCGAGGTAGGCGACCGTGGCGTCGTCGATGACGGTGAAGGTGTCGGAGTATCCCTTGGGGGAGACGTTGACGTGACCGCCCTGCTCAGGAGCGGTCGCGACGAAGTAGACCGGCTGCGCTCCGATGAACGCGCGCAGCCGGTCGTCGATCCTGTCGTGGATTTTCCCCATGGAAGGGAAGATAACCGAGCTCACTCGCCCGGCAACCACCACGTCCAGAGACCGGACTTGATCTTGAAGGAGTCAAGCCTGCGGGTGGTGCCGGTCGCCGCGCCGACCGTCCGCTGCACGGCGGAGGTGATGTCGCCTTCCGAGTCCCCGCGCGAGGTCCAGAGCGTCAGCGCCCCGGCCGGGTCCCAGAAGAGCCGCTGCGGGGTCTCCCCCTCGGGGATGCCGAGTGCGACCGCGTCGGAGACGGTGTCGGAGGCCAGGTCGTAGGTACGCAGCCGCGAGGCGCCCGAGGCGCCGGTGACGATCAGCGCCACCGTGGTGGCGTCGTCGGCCAGGGCGACTGGCGAGTTGTTGGAGACGACCTGCGGGACCACCTGGCTCGCGGTCCTGCGCCCGCCGGTGTCGAAGACCCTGAACTCGGTGGTGTTGTCGTCGGTGAACCGGCTGGTGAGCAGGTGCCGGCCGTCCGGGCTGAAACCCAGCACGGTGTCGCCCGGCGGCAGCTCGGCGACCCTGCCGTTCGCCACGTCGGCGATCAGGGTGGGCAGTCTCGCGGCGGTGTCGAGGTAGTCGACCGCGACGATCGAGCCGTCGGGGGAGAGCGCGACGTCCACCTCGCTCATGTCCAGCCCTCCGGGCAGGGAGGCGGCCCTGCCCGGCAGGGAGCGGATCTTCCCGCTCGACACGTTCCGGACCACGAGCCGGTCGCCCTTGAAGTAGTTCACGACGCGGCCGTCACCGCTGACCGTGAAAAGGGCTCCGGCGCTGGTGTCGCTCTTACCGCCGGCGTACGCCGGATGGACCCGGGCGTCGGGCAGCCTGACGGTCCTCCCGCTGCGCAGGCTCAGCGTCCAGGCGCCGCAGGGGGCCGCGGCGTCCTTCTTCGTGCAGCTCTTCAGCCAGGCGTACCGTACGGCGTCGGCGTCGGCGTCGGCGTCGGTAGAGGCCGCCGAGGCCGGGGCGGAGCGGGTGGCGGAGGCGGCTCCCGTGTTCGCCTGCGCCGGGGTGGCGATCGTGGTCGTGGTCGTGGCCGTTGCGACGGCGAGGGTGAGCGCGGCGAGCGCGCGTGAGGGGGAGATCGGGCCCATCAAGGACTCCTTTCGTCGCCCGGATAGATGCGGCCCGGCCGCGAAAGGTTGTGTCACGAGTCGGTCACGGGGTCGGTTCTCCAGGCTCCGGGGAAGCACGGGAACTCCTTGCGGGCGTGAGGCGGTGTGCCTGCGGGTGCGGGTGCGGGTGCGGGTGCGGGTGCGGGTGCGGGTGCGGGTGCGGGTGCGGGTGCGGGCGTGAGGCGGTGCGGGTTACGCGCCTGCGGGTGTGGAGCGGTGTGCCTGCGGCCGCGCGGCAGCGTGCCTGCGGGTGCGGACGGGATGAAAGGGACGAAGCGGGTGCGGATGCGAGGGGCCGACGGGGAATCCACCGCTGTGGAGCGGAAAGCGCGGACGGAAGCCCGGCTTGTCGCCGCATGACAGCCCGGTGCCCGGAGTTTGGCTCCGGAGTGCCTAGGAAGTGTGAGGTGCATCACACAGAATTGCCGATCATGTCTGGTGTCGGGGGCCGTCGAAAGGATCGGAGATGGCTGTTTCCCGCACCGCCCTCCGCAGGTGCCTGCAGAGGCTGGCCGTATCGGTGAGCGCCGCCGCCGTCACCTTCGCCGGCACGAACGCGGCCTGGGGCACGGCGCGCACCGAGCCGCTGCGCGACGTGCTGCTGGTCGGCAACGCCCAGGCGGGCACGGTCAGCTTCATCGACGGCCGCACCTTCCAGAACCTGGGCTCGCTCGACGCGATCCCCGACCTGGAGGAGCGGCTCGCGGCGATGAACCCGGTGGAGAGAGCCGGATACGAGGCGGTCAACGCCGCGCAGGGCTACCGGAAGTTCGTCGACGACATGGCGCTCTCGCCGGACGGCCGGACGCTCTACGTCTCCCGTGGCAACCTCGCCGACGTGGTCGCCTTCGACGTCAAGGCCCGCAGGATCCTGTGGCGCCACAAGATCGAGGGATTCAAGGCCGATCACGCCGCGCTCTCCCCGGACGGCACCCGGTTCGTCGTCTCCGCGCTGACCGCCGCCAAAGTGGTGGTCCTGGACACGGCCGACGGGCGGTCCGTCGCCTCCTTCCCGACCGGGACCTATCCGCACGGCAACGACTACTCCCCGGACGGGACGCTGCTGTACAACCAGAGCATCGGCGTCACCTCGCTGCCCAGGGCGTTGAACGTGCTCAAGGGGGACAAGAGGGTGACGGTGGTCGACGCCCGGACGCACCGGGTCCTGCGGACCCACCGGTTCGCCTACGGCGTGCGGCCCTCGGTGTTCACCGCCGACAACAGGTACATGTACGCCCAGTTGTCCTACCTCAACGGGTTCATCGAGTACGACCTGAACGCCGGCAGGACCGTCCGCACGGTCACCATGCCGTTCAGCGACCGGGCCCGGGACATGTCCCCGGACGCCTATCCGCAGAACTCTGCCCACCACGGCATGGCGCTCTCCGGTGACGAGCGGAGGCTCTGCATGGCGGGCACGATCGACGACTACGTGGCGATCGTCGAACGGCCCTCGCTGTCCGTGGCCGGATACCGGCACTACGCCGCCGACAGCCTGCCGTACTGGACCGCCACCAGCGTGGACGGCCGGCACTGCTTCGTCTCCCTCAGCAACCAGGACGTCGTCTCCGTGATCGACTACGCCACCGCGGAGGAGGTGGCCCGCGTCCCGGTGGGGCGCTTCCCCCAGCGGGAGCGCCTCGGCGCCGCGCCCCAGGACGTGCTGGACTCGCTCGCCACAGGCTGACGGCCGGTTGAACCGATCAGGCGGGGCGGGCGTCTCGGCGTCATGAGGATCACCCGCCGGGTCGCCGCCGTCGCCGTCACGCTGATGGGCAGGAGCGGCGACGAGCTATCTGATCCGGTTCGCCTACCCCGATGGTCGGGCCCTGTGGCTGGGCAGCGCCGAAGAGCCCAACTCCTGCATGGACACCACCAACGGCACCGCCCACAGCCGCTCGTACATCGGACCCCGCATCACCGCCGCCTACCGGCGGGGAGCCTGGGATCCCGTACGGCCCGACCCCTGCGGAGTCGGTACCGGCCGGAGAGGCCAGGTCGAGCGGATGGTGCCCGAAGGGCCCGTCTCGGTCGTGGGCTGCAGGCACGATCCGCACGCCGGACGGCACCCCCGGACGGGGTACGGCGGGCAGGTCGTCCAAGCCCTGGCCACGGCGCTGAACTCGCTGGAGACCGTGCCCAGCGAGAACCAGTGCCAGGAGATCGGAAGGGCCGCCCACGACGTGTTCCGGCTCTCGTTCGGCTACCCGGACGGGCCGCCGGCCGAGGTGACCGTCCTGCCGGGCTGCAGGCCCGGCGTGAACAACGGCCTGCTCCAGGCCGACCTCGACGGTTCCGTCGAGAACCTGCTGGTACGGCTCGCTCCACCGGATTGAACCCCTACTCCCGCACGGGGGCTTGCGGGGTCACCCTCGTCCGTCCGGCGCGTGCCGCCGGAGGAACGCCCTCGCTGCGGCCTGTGCCCGGTCCGCCGCCGGGCTGAGCCAGAAGCCCAGGTGGTCGTCGCGCTCCATCCAGTGCCGTTCCGCTCTAGGTATCCGCGCGGCGGCGAACTCCCCGTGGTCGAAGGGCACATCGCCGTCCTGGGTGCCGTGGATCAGCAGTGCGGGAGCCGCGATCCGCCCCAGAGGCAGGTCGCCGCGCCGGGCCTGCACCGCGTCGTTGTCGGTGCCCGCCCAGCGCTCCTGGTAGGGGAACGTCGTATCGAACATCGCTTCGAAGAGCGCCCACACGCGCGGGGTGCTCATGATGTACGAGGTGCGTTCCGCCTGCTGCTCCTCGGTGAAGGTGCTGGTCTCGTCCAAGGTGCCCGCGACGATGGTCTCGAACGAGAGCCGCGCCGTCAGCAGGGCGAGCTTCTGGCCGACGGCGTTCAGGAACGTCCTCCGCAACGAAGAGGCTGGCTTCGCGGGCTGGGGCTTGCTCACTCCGCCGACGGAGATCAGCCCCCAGATCCGATCCGGATGGCGTGCGGCGAAGGTGTAGCCCACCGGGCTCCCCGCCGAGACCGCGAGGACCCCGACCCGGTCGATGCCGAGTTCGTCCAGCAGGGCGGCGAGCAGATCGGCCTGCTCCTCGTTGGTCCGGCCGCTCTCCAACGGTGTGCCCAGGTAACCCGGCCGGGAGGGACTCAGGATGCGGAACCCGTCCTGCTGCAGCCAGCCGGCGAACAGGCGCCCCTGGTCGGCTCCGCCGAGCCCGGCATGGACGGACAGCAGGACGGGACCTTCCGCGCCGTACAGGTCGTACTCGATCGGACCGAGCCGCGTGGTTGCCGTCCGCAGGTCGATCCGGACACCGTGGAGGAGCTCCCGGCGCGGATCGGTGTCGATGCCGCCGTCCCAGAGGAGAAGCCCGGTGACTCCCACGGCCGGCAGGCCGACCAGCACGGCGAGCACCACACTGACGATCTTGAGGGTTCTCGGTCTGCGCACCGCTCCGGTGGCGGCGGTGCCGTACCCGAACGCACTCGAGAACAACCGGGCGGCCGACGACACGGTCCTCTGGACGTACCTGATCGGGGTTCTCATGAGCCGATGATCGTCCAGCAGTCGACTGCGGGAATCCCCCGGCGGGAGGCTGCGCTCGTACACCGCGGGGATGAGGATCCGCCGCCCCGGGAGCAGTTGGCCCGCCTCTGGAGCGGGCGGCTGTTACGGCTTCTGCGGGTCGAAGACGATGCCGGCCACGCGGACCGTCGTGACCCGGACGGCTCTGACGAAGGTCTCCTGAGCAGGATCCTCTGCGAGGTGGAACATGGGTCTCACCGCCTCGGACGGGTGAGCGGCCGGGGCATGGGAGACCTCCTGCCCCGGCCGTGTGCCCTGGATGTGCCCTGATCAAGGATCAGAATCACGGAATCCCAGTGGAGACGCTGATTCCCGCCTGGTTAACGGTAGTTCGTGAACCGAACCCGGCCAGCCGACGACCTGCGGAGATCCCCTGATCGTGGCTCTGAGCTGCTGTTACACCCCTCGTCACCTGCCGTCGTTTCAGGCCGTTTCCCGGCGCAGTGTGCCCTCGTTGTGCCCTGAGGTTGCCTCGCTGGTGCCCTCTACAAGGACTGGCAGAGGCGGGACTGGTGCCGGTTTGAAGGGAGTGCAGCCGTACAGCTGGCGCATGCGGAGTGGGCTGCGCGAATGCCCCGCGCAGCCCGCACCCCCGCGAGGCCGGCCACCACGTTACTCGGTGGCAAGCCGACCCGGAGCGCAGGGCCCCTAGGCCCGAGCACCGGAAGCGGCGCGGCAGCATGACGCTATATACCAAGCGAATAAATCAATTCTGACCCATTGGCCAATCTCTTACGAGGAGAGCAAAAACAGATCTTGGGAAAATGTCGATAGATCGCTCAATTAATATTGGGTGACCTATCGACATTTAATGAGGCTTATTGGCCTTGAGGGCTTCTCTGTCTGCTTGTGTCACAGAAGTCTTTCTTGAGAAAGTGCTCCAGCACGTCGTAGACGCGCGTAGTCGAGAAGTTCGCTTACGCGGGTATTCTTGGCATGCCAGTCGTGAATAATGCTCTCACCAAGCAGTGCGTAATGCCAGTAAAGATCACCGCGTTGATAACTCGGGAGCTGATTGATCTGATCGCACCACGCAAGTGCTGCTCGTTGCTTACGCTTGACATTCTCGTCGCTGAGCGCAGACTGCGCCTTAGTTTCAACTACATACACGTCGGTATCCGTGCGAACGAGAAAGTCTGGGGAATATTGGGCAGGCATGCCGTCTGCCTTAAGATATGGGCGCCGCAGGAAAGCATGTCGATACTCATGTATCTTCAGGAGAGCCTGAATTCGAGTATCTTTATCGGCCCACTCAATGAACAGTCTCTCCAGGCCCCCACCCTTAGACGGGACCGGAAGTTTGGGATAGATGCATTTCTTGACGTCGACGCTCGAACTGGATCGGACCGGAATGGTCTTTACCTCAGACAGCATTCGGTACTGGATTAATGCTTCTGCGGCAGATTGAGTCTCCTGCAATTCGACGAGTTTGGTAGCGAATACTCCTGCAATTTCGTGCGCTACATCATCGATCAGCAGGACGCGCCATTTTTCTTCCGCTAATGGGTCGAAGCTGCAGTTAAATAGCCGATTTCGGATATAAGAATCGAGCCATCCTGTCAATAGAGGCTTGTATGCCTGCAAGATTGGAAATTGGCTGATTTCCTTATATTTCCCTGCGCTGCTAGTCAAACTACGACCGAGTGCTTCGGTGATACGCGTAGTCATACGAGATAGGTAGTCGTTATACCCCGTAGCGGTTAGGATTCCGCCATCGACGCGATAGTCGCCATATTGTGTTCCTGTTTGTGCATCATGAGAAACGAATCGATCGCCCTTGCCGATTTGCTGGATAAGCCAGTCGATCTGATACTTGCTCGGGGTGAGCTTCAGTGGATCGATGCTTGGCTGTTTTAGCTCCTCATCGGCATCGCGAATAATAATCGGCACTTCGAAATCGTATGCTTGGAAACCTTCGCGTAGGTCAATATGTTCCAGGTCACCGGTGGCTTCCGCGGAGTCAGCGTCATCACCGACCTCTCCAACAAGGTCGCCGCCGAGCAGCTCCTCATAGAACCTAGAAAAGGCTGGATGTTCGATGATGAAGAGCACATCGAAGTAGTTTGTCGGCTCCTCACGTCTAGCGATCCGTTCGCGAGTTTCGCGCTTAAGTTCGTCAATCGCGTTGTTACCTCGCCACATCAGGCGTAGACCGCGGCCAATTGTCTGTTCTAGCAGAATTGAGGCCTCAGAGGAGCGTAGAGGTACTATGACGCAGATATTGTTAACATCGAACCCTTCGCGGAGCATGAGTACCGATACGACGACTTTTGGCTGCTTATGGCGGTCGACATCAAAGAGCCGTTCGCGAATTGGCTCCCAATCCTTTGGTCCGAGCTCCTGCTTACGACCAGAGTCGACCCGAAGAATGTCACCCTCAGACAATCCGGTGCTCTGTAAGAATTCTACGACATGGGGAGTAACGGTGGTGTCTTCACAGATCACCAGTAGCTTTGGGTGTTTATATGGATCGGCAGAGGTAAACTGCTCCTCCAGGATCTGAAGCTTTCGGAGGCCAGCTCGAAGCATGACACGCTGACCTTGAGATAGACCGGTTACACGGTTCGTTTCGTCTCGCTCAGCTTTGAAGTCTAAGGGAAGCGAGGCGACTTCCTTTCGCTTATCCAGAGCGAGAGACTTCACTAACCCAGCGCGCATAGCTGAGGTCAAGTCAAAATCAACAACGATATGCGGGAAGTACTGCCGGCCCTTCTTCTTTCCTGAACCGACCTCGTTGTATGGAGTTGCAGAGAAATCGATCTGGATGAAGCGAGATCCCTTAGTAGAGGCAATCTCCATTAGGCTCTTCTGCCACTCCACGTCCGTAACTTCATCGGCTTTGCGGACTTCATGGATGTGGTGAGCCTCGTCATTGAACACTAGGAGGTCAGGTAGGTCCTTCAGTGCAGCTAGTGGACCCCCGCGAAGGAAACGACGGTCCAGTACGTCGAGAGCGTTTCCTGTTGCGGTTCCAGGAGCCAGAGGGAAAAAGCTCTCCACTGCAGCTTTAGGATCGATCTCGCGACCAGAAGCCTCTATATCTTCTTCGTCGGATACAAAATCTGGATCCTCTTGCCCAGCGAGTAGGTGCCAGTTAGTGATCGCTACTAGGCCAGATCCAGTAACTTTTTTGCCGATTTCCGCCTTGGGAACTATCGACGATTGCAGGAATCCGAAAACCTGAGTACGGTAATTTTCCGGAACGAATAGCTCTTGCTGCTGATAGATATCGCTCGTAGTGAAGTCGCGTTCCCCGCCGACTAGCTTGCCTTGAAACGAGTCCAGTAGGCGATCATAAACGATCAATCCTGGAGCGACTAGTAAGAAGTTGCTAGTGAAATTCTCATCCAGAGGATTAGCTACCTTATTAAGGTATTGCCAAACTAGCAGTGCATTTAGCACCCATGTCTTACCTGTGCCGGTCGCCATCTTTGCTGCATATTTCGGGTGCGCATGCCGATCGCGCGTAATCTCACCGAGGATGCCGCTGTCAAGGATCGCTTCACCGGCGACGGCTTCATAAAGTTCGCGCAGGCTCTTCGCGCCGATAATTTCATGCGCATAGATAATGTGCAAGATAGCTGAGCGCTGCCCTTCGTGGAAATTGAAGGTACGCAGGTCACAGTAATCCTGCTGGAACCAGAACTTCAGCAGTTCCGCCGTAGTTGGCGTCACATGCTCAAGTAGCTCAGTTGAAAGTCCCGAAACAAGGCTAGGGATCTGGCTGTTGATACGCTTGGAAAGTCCAACGGCGAGAGGAAAGAGATTATGGCGCTGATTCACTGATCTACCTCCACACCGTCGATCACGACCTCGGATTCGAAACCGAAAACGTCAACCGCTCGGACGCAGATCCGGCGTGCACTTCCCTTGGGAGGGAGTTGCATTCGTGCAGATGTGACGACGCGCAGCGGATCGCTATCGTTCTCAGTATTGCCGCGATAGTCCTGCCAGACAGACCTGAATACTTCGCCATCGTAGTCCGGGTCAACTGCCCAGTACTCGATTAGGGAGAGTGGTTCAGCGTTCATGACATCGCGAAGTGCGGACCGATTTTTTTCATCCAGGCTAATTGATTCGGGAGATAGCAGCACGTAGTTTTCAAGATCTATGCGCAATTCCTGGCCGTCTTTGGTGTCCTTGAAGGACGCGACTCGTGCCTGGAGATATTGCAGACTCGCGAAACGAACCTGGCTTGCTAGTTTGTCAGCCCCCTTCTTCTTAAGCCGGTCAAGTAGGTCTGGCGGGATGACGAGGACTTCAAGGTTGGGGTCGTTGAGAGCTGCGATGTCCTCGCCGATGCCGGCTGAGAAATTCCAGCCAAGTACGATCACCTTATCGAAACCACCGAGCTTGCTATCGCGGTATCCCTGTGCACGACGAAGTGTTGACACGGTCGTCAGCTTCGACGGGCTGTCGGCGAATACCAGAGTACGAGAGTTAGGCAAGCGGCCAAGGCTGCCGTTCACGTTGTCCTCGTGCGGTAGCGGCAGGGCACCGAACAAGTTGAGCACGACCTTGGCGAGATCGCCAACGCGGAAAGATCGGCCAAGTGTTGACCGTGCCTGCTCAACCTGGTAATCACCGATTGCTTGATACAAGAAAGGCTTGGCGTTCTGGTCGATGAGACGCTTGCGGGTCACCATTACTGCTGGTTTTCCCATGTCTGTCACAATCCATCGACGGCCAAGCCGTTCGGCCACTGCAGCAGTAGTACCAGATCCAACAAAGAAATCGGCGACTATGTCACCCTCATTCGAGGATGCCTTGATTACTCTTTCTAGGAGTTTTCCGGGCTTCTGTGTGCCATAGCCCGTGGTTTCGCCTTTTTGTAGGGTCTGGATGTCCGACCAAACATCTCGGCATCTTACACCATCAGGATTGAGGTAGATTTTTTTCTGAGGTACACGTCCGGGTTTTACAACCAAAATTCCTTCGTTCAGCCATTGAATGGCTGTTTCGTAGGGCATCCGGTAGCCGCCAGCCGGAGGCTTCTCTCCGAGTCCTAGTTCGTATTGGTAACCACCGCCTCCAGGGTTATCAATCGGACCAAGTCGGTATTCGCCCAGGTCGTCACTCTTGAGGCGTTTTTCATTCGTCTCCGCATGGGCCTGGAAGACATCATTCCATACGATGTGAGACGGAGATTTCCTGTAAAAGAAAAGCGTATCGTGGGATTTGATGAATTTTTTATTCTTTGCCGAAGAGTCTCCGATGGCGCCTGGCCATGCAATCTCATTTACGAATGAGTCGCGACCGAATATGTCGTCGAGAATTATCTTCAAGTAGTGAGCTACGCGATAGTCAATATGAACATAGAACGAACCGGAGTCCGCAAGTAGTTCACGCATCAAAACTAGACGGGGGACCATCATTGCGATATATGATGCTGTCCCATCCGCCCATGTGTCGGAGTAGGCGAACTGCTCGAGAACGGTGGGTCGCTGTTCGATTGTCGTACCAGGAAGTGTAATCTTTGTGCGATAGTCCGCTTTCGAATCAAATGGGGGGTCAATGTAAATGAGATCAATCTTGCCGCGCAGGCTCGGACTGTCTTCGTCGCCAGCCAGTAATGCTGCCATAGCAAGAAGGTTATCTCCGTAGACGAGACGATTGGATGGCCCATCGCTTAGCGGAGCGTCGTTCATGCTCTCGGTGTGTTGCACATGACGGAATAAGTCGAGGCTAGAAGTGTCCTTAGACGGAATCACAAGCTCGCGGGTCTGGAGAGTGACACGGTTGCGTCCTTCAAGGTGCTCAAGGATCTGAGCAGCTTGGCGCTTGCCGGCCGCGACAATACCGGGGAGCTGCTCAAGTAGCGACTTGCTCATGATCGATCTTCCATTCCGTGGGCGTGTCTCACCCTCCGTGCCACACTCTGTGTCTCTCGGGGGCATCGCTGGACTCAACTTTAAGGGCGACTAGCAGTGCTTGCCTCCTAGATCGCCGACTTGAAGTACACCGGCTGGACACAGGACTGGCTCCGCCCCTGAACCGCTCCGACGCTTCCATGGATGTTCGAGGTGCTCTGAGCGGCTGACCCTGTACCGCTTGCGGCCGGGCTTGGAGTGCTGGCTGTGGCCCTCTAGGATGCCTCCGTGAGGTCCCGCTTCTGAGGACAGATGGGCGGGGCCTCACATCTATAGGCTTCCGGCATGGTCCGCAGTGGTTTTTCAGCGCGCGGGCGGCGCGGCCGCGACCGGCCGAAGAGCCGCAGCGCGGCCGGCGACCGCCCAACGCGCGGCGGGCCGCGGAGCGGACCGCCCTTGAAGACGAGAAGATAAGTTACGTTCGATCATGCTGGCGGAGCCTGTCAGGCTGTTGGGCATGGCCGTAACGCAGCAGCTTGCCCGGATTCCGGAGCAGTGGTTGGAGTCCTGCCGGGCTTCGGCTGATGAGCTGGACCGGTTGTGCTCCTTCGAGATGGCTCCCCGCTCTGATCACCTGGATCTGGACTGGTCTCCGGGGCCGCTCCTGCGCATCGGCGAACTGGCCTGTACCGATCCTGAGGTCCTTGCCGTGCTTCGGCGAGCGTTGACCGGGGACACAGAGGTGAACCCGTCGTACCAGGACCACCCGGACGCGGTATGGGAGCATCCGGTCACCGCGTTGGAGCCTGTTGCGGTCGCCTTGGTGGCATCGATGCTGCCGGAGGCGGAGTCAGTGGTGCTGGGAGCTCTGTCGTCTCCCGACGGTGAAGCTCCGGGCATGGCCGGCGAACTCCTCCCGGGTGTCGACTCCTCCCGGGACTACCTGGAGCGGCACCTCACCGCGCTTCTCGGGTTCTATGCCGGGGCTGCACGTCGCAGTCTGGCCGTCGTCTTGTGGTGGGACTGACCGTGCCGCGCTCGGTGCTCTTCGGGCCGTTGGTGTGTCCTCAGGCCTGGTGGGTGCTCGTCGTCTCGGCCTCGTTCCAGACTCGTTCGAAGCTGTCGAGGTAGGTCGCTGCGGCGTTGTCGGTCTCGGTGCGGGTCAGGTAGATGACCGGTGCCTCCGGGGCTCGGGTGCCGTAAGCATGCAGGTTGACCAAGAGACCGTCGTCGGCGTGGTAGATCGAGTTGTAGAGCACCGTGCGGTGGAGCCGTACCTCGATGCCGTCGACGTCTTGGAGGGGTCGGTAGAGGGCCAGGGCGTTGCGGGCGCGGGCGGCCATGACGTCACCGCCGATGCCCTCTTCGACTCCTCGGGCCGCTACCTGTGGGCTGTCGGGGTCGCCCAGGGCGATACGGACCCGGACGCCTGCGCGGGCCTGCTCGGTGAGGACGCGCAACAGGCCGGCATCCTCGGCCAGGAACAGGCCGCTGTAGACGAGAATGCCGATCTCCTTCTCCGCCGCCTGGAAGAAGCCGCGCCAGGTCTCGGCCGGTACGGCCCAGCGGTGCGGATAGACCGCCTTGATCTCCCCGGGGAGTATCCGCCGGCCTTCGGCCTGCTCGGGCCAGAGCTCGCCCTCGTCCACGCCGAGGAGGTCGGCGACCGCCAGGCGGTGGCGGGGGTAGGGGATCCGGCCGCTGATCCAGCGGGCGACGGTCTTGGGGTCCACCGCCAGGCGGGCGGCGATGTCGACGGGTTGCAGTCGCGCCCGGATGAGCGCGTGACGGAGGTTCTCGTTCATGAGGGGGCGCACCTTCCGCAGCAGGGCCGGTGCCTGCGACGGTAACACGAGACGTCCCTAGACGTCCCTAAGTCGTGGTAGGGAAGTCCCGCCCCTCGAACGAAGCTCGTCGGCACGGACCCACCTGGGTATCGGGTCCGCCCTCCACAGATGGGAGTCTCCATGAGTGCCGTGAAAGCCAACCAGCGGGCCTATCAGGTCGACCTGCTCACCGCGCTGCGCAACGAGCTGGTGGACCGGGAGGTCATCGCGGTTCTGATCATCGATGACAAGGATCGGCCGTGCCTGGACGTCACCGACAGCACCTTCCGCGCCCGCCGGGTCTACCTCCACCTGCCGTTCCAGTGGTTCTACTGGGGCGACCAGCACGACGAACGGGTCTCCTGCCTCAAGCTGTTCCCCGCGGCCGACCGGATCGCCGAAGCGGCACGGGCCGGCTGGCGCGAGGGCGAACAGGGAGAACTCGGCCTCGACCTCAGCCGGATCATCAACGCCTACCGCTCCTGACACGATGTCCGAACATGAGAGCAGGTGGCTGACCGGCGGGCGGGTCTACCGGCAACTCGCCGACCGGCTCCGCGCCCAGATCACCGCGGGCACCTACCCGCCGGGAAGCGCTCTGCCCTCCGAGACGGCCCTGAGCGCGCAGTTCCGCGTGGCCCGCACCACCACCCGCCGGGGCCTGGCCGTCCTGGAGAACGAAGGGCTGATCGTCACCCTGCCTGGCAAGGGCCGCATGGTGGCCGGCGACGGGCACGCCGTGGCGGCGTACCGCTACCAAGTGATCGCCCGGGACCTGCGCGAGCAGATCCACGCCGGGACGATGGCCGCCGGGACGGTGCTGCCGAGTGAGCATGTCCTTCGCCGTCGGTACGGGGCTTCCCGCAACACCGTCCGCCGCGGCCTGGCCGACTTGGAGCGGGAGGGGCTGATCACCACCGAGCACGGTAAGGGTCGGTTCGTCCGTCCTGATCGGGATTGAGACGTCTCAGGACGTCCCTGGCCGGACCCTGGAAGTCCCCTGGGGTCCGGCATTTATCGTGAACCGCATGGGACAAGCTGAATGGGCCCGTGAGCTGGCCAGAACCATCCTGGAAGAGCCGTTGCCGCGCCGCTGGGCGCACTCGCAAGGGGTGGCCGCGAAGGCCGAATCACTGGCGCCGATCCTCGGGTCGGAAGCAGACCTGCTGATCGCCTCGGCCTGGCTGCATGACATCGGATATGCACCCGACCTCATCGACACCGGGTTCCATCCGCTCGACGGCGCACGCTACCTGCGAGACGTCGAGCGGGCCGACGCCACGTTGTGCGGCCTGGTGGCCTACCACTCGGGGGCGATCAACGAGGCTCGGGAGCGCGGTCTGATCGACCTGTTGACCGCTGAGTTCCATGAGGGACGGTCCGAGCTGGCCGAAGCGCTCATCTACTGTGACATCACCACCGGCCCGAGCGGCGAGCGGTTCACCGTGCATGAGCGTCTGGCGGAGATTCGCGCCCGTTATGGTCCCGGTGATTTGGTGACCCGTGTCATCGGCATCAACGAACCGTTGCTGCTGGCCGCGGTCGCCTCCGTTGAAGCGGCGCTAGCCGATGTGCGGTAGGTCGGCACCCTTCAGATAGTGCTCGATCCGCATCCGCATCGCCCGGTCCATCGGGAGGGACAGGACGTCCTCGCGCGGGACCCACCGTACTTCACGTGACTCGCTGCTCGTCGTTGGCGATCCCCCGACGGCACGCGCGGTGAGCACGATGGAGAACTCCTGCCGGGCCTCGCCGTTGGACGTGTAAAGGATCACGTGCCGGGGGTCGGTGTAAATCCCGACCATTCCGACGATCTCGCACGTGATCCCGGTCTCCTCTGCCGTCTCGCGTACCGCGGCCTGCGGGACCGACTCGCCCAGATCGATCGCACCCCCGGGGAGTGCCCAGTTGTCGTTGTCGGTGCGGTGGATCATCAAGATGTCGCCGGCGTCGTTGGTGACCACCGCGTTCACGGACGGAACCATGCTGTTGGGCGTGGGGGCGCCGGGGTCGTCGTGGTAGTCGATCCGCCGAGACATGATCACCACTCTACCGGGCGGGCTTCGTTCCATATCTTGTCGAAACTGTCCAGGTACGTGGTCACCATGTCTCCGCCGGCCACCCGGCGCAGGTGCAGCACTGGGGCGTTGGAGGCCACCTCGCCGTACACGTGCGTGTTCACGAGAACCTGATCGTCCGCCCGGAAGATCGAGTTGTAGAGCGTCGTACCGTGCATTCGGAACTCGGCCACCTCGCGCAGCGGCGCGTACAGGGAGAGCACATTCCGGATCTTTGCTGAGATCGCGTCCTTGCCGATGCCCTCATCAGAGCTACGCCGGATCACTTCCTCGGATTCCGGGTCACCGAGCAGTACGCGAAGCTGAGCCCCGGACCTGCCCCTCTCGGCGAGAAGTCGGATCAGCCCGGCATCCTCGGCAAGGAACATCCCGACGTACACCAAGATGTCGATCTTTTCTGATGCGCCGCGGAACAGGCTCTCCCACGCGCCCCGGGGCATCGTCCACCGATGCGGGTACACATTGATGATCTCGCTCTCGGACGCGGCCACGACCTGCTCTTGGCTGAGGGCCTGTGGCCACAGGTAGGTCTCGTCTGTACCCAGCAGCGACGCCACGGCGAATCGGTGTTTCCGGTACGGCTCGCGTCCCTTGGTGATCCACCGCTCGACGGTCTTGGGATCCACCGCGATGGCCTCGGCCAGCACGGCGACACTCATACCCTTCGCCAACAGCGCCGCGCGCAGCCGCTCGTTCGCCATCTCACCTGCCCGTCAGGGACGTCCGGGGACCTCGACATCGTATGCCGGACGTCCCGAACATGTCCCGTCCTGTAGTGATCTCGTCCCACCCTTCGGGCGGATTCTCGGTGTCACACCGCACGACACCGACTCGACGAAGGGAGACACAACCATGATCGACCTGATGGCCTCGCTAGAGGAAGGACCGGTCTGCGCCTGCGGCGCGACCGTAGAGGAGGGGCAGACGCTCTGCCGGAAGTGCCATGCGCTGGCGCGCTGGCTGCGCCGTACGGCCAAGCGGCGCAAGGCGGGCGGGCGGCGCGGCGAGACCCGGCGGCCGGCCGGTCGCCCGCAGGACTTCGCCGAGGCGGGGGTGATCTGGACGTGACCGCGATCCCGCTGATCATCGGCCTCGTGCTCGGGGCGGCCGTGCTCGTCGGCTACGTGCTCGTCATGGTCGGCATGCGCCAGGAGGACCGGCGCATGCACCTGGCCGCGACGCCTCCGAGCCGCACTGCGGGCCTGGCTCGCCGGGTGACCGGCTGCCACGTCCGGGGCGAGAGCGCTACCTACGGTCGGACAGCTCCGCTTCGACCTTCGCGAGTCGCTCCGACAACTCGCGCAGCGTGAGGCGGATCTCGGTGATCTCGTCGGCGGGTGGCGGGGCCGGCGCCGCGTCCTCCCGGACGAACACGCCCTTGCCCTGCTGGCCGACGACCAGGCCCTCGTTCCGCAGGATGCCGACGGCCATCTTCACCACGCTCAGCGATGCGCCGTACTGCTCGGCCAACTGGGCGGTGGAGGGCAGCGGGGTACCGAGCGCGAGAGCACCGCCACGGATCTGCTCCCGCAGATCGTCGGCGATCTGCAAGTAGCCGGGCCGCCCGGTGTGCTTGACCATCCGTCCCTCTTCCGCCGCGTCGTCTGCCTCTAGTTCAGCACAGCCGCGGAACCAAGCCAACCTTGAGAACATTGACAACTCAGCCAACTAGGTTAACTATGTTGACCACGACGAATAGGAGGTCACCCGCCATGCGCAACATCCCGATCCCGGTCGACACGACCAAGCTGCAGTTCGTCTGCGTCGCCGCACCCCGCCCGCGCCTGCTCAACAAGGACACCGGCGAGATCAAGACCGACAAGAACGGCACCCCCGTCTACGAGGTCGCCCTGTCGGCCATCAACAGCGCCGGCCGCATCGAGCTGATCCGCGTCAACACCTCCGGAGAACCGCCCGTCACCCTCGGCATGCCCGTCCACCCGGTCGACCTGGTCGGCTTCGTGTGGGAGCAGACCCGAAACGGCGAAGTGCGGTGGGGCATCAGCTACCGGGCCACCTCGATCGTCCCGGCGGAGGTGAGCGCCCTTGCGTGATGACCTGCTGCTGAGACTCCTCGACGCCTTCGTGGTCCTGACCGTCGCGGTGGCCGGCCTGTGGACCTGGCGGCGCTGGCACTACCGGTCCTTCTGGCTGGTGGTCGGCTACCCGCTCATGGCCGTCAGCGTCCGCACCACCTGGCGCAAGGTCGCCCTCGGCTGCGGCCTGACCAAGAAGCGCCACCGCTGGTGGTTCACCCTGGTCCCCAACGCGGTCGCCTCCACCGGCATGGTCAAGGTCCGCCGCCGCTTCCAGCGCATCGCGGTCGACACCAAGCCGTGGATGTGGCTGCCCCGACCGACCCGGTACGGCTGGCGGGTGACAGTCCACCTGCTGGAGGGCCAGATCCCCGACGACTACGCCCAGGCGGCCGAACGGCTCGCGCACTCCTGGCGGGTGCACGCCGTACGGGTCTCCTCGCCCCGGCCCGGCCGGGTCGTACTGGCCGCGACCATGCGCGATCCTCTCGTCCGGGTGGACGAGATCCCGCCGTCCTCGGAGCTGCTGAAGGTCACCGTGGGGCGGCTGGAGACCGGCAAACCGTGGGAGATCGACTTCCGCACCGTGCCGCACTGGTTGAACGCCGGGGCCACGCAGTCCGGCAAGTCGAACCTCGCCAACGCGCTCATCGTCGGCCTATCGCCGCAACCGGTCGCCCTGGTCGGCTTCGACCTTAAGAGCGGCGTGGAGTTCACCCCGTACGGCCCTCGGCTGTCGGCGCTGGCGACATCCCGCGCCGAGTGCGTCGGCCTGCTCGATGACCTGGTGGCGCTGATGGCCGACCGCATGGGCCTGTGCCGCCAAGCCGGGGCGCGCAACATCTGGCAGCTCCCACCGGGCGTGCGGCCGGTGCCGGTCGTGGTCCTGGTCGACGAGCTGGCCGAGCTGTACCTGATGGCCGACAAGAGCGAGAAAGACGAGATCGCCAAGACCTCAACCGCGTTGCTGCGGGTGGCGCAGCTCGGGCGGGCCTTCGGCATCTACCTGTTCTGCTGCGGCCAGCGCATCGGCTCCGACCTCGGCCCCGGTGTCACGGCGCTGCGCGCCCAGTGCTCCGGCCGCATCTGCCACCGGGTCAACGACCCGGAGACCGCGACCATGACCCTCGGCGACCTCGACCCGGCCGCGCTGGTGTCCGCCCGCGCGATCCCCGCCGAGACGCCCGGGGTGGCGATCGTGGCCGGCCAGGACGGCCAGTGGTACCGCGCCCGCTCCTTCTACGTCTCCGAGCACGCGGCCGAACACGCCGCCCGCATGTACGCCGACCTCACCCCCGCGTGGGAGGAGATCACCGCGGGAACCTGCGGCGCGGAGATCACCGAGGCCGACCTGAACGAACTCATCGACGCCTGAACCACCGAACCGACCTGACCTGACCTGGTCAGAAAGGGGGACACGATGCGACGCCTTGCCTGCTGGCTGCTCGACTCCGGGCCGGTCCTCGTCCTGGCCGCCATCGCGGGTGCCGGATCGTTCACCCACATCCACGACACCGCCAGCGAGCACGGGCAGACCGGCTGGATGGCCTGGGCCGTGGCCGTCTGCGTTGACCTGACCTGCGTCATGGCCGCCCGCGAGCGCCAGCGCGACGCCAAGACCGGCCGCCAGCGCTCCGGGCCGGTCTCCTGGCCGACGCTCGTGCTCGCCGGTGGGGTCGTGCTGTCCCTGGCCGCCAACCTCCACCAGGCCGAACCCTCGGTGTGGGGCTGGCTGGTCGCCGCCACCCCCGCCGGGGCGTTCCTCATCGCGGTCTCGATGCTGGAACGCCGCGCCGCCGCCTCCCGTCCCGCTCCGGCCCCGGTGACGGTCACCGCCTCGGCCGCGCCCGTCCCGACGTCACCGATGCCCGAACTCACCCCGGCCGATCCCGACGGCTCCGAGGCCGCGGCCGGACCGTCCCCGGCCCTGGTCACCTTCGCCCGCCGCGTCGCCGACGAACACCACACCCAGCACGGCGCACCCATCACGCCCGAACTGCTGCGCGCCCGCCTCGGCGTCTCCGACCAGCTCGCCGCCGACCTGCTGCGCACCCTGCACGCCGTACCGCAGACCGCCCGATGAGAAAGGAGACACACGCGATGACCGACACCGACCACCGACCCGCCGTGATCAAGGGCCTGCGCGAGCTGGCCGCCTTCCTGGAGGTCAACCCCGCCGTCCCCGTCCCGCCCCACGGCGTGACCATCCTGCACTTTCCCGCCCGGGGCACCGACGCCGAGATGATCGCCGAGATCGACCGGATCGCCGCGCTCCTCGGCACCGCACCTGACCCCGACGACATGGCCCACGGCCACCACAAGGCGCGTCTGACCTTCGGCCCGGTCAGCTATGAGGCACTCGCGATCCTGGCCGCCCCGCGCGCCCGGTATGCGGCCCTGGCCAGCTACTCCGGCTGCGTCGTCCCGGATGTCGTCGATGTCGACTGAGACCAGCGAAGAGACGACCGTCCCGCCCGTCCGTCGACCGCTCCCGCCTCGGCGTTGGCGCTGCTGCGACTGCGGGGGCACCGGTCTCGACTCCCTTGGCGGCACCTGCCGCCTGTGCGACGGCCTCGGCTTCGGCTGAGTCGTCGGCGCCCCCGGCCTGGCCGTACATCCGCCAAGACGCCTGCCAGGTCGGGGGCCATCCCCTTTGCACCCCAACGAGTGAAAGGAGGTCTCCATCTTGCCCGTACCCGCGCTCAACCCGCACGCGATCCGCGGCATGATCACCCGCCTGCACGATCCCGACTACGCCCGGTGGGCCGCCCAGATCCGTGCCACCGGCGGCTGCCGACAGCCCATCCACCTGCGGGGCCGCGTCGACCACATCGACCGGGCCACCGGTGAGCTGCTCCACCGCTACACCACCCGCACCGAACCCGGCGGCGTGCTGCGGGTGCCGTGCAAGACCCGGCGGGCCTCCCGCTGCCCGGCCTGCGCCGAGGTCTACCGGGCCGACACCTACCAGTTGATTCGCGCGGGCCTGTCCGGCGGCAAGGGCGTGCCCGAGACGGTCACCGGCCACCCGTGCCTGTTCGTCACCCTCACCGCCCCGTCCTTTGGGGTCGTCCACGCCCGGCGGGAGAAGAACGGCAAGGTCCTGCCCTGCCACGCCCGGCGCGACGCGGCCACCTGCCCGCACGGGCGAGTCATGTCCTGCACGAAGCGCCACGGTACCGAGGACGCCTGTCTCGGGGAACCGCTCTGCGGCGACTGCTACGACTACGCCGGAAGCGTGCTGTTCAACGCCTTGGCCTCCCAGCTCTGGCGGTACTTCACCGACGCCCTGCGCCGCCGCGTCGCCAAGCTGGGCGGGCTGACCCTGCGAGAGCTCCGGGAACGGCTCACGATCGCCTTCGCCAAGGTCGCCGAGTACCAGCGGCGCGGTGTCGTGCACTTCCATGCCGTCATCCGTCTCGACGGCCCCGACGGTCCTGCCTCTCCGCCTCCGGCCTGGGCGACGGCCGACGCCCTGGCGGACGCCGTACGGCATGCCGCCTCGGCCGTCTCCGTGCCGGTTCCGGCCGTCGCCAACGAGCCCGCCCGGGTGCTGCGCTGGGGCGCTCAGCTCGACATTCGCCCGATCACCATGGGCGGGGAACTGACCGAACAGGCCGTGGCCGGCTACATCGCCAAGTACGCCACTAAGGCCGCCGAGTGCGTCGGCACCCTGGACCGGCGGATCAGCCCTCTCGACGACCTGGACGCGCTTCCGCTGCGGGAGCACGCCCGGCGGCTCATCGCCGAGTGCTTCCGCCTGGGCACCCTCGACAACCTGGCCGACCTGCGGCTGACCCAGTGGGCACACATGCTCGGCTTCCGCGGCCACTTCTCCACCCGCTCCCGGCACTACTCCACGACCCTCGGGGACATCCGCGCCGATCGGGAGACCTTCGTCCGCGAGGAGGAGATCAGCACTGGGCGGTTGCCGCTCTTCGATGAGGACACCGTGCTCGTCGTCGCCGAATGGGAGTACGCGGGCAAGGGCCTGGCCCCCGGTGACGCCCTCCTCGCCGCCGCGCTGACCGGCGTCCCCCTGGCCGATCCCGGGGGCCCGCGATGAAGACGATGAACCGGCTCTGGACGGTGGAGGAGGTCGCCGAGTACCTCGGCGTGCCGGTCGGGACCCTCTACCAGTGGCGCTACAAGAAGACCGGCCCTCCCGGCCGGCGGATCGGAAAGTACCTGCGCTACCTCCCTGAGGACGTGCACGCCTGGGTGCGGGAGCAGACATGACCGTCTACGACCGGTGGCACAAGTCCCGGCCTGCTCCCGGTGAGCCGACCTGCAAGGAGCACAAGCGTGTTCCCACGAGCGGGCACGGGACCGGCGAGAGGTGGCAGGTCCGCTGGCGTGACGATCAGGGAGAGCAGCGCAAGCGGAACTTCACGAAGAAGAGCGACGCGGACAGCTTCGACGCGGAGACCAGGAACAACATCGACAAGGGTGTCTCGATCGACCTGGCGGCGGGCCGTGAGCGGGTGAAGGACGCGGCGGCCAAGTGGCGGGCCGATCTGCTGCACCGCGGGTCGACGAGCGAGCGGATGAACCGGGTGTTCCGGCTTCACGTGGACCCGATCCTCGGTCATCTCCAGATGGCCCAGGTACGGCCGTCGCACATTCGCGCGTGGGTGAAAGACCGTTCCCAGGTGCTGGCTCCATCCACGCTGAGCGTGGTCTACAGCAACCTCGCCGCGTTCTTCGCCGCGGCCGTCGTCGATCGGGCCATCGGCTTGTCCCCATGTCTCGGGGTGCGGCTGCCGAGTGCGGAAGAGCGACGGCAGTTCATCCCGACCCCCGACCAGGTGCACACGCTTGCCGAGTCGCTTCCCGCGCGTCTCGCGTCCGCGGTCTACCTGGCGGCGGGCTGCGGGCTCCGCGGTGGTGAGATCTTCGGGCTGGAGCTCGACCAGCTCGACCTGAAGCGTCGTGAGGTCGACGTGAGCCAGCAGCTCGTGTGCGTCAGCGGTCGCCTGCCCTACCTCGGGCCGCCCAAGACCAGGACGTCGGCGCGGACCGTCGAGCTTCCGGAGGTGGTCTGCAAGGCGTTCGCCGAGCACCTGAAGCGGTTCGGGCCGGTCGAGATCGAGATCGACGACGAGACCGATCCCCGCGATCCGCACCGCCGTACCGCCAAGCTGCTGTTCACCACGAAGATGCTGCTCCCGGTCCACCGGGCCACCTGGGCGCACGCCTGGGCGCCGGCGGCGCGCGCGGCGGGGATCCCGAAGGGAACCGGGCTGCACGTCCTGCGGCACTACTTCGCGACCCTGCTGATCCATAAGGGCGCGAGCGTCAAGACCGTTCAGCTCGCGCTCGGGCACAGCACGCCCACGGTCACGCTCAACACCTACGTGGGGGAGTGGCCCGAGGCGCAGGAGAGAACGCGTGCCCTGGTGGACGGCGCCCTCGGCCGGGTGCCCCGGATGGCACTGCCGAACTGACGACCGTCCGGCGTCTCAGGTGCCGGGCTGCTTCGAGCGGGGGAGCGGCCGGGGCTTGGGAGATCTCCTGCCCCGGCCGTGTGCCCTGGATGTGCCCTGATCAAGGACGGGAATCACGAACCCCCAGGTCAGAGCGTTGACTGCCCGCCTGGTTAACGGTAGTTCGTGAACTGGAGGGCGAGGTCCAGGTCCTTGCCCTTGAGGAGGGCGATGACCTCCTGGAGCTCGTCCCGCTTCTTGGAGCTCACCCGCAGTTCGTCACCCTGGATCTGCGCCTTGACGCCCTTGGGGCCCTCGTCCCGGATGATCTTCGAGATCTTCTTGGCGCTCTCCTGGTCGATGCCCTCCTTGAGGGTGACCACGAGGCGGTAGTCCTTGCCGGACAACTTGGGCTCGCCCGGGTCAAGGATCTTGAGGGACAGGCCTCGCTTGATCAGCTTCTCCTTGAACACGTCAAGGACGGCGTTGGCGCGCTCCTCGCTGTTGGCCTTGATCTCGACGGCCTTCTGGCCGCCTGACCACGCGATGCTCGCGCCGGTGCCCTTGAAGTCGAACCGGTGCCCGATCTCCTTGACCGTCTGGTTCAGCGCGTTGTCGGCCTCCTGATGGTCGATCTTGCTGACGATGTCGAAACTGCTGTCGGCCATGCGTCGACTGTCCTCTCTAGCTCTCTCGACGACCCTAGCGCTTTGCCTGTCAGCCCATGATGAAGGTGATCGTCGACATCATGGTGCCCCTTCCGGCAGCGAGCCGGTCCGGGCGGTGGAGCGCGGGGGCAAGGCGCGGGGAGGGGATCCAGGGGCAGGTGGAGGAGGCCGCCCGGCACGGGTCCGCCGACCGGGTTCCGGGCCTCGGACGTCGTGGTCGGACCGTGGGCGCGGGCCGGCGGACTCCGGCGCGACAGGCCGACGGCGGGAGCCGCCGCCGATGTCACGTCACGTCCGGAAGTCCGCTATTCTTCTTCATGTCGCCGCCTCGAGCGGATGATGCGGCAGGTTGCCCGAGTGGTCAAAGGGAGCGGTCTGTAAAACCGTCGGCTCAGCCTACGCAGGTTCAAGTCCTGCACCTGCCACCAGTCAAACTGGCAGCTCAGAGGCCCTCCGGGGCCTCTTTTGCTTTCCCGGGACATACGTCCCCGGGCGACCGGCCGACGCCACGGCCCCGTTCGGGGGTGATCCTCGTGGTCGTCGGTCAGGAGTCGAGCACCTGGGTGTTCTGGCAGGCGGCCAGGCGCCAGCGGCCGTCCTCCTTGGACATGACGTACAGCGGGCTCCCCTCTTCCCCGACGGGTCGGCCGTCGAGGGCCAGATACCGCTGGCGCACCTTGACGGCGGCGACGTCGGGGCGGATGAACAGCACGTGCACCACCTCGTAGACGGGTGTCATGTCCTTCATCGCGCCGGGGAGCACCCGGCGGGTGAACGCCGCGATCTCCTCGCGGCCGAAGAGGCGCCTGCCGTGGCCCGTGGTCCAGATCGCGTCGGACCGGAAGAGGTCGGCGAACGCGTCCGGGAGCTCGTTCCGCTGGGAGTGCTCGACCGCGGCGACCACCTGCTTGATCGCCTCGATCTCGGTTTCACGCGTCTGCTCGTCGAGCGCTGTCGTATTCATGGGGGCCAGCCTGATACCTCCACCAAAGTCGAGGTCAAGGGGGTGCGCGTGGCACCCTTCACCGGCTGAGCGCGGCCCACAGGGTGGCGAACTCCTCGGCGGTCAGCGGGCTCAGCCCGAAGTCGTCCGGGTAGAGCGGTCCTTCGGCCAGGAAGCCGTGCTCGTCCTCCATGCGGTGCCACGAGTACTGGCGGGCGAGGCCGTCGGCGCCGAGTTCGGCGTGCCTGACCGGCCAGTACTCGCCTCCGTCGTCGAGGACCGTCTCGAACAGCCACACGTGGCCGGCGGCGTCGACCCCGTGCCAGTAAAGGTGGGGGCGGTCGCTCTCGTCGAGGGCCCGGATCGCCTGCTTGCGCTGGTCCTGCACTGGTCCTCCTCATCGGCGGGAAATCGGTAGGAGAGCGGGCGGGCCCCGGCCCGGGCCTCCTCTCCTCATCATCGGGGAGACGGGGGACCGGCCGGGACCGCGGCGACCGCCTCGACCTCGATCAGGATGTCGGGCCGGAACAGGCCCGCGACCTGGACGAGCGAGCTCGTGGGGGGCCGCTCCAGGTTGACGAACTCGTCGCGTACGGCCCGCACGACGGGCAGCGCCGAGGTGTCGACAACGAAGATCGTCAGCTTGAACACGTGCTCCCAGGCCGCTCCGGCCGCCTCGAGGGCGGCACCGACGTTCCGCATGACCAGGCGGGTCTGGGCCTCCCAGTCACCGGCGGGCGCGGGTGTGCCGTCCGCGGCGATCGGGACCTGACCCGAGGTCCAGACGAGCCGGCTGCCCGGTGGAACGCTCGCGACGTGGCTGTAGCCGTTGGTCGCGGGCAGCGTCGCCGGGGTGCCGAACTCGATGTGCGTCATGCGTTCTCCTTCGTGCGCGGCCGGGCTTGCGGTGCCCGGCTCAGGCGGGACCGTACCGGAACAGGGCGTGCGATCTGATTTCACATCGCGTGCGCCGGGCGTGTATGGTTACACCTGTCCGCAGCGCGAGAGCGACAACGGACAGGCCCCTATAGCTCAGTCGGCAGAGCGTCTCCATGGTAAGGAGAAGGTCAACGGTTCGATTCCGTTTGGGGGCTCCACAGCCTGAATGCCCTGGCCTTATGGTTGGGGCTTTTGGCTTGGGTGGACTCGATGCAGCCACCTGGAAATGCTCAAGGTTCCCGGCACGTGGGCGGGCATATCGGGGCAAGCCCCTGATAGTGGCTCTGACCTGCACAGGTACGCGGTCGCTCCGCGAGTCGGGTATCCTTGCGGAGGCCGGTCGATTTCGTCGGCCTCAAGGCGGAGTAGCTCAGTCAGGCAGAGCAAACGGCTCATAATCGTTGTGTCGCCGGTTCAAGTCCGGCCTCCGCTACTACCCTCCCGGGCTCCCTTCCCTAGAAGGAGCCCTGGCGTGGGTTGTCCCAGTCCCGAACGTAGAAAGGCACTCCCACGTGGCTGCCACCGACGTTAGGCCCAAGATCACGCTGGCCTGCCAGGAGTGCAAGCACCGCAACTACATCACGCGGAAGAACCGGCGTAACGACCCGGACCGGCTTGAGCTCAAGAAGTACTGCCCCAACTGCAAGACGCACCAGGCGCACCGCGAGACCCGCTAGTCTCCGCGCGGCCCTCCGCTCCGCGGTGGAGGATGAGCGCTTCTGCAGATCTGCAGTTCTGCGGCATTCACATATTCATTCGGCGACCGGCGTCCTCCTCGAGGGCGCCGGTTTGTCGTTTCCGGACAGCTTTCCCGGGCGGGTGTTGACCGTGCTCCACACCCGGGCGGGCCCGTGGCCGGGCTACGGTTTCCTGGTGGCCGTCGGGGGACTGCTCTCCCGAACGTTGTTCTGTTAATGTCGGCCTCACCAGCTCGGATTCCGTAAAGGAGCACGATGGCTCTGAACCGTGATTTCGTCGGGCGGGCGTCCGCGCCCTCCTCGCCCTACGAGGTCAGTCGCGTGAAGATCAAAGAGTTCGCGACGGCGATCGGGGACAACAACCCGATCTACCGGGACAGGGAGGCCGCGCGGGCCGCCGGTCACCCGGACGTCGTGGCCCCGCCGACCTTCCCCATCGTGTTCAGCCTGGCCGGAGGGGCGATCCTGGCCGACCCCGAGCTCGGCCTGAACTTCGCGATGGTCGTCCACGGCGAGCAGCGCTTCCAGTACCAGCGGCCCATCTACGCCGGTGACGAGCTGGTCAGCGTCTCGACCGTGACCGACATCCGCAGCGTCGGCCGCAACGAGTTCATCACCGTGCGAAGTGATGTGACGACCGTCGGGGGCGAGCCCGTCTGCACGACCTACAACACCATCGTCGAGCGTGGAGGAGCGGGCTGATGGCCGCGACGGTCAAGTACGACGACATCGAGGTGGGCCAGGAGATCCCGGCCGTGGACTACCCGGTCCGCCGCGCGAGCCTGGTGATGTACGCCGGCGCCTCGGGCGACTTCAACCCCAT
This sequence comes from Planomonospora antibiotica, assembly GCF_014647955.1. NCBI lineage: Bacteria > Bacillati > Actinomycetota > Actinomycetes > Streptosporangiales > Streptosporangiaceae > Planomonospora > Planomonospora antibiotica. The sequence goes on along the minus strand of NZ_BMQE01000011.1, from coordinate 149,402 downwards.
CCACTGGAACGAGCGCTTCGCCAAGACCGTGGGGCTGCCCGACGTCATCGCCCACGGCATGTTCACCATGGCCCAGGGGGGGCGCTTCGTCACCGACTGGGCGGGGGACCCGGCCGCGGTCGTCGACTACGGCGTGCGGTTCTCGTCCATGGTGGTCGTCCCGGACGACGAGAAGGGCGCCGTCATCACGGTGAGCGGCGTGGTCGAGGAGAAGCTCGAGGACAAGCGCGTGGTGGTCGCCCTGACCGCCAGGTGCGACGGCTCGCGGGTGCTCTCCAAGGCCCGCGCGGTGGTCCAGCTCTCCTGACGGGGGGTTCCACCGCCCGGCGCTTCCGTGGCACCGCCGCGGATCGGGGTGAGAATCTTCCCCCGGTCCGTGGGTAGGCGTCCGGGCATGAGCGAAACACCACGTCACGTCAGTGAGCGAGCTGAGGAGCGGGCCGGCGAGAGGGTCCACGACCGGCCCGTGGAGGAGGCCGCCGAGACCGCGCGGCGGGGCGGTTCCCCGGAACGGGCGGACCCGCCCGGCGCCAAGCTGCTCGCCGACGAGGAGGCGGCGCCGGAGCAGGTGCCCGAGGGGTCCGAACTCGTCGGCCGGGAGGGTGACAACGAGCTGGAGGGCGACCCCGAGCGGGCGGTCTCCTCCCAGCGCCTCTGGGACGGAAGCCTGTCGGTGTCGCGACTGGACGAGGCCATGCCGCAGGGCCAGGACGAGGACCCCGCGGGTTCCCCGGAGCCGTCCCGGCGCGACGGCGCGGCGACCTGACCGCCCCTTCGAGACCGGCTGTGTCCCGGGCGTTCGAGGCCACATAGGCTGGTCGCGAATTTTGTCGGGTCTGCTGGGGATGGGGCATGGCTGAGCGGCTTGCAGGGGTACGGCTGGCGCCGTACACGACGTTGGGGCTGGGCGGACCGGCTCGGGCGTTCGTGGAGGCGAGGTCGGCGGAGGAGCTCGTCGGGCTGGTCGCGGAGGCGGACCGGGCGGGTGAGCCGGTGCTCGTGCTCGGCGGTGGCAGCAACCTGGTCGTGGCCGACGAGGGGTTCGACGGTCTGGTCGTGCGCGTCGCGTCGCGGGGGATCGAGGTCGCTGGGAACGGGGATTCCGCTGCCGGCGAGACCGGCCGGAACGGCGGGAGCGAGGACTCGGGCGCAGGCGGCAGCGGCCGGAACGGCGGGGACGGGGACTCCGGTGCCGGCGAGACCGGCCGGAACGGCGGGGACAGGATCACCGCGCAGGCCGGGGAGGACTGGGACGCGTTGGTCGAGCGGGCCGTGGCCGAGGGAAGGCCGGGGATCGAGTGCCTGTCGGGCATCCCCGGGCTGGTCGGCTCCACCCCGATCCAGAACGTCGGAGCCTACGGGCAGGACGTCTCGCAGACGATAACCGCGGTCCGGGTCTACGACCGGGTGGCGGGCGAGGTGCGGGACCTGACCGCGGCCGAGTGCGGATTCGCCTACCGGCACAGCGCCTTCAAGCAGGAGCCCGGACGGCACCTCGTGCTCGCGGTCACCTACGCGCTCCCGCGGGACGCCGGGAACGGCGGCCTGTCCGCCCCGATCGCCTACAAGGAGCTCGCCGCCCGGCTGGGCGTCGGCCTCGGCGACCGGGCGCCGCTGGCGGAGGTACGGCAGGCGGTCCTGGCGCTGCGCGCGGGCAAGGGCATGGTCCTCGACCCCGCCGACCCGGACACCCGGAGCGCGGGCTCGTTCTTCACCAACCCGGTGCTGACCGCGGACGAGGCGGCCGAGCTGGAACTGCGCGCGTCCGGCTTCCCCCGCTGGGACATGCCCGGCGGGGCCGTGAAGGTCCCCGCGGCCTGGCTGATCGAGAACGCCGGCTTCCCCAAGGGGTACCGGCGCGGCCCGGCCGCGATCTCCACCAAGCACACCCTGGCCCTGACCAATCCGGAGCTGGCGGCGACCACCGAGGACCTGCTCGCCCTGGCCAGGGAGGTCCGCGACGGCGTGCGCGAGAAGTTCGGGGTGACGCTCGTCAACGAGCCTGTGATGACCGGCACACGTCTGTAGCGGAATGAGTCCCGGACGCCGGGTGTTAGGGTCGGGTGGAAACATCCGAAGGGGAGTAGTCCCAATCGCGTGATCGACATACTGGCGCCCCAGGGCGCCCGGTCGCGCGGGCCTGGCAGGCACAGGCGGACGAGACCTTCGGCCTGGCAGGCATACCGAAATCGATGCCGCCGGGCCGAAGCGCGCCCGAGACTCCCCGGGTGCCCCCTTCCGGCCCGGTCGCATGCGCGTGAAGGGCGACCCCGTTGGAAGCGTTCTGGATCAGTCTCGCTGTGATCTTCGTCGCTGAGCTCGGCGACAAGAGCCAGCTCATGGCGATGACCTTCGCCACCCGGTTCAAGCCGTGGCCGGTCCTGGCCGGCATCACCCTGGCCACCGCGGTGGTCCACCTCGTCAGCGTCGGCCTCGGCGGGCTGGTCGGCGACTTCCTGCCCACCACCGCCATCACGATCGTGGCGGGCATCGCCTTCCTCGGCTTCGCCCTGTGGACGCTCCGCGGCGACGAGCTGACCGAGGAGGAGGCGGCCAAGGCCAAGCGGACCACCCGGTCGGCGATCATCGCGGTGACCGTGGCGTTCTTCCTGGCCGAGCTCGGCGACAAGACCATGCTCGCCACCATCACCCTGGCCACCCAGCACGGCTGGCTCGGCACCTGGATCGGCTCGACGGTCGGCATGGTCGCCGCCGACGCGCTGGCCATCGTGGTCGGCCGCCTGCTCGGCAAGAACCTGCCGGAGAGGGTCATCCGGTACGGCGCCGCCGCCGCCTTCGCGGTCTTCGGCGTGCTCCTGCTCCTTGAGCCGGTGCTCACCTGATCGGCATGATCCCCGGCTGGGGGACGCGCCGCCGGGCGGCCCCCACCGGCCCTCCGGCCAGGCGGCAGGCGAGGCAGTCGGCGTGGGCCGTCATCGGGTCCCGCAGCCTCCAGTCCCACTGGTCCGCCGGCCGGGGACCGCTGGGCTTGCCCCAGCCCATCAGGTGCAGCGCCCACGTGATCAGTCCGGCGGCCGCGACGGTCCCCGCCCCCAGCCAGACGCCGGGGAGCCACGCCGCGCACACGGACACCCCGATGGTCGCGGCCCCGGCGAGGGCGACGCCGCACCCGGTCCAGCCCGCGACCGTGTGGCCCAGGTCGCAGTCGCCGTGCATTCCGCTCATGGCTCTCCTTGGCGAGGCTTCGATCTCCGGCGTAGAGTGGAGAAAGATTTATCTTACGTACTAAATATCTTAGATGCTAAGGAGAACGGTCGTGGAAGGCAAGCCCCGCCCTGAGGCGTCGAGCGCCCAGGCGCTGGCCGGCATGGACCGGCTCATCGCGCTGAGCATCGTCGGGCAGCACGACATCGCCCAGCGGCTGGGTCTGAACGTCACCGACCTCACGTGTCTGGCTCACATCTGGGACTTCGGAGACGAGCCCCCGACCGCGGGCGACCTGGCGGAGAAGGCCAACCTGACCACCGGTGCGATCACCGGGGTCGTCAACCGCCTCGAACGGGCCGGTTACGCCCGCCGTCAGGCCGATCCCGCCGACCGCAGGCGGGTGCGGATCATCGCGGACGCGTCCGCCGCGGCCCGGGTGGCCGTGGTCTACCAGCCCTTCTACGACCGGCTCTCCGAGCTGTTCGCCGACTACTCACCCGACGAGGTCGCCGTGCTGGCCGACTGGTTCACCCGCGCCGCCGACGCGATGCGCCTCTCGCTGGAGGAGATCCGCGGGAAGGACTCCCGGACCGCGTCCTGACCGCGACCCGACCTCGTCCCGTCCGTGCGCGAGCCGTGCCTGTGCCCTGTCCGTGCGCAGGCCGTTCCCGCGCCCTGGTTCGTGCGCGGACGGCGCCCGCGGGCGCCTCAGCCGATCAGCGCCAGGCGGTGGGCGGCCGCCGCGGCCTCGCCGCGGGTCGAGACGCCGAGCTTGCCCAGGATGTTCGAGACGTGCACGCTCACCGTCTTGGCCGAGATGAACAGCTCCGCGGCGATGTCCCGGTTGGAGCGTCCCTGCGCGACGAGCCGGAGCACCTCCTGCTCGCGCGGGGTGAGCGAGACGGCTTCCGCGGTCCCCTCCGCCGCCTGCCGGGCCTCCGGTGCGAGCGCGGCGCCGACCCGGCGGGCCAGGGACTCGATCTCGGCGATCAGCGGCCGGGCCGACAGCGCCTCCGCGACCGGATGGGCGGTGCGGAGCCGTACGGCGGCGCCCTCGCGGTCGCCCGCGGCGGCGGCGGCGCGGGCCGCCTGGAGCAGCGACGAGGCGCGCAGGAACGGCCGGTCCAGCCGCTCCCAGGCGGAGGCCGCGGCGTCGTGGTCACCGGTGAGGCAGAACCGGTAGGCCTCGGCGACCGGGCCGTCCACGGTCATCGCGGCGGCGGTCGCCTCGATCCGGTCGCGCAGCGCCGCCGCCCGCTCGGGCGCGATGAGGCCGGCTGCGTCGCACACCACGGCGATCTGGGCGACCAGCCGCCAGCCGAGCTCGGGCTTGCTCAGGATGCGGGCCTCCAGCGTGACCTTCTCGGCCACGTCGAGGGCGGTCGCCGGCTCGCCCTCCAGCAGGTGCAGCCGCATCGCCAGGCAGGCGTTGACCACCGTCTCCTGGGTGAACTCCGCCTGCTCGGGGGAGAGCGCCAGCTCGGCCAGGACGGCCCTGAGCACCTCGGCCTCACCGCGCGCGGCGGCCACCGCCGCGCGGGTCCGGTTCAGGTGGTGCCGGTCGCGCGTGGAGGGATCCCTGGCGAGCTCCCGCTCGGCCAGCTCGGCCGCCTCGTCGAAGCGGCCCAGCGCCTCCAGCACCTCGGCCCGGTTGTTGGCGATGAAGGCGCCGTGGGCGCGGTAGCGGCCGTACTTGCGGGCCAGCCTCTCGCCCTCCAGCGCGAGCTCGACGGCCTCGGCCGAGCGGCCCAGGTTGTTGAGCGCGTCCACGCTGTTGGCCAGGGCGCGCAGCACGATCCGGCCCGAGCCGAGGCGTCTGCCGATCTCCATGGCGGTCTCGTTGGCCTCGACCAGGAGATGGAGCCGGCCCGCGATCGAGTGGCCCAACCCCAGGTTGAGCAGCAGGTCGGCCTCCAGGCACTCGTCGCCGTGGGCGCGGGAGATGGCCAGCGCCTCCTCGGTGAGCGCGGTCCCCTCGTCCACCTCGCTGCGGAACATCAGGTAGGAGCCAAGCCTGGCCAGCACGTGGGCGCGGGCCAGGCCGGGCCCGGGGACCAGCCGCTCGGCGTAGCGGAGGTCGGCGAGCGCTCCCGGCTTCCGCTTGGCCAGCTTGAACTGCGAGAGCCGTACGACCAGCTCGGCCACCCGCTCGGGTTCCGTCTTCTCGTCCAGCTCGGTGAGGGCGGCCTTGACGAACTTCGTGCCGCGGTCGAGCTCCCCGCAGGCGTAGGCGGCCTCCGAGGCCTGCTCCAGCACCGTGGTGTGGTCCGCGCCGATCCGCGCCGAGGCGTCGGGGACCTTGCTCCACAGCGCGAGGACCCGCTCCAGCAGCTGCACCTTCTCGTTGTAGGCGAAGGTCCGCGCGGCCTTCTGTGCGGCCTCCCAGGCCGAGACGAGGGCCCACAGGTCGTCGCGGGCGGAGTACCAGTGATGGGCGATCTCGATGGCGGCGCGGCCCGGCGGGACCAGCGCGCGGTCCCGCCCGATCTCCTCGGCGAAGCGGGCGTGCAGCCGCACGTGCTCGCCGGGCAGCAGCTCGTCGTGCACGGCCTCGCGGATGAGCGCGTGCCGGAAGGCGTACGCGCGGCCGTCGGCGACCTGGATCACGTTGGCCGCGACGGCGGGCCGGATCGCGTCCTCCAGCTCCGGGTCGGACAGGCCGCTGACGGCGGCGAGCAGATCGTGGCCGACCCGGATGCCGCCCGCGGCGGCGACGCGCAGCACGCGCTGGGTCTCGTCCGGCAGCCGCTCGACCGAGCCGATGATCAGGTCGTGCAGGGAGTCGGGGAAGGAGCAGCCGTCGCCGCACTCCGTCAGCGCCTCGACGAACAGCGGGATGCCCTCGCTGCGCCGGTAGACCTCGCCGACCCGGGCGAACTCCGGGACCGTGCCGAGGATGCCCGCCATCTGCGCGGCCACCTCGTCCTGGGTGAGCCGGGGCAGGTCCATCCGCAGGACCCCGTCCACCCGGCCGAGCTCGGCGAGCACCGGCCGGAGCGGGTGCTGGCGGTGCAGGTCGTCGGAGCGGTAGGTGAGGACCATCAGGACCGGCGCGGTGCGCAGGTTGCGGCTGAGGAAGGCGATCAGGTCGCGGCTGGACCGGTCGGCCCAGTGGATGTCCTCTATGACGAGGACGACCGGGCGCTGCTCGGCCAGGCGCTCCAGCAGGGTCAGGATCTGCTCGAAGAGCCGGGCCCGCGCGGTCTCGCTCTCGGTGTCGCCGCCGGGTTCGCCGAACTCGGGCAGCAGCCGGGCCAGGTCGCGGGCCGCGCCGTCCGGCAGCAGCGCCGCCACCTCGTCGGCTCCCCGCTCGCGGACCAGCTGGCGGATCGCGGCGGTGAAGGGCGCGTAGGCGAGGCCCTCGGCGGACAGCTCGACGCAGCCGCCGGCCAGCACCCGCGCGCCGTCGAGCGCGGCCCGCTCGGCGAAGCACGTGACCAGGCGGCTCTTGCCGACCCCCGCCTCGCCGCCGAGCAGCACCGCGGCGGCGTTCTTCTTCCGCGCCTGCTCGAAGGTCTCGGCCAGATCCGCGAGCTCCGCCTCCCGCCCCACGAAGACGGGGCTCACCGCCCGACCCATCATGTTTTCCAGCATGTCATGTCTTCTGTCGTGATTCCTCCGTTTAACCGGAGGGCCGCCCGTCTCGGGGAACCGCCCGCCGGGGAACCGTGCGCCCCGGCGGCGGGACGCCTGCGGCGGCGGATACACCTCCGCGGGCGTGGACGCCTGCGGAGGAAGAGGCATGTCCGCAGCCGGGAGCACCTGCGGAGGAAGCGCCCCTACGGAGGCAGAGATGCCCGGCCGGGCAGAGGCGTGCGGCCGGGCTCTCGTACGGACCTCATGCGGCGCTGGTCTTGCCGAAGAAGCGCAGCCCCCGGCGGAGACCGCCCTCGGAGCGGACCTTGCGGGCGGCCTGGACCTCGCGCGCCCGGCGGTGCGCGGCCGCCTCCTCACGGAGCTCGGCGTTGCGGTTGATCATTACCTGGAAGTGAATCTCGGGACCCATGTCGGGCTCCTCCTTGAAGCGGTGCGATTTCCTTACACACTCAAGGTTCGTCCTAAGGCCCCCGGTCCCACATCGGACGGATGCCTTATCTCGGGGCGCAGATCGCCTCATCCACGGCCTAGGACGTCCCCCCGGACGCCTAGGACGGGCCTGGGGCCGCCGGGCTGGAGCGAAGGAGGGGCCCGCCGCTCCCGCGGAGGTCCCGGGCGGGCCGTGACCATGTCCGGTCCGTTTCGTCGCTGAACTCGGCGAATGTTCACGAAAACCCGTTACCGGTCTCGGCCATGTCCAGTTTGGAACTGAACACACGAGTCGGCATGCTGGAGTGGTGTCAACCATGACTACTCCGCTCGCTGACGTGGCCTCGTCCGACGCCACGCTGCGAGCCTTCCTGCACGGCCTGCCCGGTGTCGACCGGGTGGGCGCGGACCAGCGAGCCGCGATGCTCGGTACCCGGTCGATCAAGACGACCGCCAAGGCGGAGGCCGTCGACCTGGCCATCCGCATGGTGGACCTGACGACCCTGGAGGGCGCGGACACGCCCGGCAAGGTCCGCGCGATGTGCGCCAAGGCCGTCCACCCCGATCCGGGCGACCCGTCCGTGCCCAAGGTGGCCGCGGTCTGCGTCTATCCCGACCTGGTCGCCCTGGCGGTGGACGCGCTCGCCGGCTCCGGCGTGAAGGTGGCCAGCGTCGCCACCGCGTTCCCGAGCGGGCGTTCGTCGCTGGACGTCAAGGTCGCCGACACCGCGCTCGCGGTGGCCGCAGGCGCCGACGAGATCGACATGGTCATCGACCGGGGCGCGTTCCTGTCGGGCGGCTACGCGAAGGTCTTCGAGGAGATCGTCGCGATCAAGGCCGCCTGCGCCCGCCCCGGAGACGGGCACGACGCGCACCTCAAGGTGATCCTGGAGACCGGCGAGCTCGCGACCTACGACAACGTACGGCGTGCGTCCTGGCTGGCGATGCTGGCCGGCGCCGACTTCATCAAGACCTCCACGGGCAAGGTCCAGCCCGCCGCGACGCTCCCGGTCACGCTGGTCATGCTGGAGGCGGTCCGGGACTTCCTGGCCGCGACCGGCCGCAAGGTCGGGGTGAAGCCCGCGGGCGGCATCCGGACCACCAAGGACGCGATCAAGATGCTCGTCCTGGTCAACGAGACCGTCGGCGAGGGCTGGCTGGACCCCGACTGGTTCCGCCTGGGCGCCTCCACCCTGCTCAACGACCTGCTGATGCAGCGCCAGAAGATGGCGACCGGCCGGTACGCGGGCCCCGACTACTTCACCCTGGACTGAGGCGATGTTCGAATACGCACCGGCACCCGAGTCCCGCGACGTCGTCGACATCCAACCGTCCTACGGCCTGTTCATCGACGGCGAGTTCACCGATGGGGCGGGCGCCGCCTTCAAGACGATCAACCCCGCGACCGAGGAGACCCTGGCCGAGGTGGCCGCGGCCTCCGAGGCCGACGTGGACCGCGCCGTCCGGGCCGCCCGCAGGGCGTTCGGCACCTGGTCGGCGATGCCCGGCTCCGAGCGGGCCAAGTACCTGTTCCGGATCGCCCGCATCATCCAGGAGCGCTCGCGCGAGCTGGCGGTGCTGGAGACGCTGGACAACGGCAAGCCGATCCGCGAGGCGCGCGACGTGGACCTGCCGCTGGTCGCCGCGCACTTCTTCTACTACGCGGGCTGGGCCGACAAGCTCGGCCACGCCGGCTACGGCCCGGACCCGAAGCCGCTGGGCGTGGCCGGCCAGGTCATCCCGTGGAACTTCCCGCTGCTCATGCTCGCCTGGAAGATCGCCCCGGCGCTGGCCTGCGGCAACACGGTGGTGCTCAAGCCCGCCGAGACGACGCCGCTGACCGCTCTGCTCTTCGCGGAGATCTGCCGGCAGGCCGACCTCCCGCCCGGCGTGGTGAACATCGTCACCGGCGCGGGGGAGACCGGCGCGGCCGTGGTGAACCACCCGGACGTGAACAAGGTCGCCTTCACCGGTTCCACCGAGGTCGGCCGCCTGATCGCGCGCAGCGTCGCGGGCTCCGGCAAGAAGGTCACCCTGGAGCTGGGCGGCAAGGCCGCCAACATCGTCTTCGACGACGCCGCGATCGACCAGGCCGTGGAGGGCATCGTCGACGGCATCTTCTTCAACCAGGGCCACGTCTGCTGCGCGGGCTCCCGGCTGCTGGTCCAGGAGTCGGTCGCGGACGAGCTGCTGGAGGCGCTCAAGCGTCGCCTGGGCAGGCTCCGGCTCGGCGACCCGCTGGACAAGAACACCGACATCGGCGCGATCAACTCCGCGGAGCAGCTCGCCCGGGTCCGCGAGCTGTCCGACATCGGCGAGGCCGAGGGCGCCGAGCGCTGGTCCCCGGCGTGCGAGCTCCCGGCCCGGGGCTTCTGGTTCCCGCCGACGATCTTCACCGGGGTCGCCCAGTCGCACCGGATCGCCCGCGACGAGGTCTTCGGCCCGGTCCTGGCCATGCTGACCTTCCGCACCCCGGCCGAGGCCGTGGAGAAGGCCAACAACACCCCGTACGGCCTGTCGGCCGGCGTCTGGACGGAGAAGGGCTCGCGCATCCTGTGGATGGCCGACCGGCTCCGCGCGGGCGTGGTGTGGGCCAACACCTTCAACAAGTTCGACCCCACCTCGCCGTTCGGCGGCTACAAGGAGTCCGGCTACGGCCGGGAGGGCGGACGGCACGGGCTGGAGGCGTATCTCGATGTGTGAATACCGGAGGTCGGGACCCGGCGGCTCCAGGGCCCGCCGGTCCCAGAGCACCCGGGGCCATGGTTTCGCCCGCGCCGGTCGCCCGGCGTTGCGGGGCTGGTTCGCCCACCGGTGCGGGGTGAGCCGCTGCGGCCAGGTCTTCGTGCCGGTACGGCTGGCACAGCAGCAGAGCACGTGGAGAGGGCGCGGAAATGACTGAGGCGGAGCAGCCGGGCAAGGAGCAGCCGGGCAGGGAGCGGGCGGAGGCGGCGCCGGACGGGCGCCGATCCGGTGCGCCGGGCCGGGCGGGCAGGCCGGGCACCGGGAGGTCCGGCGCGGGGAGACTCGGCGCCGCGGACTCCGACACCGCGGGCTCCGACGCCGCCGACTCCGGCGGGCCGGCGTCCGGCGAGTCGGTGTCCGACGGGCGTGAGCACGCGCGGGAGCTCTCCCGGCTGGCCGTGCGCAAGACGTACAAGCTGTACATCGGCGGGGCGTTCCCGCGGTCGGAGAGCGGAAGGTCCTACCCCGTGGCCTCCTCTGAGGGCGAGTTCCTGGCCAACGCCTCGAAAGCCTCGCGCAAGGACGCCCGCGACGCGGTCGTCGCGGCCCGCAAGGCCTTCGGCGGCTGGTCGGGCGCGACGGCCTACAACCGGGGGCAGATCCTCTACCGGATCGCCGAGATGCTGGAGAGCCGCCGGGCGCAGTTCGCCGCGGAGCTGGCCGCGACGGGCGCCGAGCGGCCCGGCGAGGCCGTGGACGCGGCGGTCGACCGGCTGGTCTGGTACGCCGGGTGGTCGGACAAGATCACCTCGGTGGCGGGGGCGGCCAACCCGGTCGCGGGGCCGTACTTCAACCTCTCCTCGCCGGAGCCGACCGGCGTGGTCGCGGTGGTCGCACCGGACGAGCCGCTGCTGGGGCTGGTCTCGGTGATCGCCCCGGTGATCGTCACCGGCAACACGTGCGTGGTGGTCGCCAGTGAGCGGGCACCGCTCCCGGCGATCACCCTGGCCGAGGTGCTCGCCACCTCGGACCTGCCCGGCGGCGTGGTGAACGTCCTCACCGGCTCGGTGCGGGAGCTCGCCCCCTGGCTGGCCGCGCACATGGACGTCAACGCGATCGACCTCACCGGCGTGACCGACGCGGACCTCGCGGTGGCGTGCGAACAGGCCGCGGCGGAGAACCTCAAGCGGGTGCTCCGCCCGTCCGCCCCGGACTGGTCGGCCGACCCCGGCGTCCGCCGGATGACGGCCTTCCTGGAGACCAAGACGGTCTGGCACCCGACGGGCGTCTGACCCTTTCCCGCCGCGTCCTGCCCGTTCAGAGGGGCGGGGCGTGGCGGGGCCAGGGGCGGGCGGCCTCGATCCGGGCGGCCAGGGTGAGCAGCTGCGCCTCGCCGCCGGGGGCGGCGACGAGCTGGACGCCGATGGGCACGCCGGTGGAGTGCCTGCCGTACGGGACGGTCATGGCGGGCCAGCCGGCCAGGTTCCAGGCGGCGGTGGCGGGGGCGTAGGCCAGGTTGACGCGGACGTTGGCCAGCAGGCCGCGCCCGCCCCAGCGGGCGGCGGGCGGCGGGACCGCGGCGAGCGCGGGGGTGACGAGCACGTCGGCGTTGCCGAACCACTGGTCGGCGCCGTGGGCCCGCCAGCGGTCGCGCCCCCTGGCCCCGTCCAGGCCGAACCGGCCGAGGAGCCTCCCGGCGCGGGCCAGGGCCTTCGTGCGCCGTTCCAGCCTGCGGCGGTCGAGTCCCGCGACGTCCTCGCGGGCGCACGCGAACCAGGCGGCCACCGCGGCGGAGCCGAGCCAGAGGGGCAGCCGGGCGCCGTGCTCCACGACCGTGTGCCCGGCCTCGCCGAGGGTGCGCGCGGCGTCGGTCACCGCCCGCTGGAACTCCTCGTCCACCGCGAACCCCGGCGGGAGCGGCCGCGGCGCGACGGCGACCCGGAGCCGCACCGGCTCGGACGGGAGCAGCCCGCCCGGGTAGTCGTCGATCGTCTCGTCCACCCGCAGGGACTCGGTCCGGTCGGGTGTGGCCAGGGACATGTCGCCGGCCATCACGGCGAGGGCGAGGGCGAGGTCGGCCACGGTCGTGGCGAGCGGGCCGTTCTCCGACATGGCGTGCCAGTCGTGCTCCGGCGGCGGGACCAGGCCGTGGCCGGGCTTGATCGTGACGAGGCCGCAGCAGGCGGCCGGGATGCGCAGCGAGCCGAGGCCGTCGTTGCCGTGGGCCAGCGGGACCATCCCCGCCGCCACGGCCGCGGCGCTCCCTCCGGACGATCCGCCGGGGGTGCGGGCGGGGTCCCAGGGGTTGCGCGCCGTGCCGTACACGCTGTCGGAGAACCCGGCCAGGCAGAGCTCCGGCACGTTGGTGATCCCGACGACCACCGCGCCCGCCGCGCGGAGCCTGGCCACCACGGGGTGGTCCTCGGGCTCGGGGGCGCCGGAGGTGGCGGCCGAGCCGTTGCGGAGCGTCTCACCGCGGACCGCGACGTTGTCCTTGACCGCCACGGGCACCCCGGCGAGCGGAAGCTCCGCCAGGTCCTCGCGCTCCTGTACGGCGTGCGCCTCGGCGAGCGCGGCCTCGGTCCTGACCGTGCGGAACGCCCCGATGCGCCCGTCGCGTTCGGCGATCGCGCCGAGGTGCTCCTCGACGACCCGCGGGGCCGTGGCCTTTCCCTGCCGCACGGCCTCCGCGATCTCCGCTGCGGATCTCCCCACCCACGACATATACCGAGTGTGGTCCTGCGGGCACTCCGAGGGGAAGCGCCCTATGTCTCAATCGGGTGACTTGTCGTCCTCCGGCGCCCTGCGCGGCTCGCGGCCCGCCTCCTTGAGCGCCCGGCGCAGGGCGTACTCGATCTGGGCGTTGATGCTGCGCAGGTCGTCGGCCGCCCACCTGGCGATCGCCTCGTAGACGGCCGGATCGAGCCGGAGCAGGAGCTTCTTGCGCTCCGGCATGGTCAGGAGTAGAGACTGCCGGCGTTGACCACCGGCTGGGTCGCCCGGTCGCCGCACAGGACGACCAGGAGGTTGGAGACCATCTGCGCCTTCCGCTCCTCGTCCAGATCCACCACGCCCTCCTCGGCCAGCCGGTCCAGCGCCAGCCGGACCATGCCCACGGCGCCGGCCACGATGTGCGTGCGGGCCGCGACGACCTGGGCGGCCTGCTGGCGGACCAGCATCGCCTGGGCGATCTCCGGAGCATAGGCGAGATGGGTGATCCGCGCCTCCAGGACCTCGACACCGGCGAGCTCGGTGCGCTCGCGCAGCTCGGTGGTGAGTTCTCCGGCGACCTCGGCGCCGTCGCGCAGGCTGGTCCGGCCCTCCTCGTGGGCGTCGTAGGGGTGGCTGGTGGCCAGGTGGCGGACGGCCGCCTCGGACTGGATCGCGACGTACTCCTCGTAGTCGTCGACGGAGAAGGCGGCCTTGGCGGTGTCGGTGACCTTGTAGACGACGACCGCGGCGATCTCGACCGGGTTGCCGTCGGCGTCGTTGACCTTGAGCTTGGCCGTCTCGAAGTTGCGCACCCTCAGGGTGACGTGCTGCTTGGTGGTGAACGGCAGGACCCACTGGAAGCCCGTCTCCTTCACCGTGCCGACGTAGCGGCCGAGGAACTGCACGACCTTCGCCTCGTTGGGGTTGACCACGGTGAACCCGCTGAGCAGGACGAGCGCGGCCAGGCCCCACGGGCCCACGGTGCCGAGCAGCGCCACGACCGAGTCGGTCCAGCCGGCCGCCACCACGACCGCCGCCAGCGCCGCGCCCAGCACCAGCAGGCCGATCAGGACGATGAAGCCGTTGATCCGGAATGCGCGTCGTTCCATGAATCCCACCTCTGCTATCGGGGGTCTATCGAAGTGATATCACCACGATAGCCCATCGGGCGGTGGTGCGCGCAAGCCGTACGGGGGGCGGGGCGGGCGAGCCGTACGGCGGGCGGGGTGCGCGAGCGGTACGGCGGGCGTCCTCCCGGCCGGGCACGGTCCTGCAAGTGAGTCCCAAGTGCACCCCCGCACACTGGGAGGCATGTGGTTCCTCGATCGCACGGCACGCCAGCTACGACGTCATCCCGCCCTGCTCACCTACCGGCCCCCGGAGCCGGCCCGGCTGGAGAGCCTGCTCCGCCAGTACGACCCCGGCCTGACGTCGTCGGGGGACTGGTTCGTCGTGCGGGGGACCCGGGTCCGCTGGGCCGAGCTCACCGAGGGCCTCGCCGCCCGGGCGCGCGTGCCCGCGGACCGCCGCGGAGCGATCATCGCCTGCGGCGGCGGGCACCGGACGGCGGGGACCTTCCTGCTGAACGGCCTGGCCAGCCGGATGGGCGGGGCGCTGTACCCGCCGGAGGAGCACGACGACCAGGTGGACGTCGAGGTGAACCTGGGCGGGCGCGCGGCGCTCGACTGCGAGGAGGTGGCCCACCTGGTGCGCCCGGTCCTCGGCGAGCGGGCCGTCGACCACGACCACGACCTGGGCCTGTGCCGGGTCGGCGGCGCGGACGAACGCCTCCGGGTGCACTACAGCCACCCGGAGCCCGGCTGGACGGACGACACCGACCACCTGGTCGACCTGGAGCTCCGCCCGGACGGACCGGACGACCCGGAGCTGGAACGCCTCTACCAGGCCGCCGTGGCCCTCGCCGCGGCCCTCGGCGGCACCATCCGCTCCAGGGACATGCCCGTCACCCGGTTCGAGGACATCGTCCCCACCCGGGACCGCCTGCCCGTCTGACGGCCCGGGACCGCCTGACGGCCTGGGAGCGGGCTCAGCGGCGCGGGTTGGCGCGGCGGGTGGCGACGGCGGACAGGGGGTCCTCGGGCCAGGGGTGCCGGGGATAGCGGCCCCGCAGCTCGGCGCGGACCGCGCGGTAGCCCTCGCGCCAGAAGGACGCCAGGTCCGAGGTGACCGCGGCCGGGCGGCCCGCCGGGGAGAGCAGGTGCACGACCGGGGGCACCCCGGCGATCCGCGGGGCGTCGTTCCAGCCGAACAGCTCCTGCAGCTTGACGGCGAGGACCGGCCGCTCGCCGGAGTAGTCGACCCTGATCCGCGACCCGCTCGGCACCTCGATCCGCTCGGGGGCCGTCTCGTCCAGACGGGCGCTCCACGGGACCAGCCGGCGCAGGGCCGCGGCCGCGTCGAGGCGCTCCAGGTCGGCGCGGCGGCGGGCGCGGGACAGCTCGGGCTCCAGCCAGAGGTCGGCGGCCTCGACCAGGGCGGCGTCGTCCACGGCCGGCCACGGGTCACCGAGCGCTCGGCGGCAGAAGGCCAGGCGCTCGCGCAGGGCCGCGGCCTCGGGGGCCCAGCGCAGGAGCGACGGACCCTCGGCGCGCAGGCCGTCCAGCAGGGCGGGCCGGACGTCGGCGTCGCGGAGGGGGACCGCGGAGAGCTCGACGGCGCCGAGGCGCTCGACCCGGCGGGCCGTGACGTCCCCCTTCCGCTCTCCCGGCGGGACGCGCCAGGCGATCTCGTCCGCGACGGAGTACAGGGGCGCGGCGGCGGACCTGGCGGTCTCCTCGTCGATCACGACGGCCTGCCTGATCCGCGCCGCCGCCGAGCCCGCGGGCCGGTCCGCGACCGCGACCGCGAGCCACTCCGCGGAGCCGAGCCGGGAGCCCGCGGGCAGCTCCGCGGCGGTCCCCGAGGCCATCAGGTAGGCCCCGCCCCGCCGCCTGGCGACCCGCTCCGGGTAGGCCAGCGCCACCACCAGCCCGGCGACCGCGTCGTCGCTCCGCTCGGCCCGGCCGCCGGACGGAGGCCCTCCGGCGCCCGGGACCGTGCCCGGTCGTGACCGCCGTGCCTGCTCCGGGGCTGTGCCCGGTCGTGACCGCCGCGCCTGCTCCGGGGCCGTGCCCGCGGTCCCCCTGCCAGTCCCCCCGCCGGCCCCGCCCCCGCCGGCCCCGCCCCCGGCGTCGCCCGCTCCCGGTACGGCGCGCGCCAGACGCCCGGCCTCCCGGCGCCAGCGGGCGGAGAACCCGTCGCCGCCCCGGCGGACCGCGCGCCAGACCGCGACCAGGTCGTCGCCCGCGTCGCGGGGGAGCTGCTCCGACAGCAGTGCGACGACCTCGGCGGCCCGATCGCCGGCGTCGACGAGAGCCCTGGCCAGCCGCGGATGGACACCGGCCGCCGCCATCCGCCGGCCCCGGTCGGTGACCCGGGCCCCGGAGAGGGCGGGGACGCCCGCCGCTCCCACGCCGCCTGCACCGTCCGCGCCGCGCGTGTCGGCTGCGCCGTTCGCCCCGCCCGGGGCGTTCGGGGCGTCCGGTGTCATGAGGGCGCCGAGCGCGCGCAGGGTGCGGTGCGCGGCCTCCAGCGCGGCGGGCGGCGGCGGGTCGAGCAGAGCCAGGCCTGCCGCCGACGGGTCGCCCCAGCACGCGGCGTGGAGGGCGAACCCGGTCAGGTCGGCGAGGGCGATCTCGGGCCGGGCGTGCTCGGGGAGGCGGTCGTGCTCGGCGGGGGACCAGCACCGGTAGACGACGCCGGGGGCCTCCCGGCCCGCCCGCCCGGCCCGCTGCTCGGCGGAGGCCCTGGAGACGCGGACGGTGGTGAGCGAGCCGAGACCGCGGGCGTGGTCGGTGCGGGGCTCGCGGGCCAGGCCGGAGTCGACCACGATCCGGACGCCGGGAACGGTGAGGCTCGACTCGGCGACGGAGGTCGCCAGGACCACCCGCCGGGCGCCGCCGGGGTCGGGGGAGAGGACCTCGTCCTGGACGCGGGCCGGGGCCTGGCCGTGGACCTGGAGGATCCGCAGACCGCCGGGACGGTCCGGGCGCCCGCCCTGCGGTTCGCCGGGGCGGTCCGTGCGGCCGCCGTCTTGAGGTGCGCCGAGACGGCCCGCACGGCCGCCTCCCTCCGGACCGCCGGAGCGCTCAAGGTCGGCGAGCATCCCGGCGACGCGGCCGATCTCGCCGACCCCGGGTAGGAAGCAGAGCACGTCCCCGTCGTGCTCGGCGAGCGCCCGCCGTACGACGTCGGCGACGTGGGCCAGGAAGGCGGGGTCGACGCGCAGGCCGTGCGGCGGGGTGACCGGCCGGGTGGGCGGGGCCCAGACCGGGGTGACGGGGTGCATGGTGCCGGAGGCGCGGATGATCGGTGCCGCGGGCTCCGGCATGCCGGGGCCGGGTGCGGTTTCCGGTCCGGTGGCGAGCAGGCGGGCCCATGGCCCGGCGTCGGCGGTGGCCGAGGTGGCGAGGATCCGCAGGTCGGGGCGGAGGGTCGCGCGCACGTCCAGGAGGAACGCGAGGGCGGTGTCGGCGTCCAGGTGGCGCTCGTGGCACTCGTCGAGCAGGACCGCGTGCACGCCGTCCAGCTCGGGATCGCGCTGGAGGCGCTGGAGGAGGACGCCGGTGGTGACGACCTCGACGACGGTGCCCGGGCCGGCCCGGCGCTCGCCCCTGACCGAGAATCCCACCTCGGCGCCGACCTCCGAGCCCAGCAGCCAGGCCATGCGCCGGGCCGCGGCCCGCGCGGCCATCCGGCGCGGCTCGGCCACGACCACCCTGCTGCGGGCCGAGCCGTCGAGGAGCCCGGCGAGGGCGAGCGGGACGAGGGTGGTCTTGCCGGTGCCGGGCGGTGCGACGAGCACGGCGGTGCCGCACGCGTCCAGGGCGGCGAGCAGCTCGGGCAGGGCGTGCCGGACGGGCAGGCCGGACCACTCGGAGCGCAGGCGCCCGGTGCTCCCCGGCCCGTCCGCAGGCCGTCCGCTGTGGCCCGGCCCGCCTGGCGTCTGCCCGCTGTGGTCCTGTCCGTCCGCCGTCACGACCCCTATTCAACCCGCCGGATCCGGCCGGTCGGAACGAGGAGCACTACGAGGAGATCGGCACGTTCGCGAACAGCCCGACACTGGGGATCTGGACGCCCAGCTCCTCCGCGGACTCGGGCACCCCGGTGAAGACGGAGTAGTACGACTCGGTGTCCCCCGGCGCGAGGTCCCCCGTGGTGGGGCTGCACGAGCAGGTGTCCCCGTCGGTCGTGGGGCCGTACTTCTTGCCGCTGGAGGGGTCCACCAGCATCACGCCCGCAGTGCTGTTGTAGTAGAACGGGGACGTCGCCGACTGCGACCCGAACGCGACCCACGGGTTCCAGTCGCTGGTGCCGGTGTTGCGGACCGACCACTGCAGGGTCACCCCCTGCCCCTTGCGGGTGAGCGAGGCGATCTCGACGTGCAGGGGGATCCCGTCGATCTGGAGGTCCCGGCCCACCGGCAGGCCGTTCCCGGACGGCTTCCGCCCGCCCGCGCCCGACTGGAGGACGAAGGAGAGCACGGCCGCCGCGACCGCGAGCGCGGTGACCGCGGCGAGCACCGGCACCGTCCACCGGCTCCGGGAGCCGGTGACCGGAGAGTCGGAGCCGGAGCCGGACGCGATCCGGGTGGGGACCCGGAGCCGGGCCGGGGTCCAGATGTCGCTGACCGCCTTGGTCGCGGCCTCGGCCGCCACCTCCTCCTGGCCGAGGAGCCGGTCGATGAGCTGCTGGGCGGTGGGCCGGCGGGCGGGGTCCTTGTCCAGCGCCCGCTCGACGAGGGGGCGCAGCCGCTCGTCGAGTCCGTCGAGGTGCGGGGCGTGGTGGGCGACCCGGTAGAGGACCGACGGAGCGGCCCCGCCGCCGAACGGGGGGCGGCCGGTGGCGGCGTAGGCGACCACGCAGCCCCACGCGAAGATGTCGGCCGCAGCCGTGACGCGCTCGCCGTTGACCTGCTCGGGGGACATGTACGAAGGGGTGCCGATCACCACGCTGGTGTCCCCGCCGGCCGTCTCCGCGAGCTGGGCGATGCCGAAGTCGATGACGCGCGGCCCGACCGGGCTGAGCAGGATGTTCGACGGCTTGAGATCCCGGTGGACGACCCCCGCCCGGTGGATGGCCGACAGGGCCGTGGCCACCCCGACGGCCAGGGCGTCCAGGTTGGACCCGGTGACGGGCCCCTGCTCCTCGATGACGGTCGCGAGGTCCGCGCCCTCGACGTACTCCGTGACGAGGTAGGCCTGACCGTCCTCCATGCCCACGTCGAGCACCGCCGCCGTGCAGAAGCGCGCGACCTTCTGCGCGGCCTCCGCCTCCTTGCGGAAGCGCCGGCGGAACTCCTCCTGCGCGGCGAGCTGGGGGCGCATGACCTTGAGCGCCACCTGCCGGCCCGCGGGGTCGCGCGCCAGGTGGACGATGCCCATGCCGCCCTCGCCGAGGCGGCGGACCGGAGTGTAGACCCCGATGCGGTGCGGTGGGACGCCGGTGTCCGGAGGCGGTTGCCTGTTCATCACCGGCAATCTTGCCCGGCATGGCCGGACATGTCAGGCATTTCTGATCACTGTGCCGTTACCGTCACCGACCATGACAGACTCCGGGCGGGGACCGGCCCCGCACGGGTCACCCCTGGCCCGCGGAGGGGTCCAGGACGCCGAAGCTCACCAGGGCGATGATCACCACGCCGAGGACCACCCGGTAGATCACGAAGCCGGTGAAGCGGTGGGTGCTGATGTACTTCAGGAACCAGGAGACCGCCGCGTAGCCGACCGCGAACGAGATCACGGTCGCCAGGATGGTCGGCCCCCAGGCGGGCGCCTGCTCCTCGCCGATGTCGAACAGCTTCAGCACGCCCGCGCCCAGCACGGCGGGGATGGCCAGCAGGAAGGAGTACTTCGCGGCCTCTTCACGGCGGTAGTCGAGCAGTAGGCCCGCGGTGATCGTGCCGCCGGAGCGGGAGACGCCCGGGATCAGGGCAAGGGACTGGGCGAGGCCGTAGACGACGGAGTGGGTGAAGCTGAGGTGCCGCTCCAGCGTGAGCTTGTCGCGGGCCTTGCGGTCGGCGAGCCAGAGGATCAGGCCGAAGACGATCAGCGTGGTGCCGATCAGACGCAGGTCCCGGAAGATCGTGTCGATCTTCTCCTCGAACAGCAGGCCCAGGACGAGGATCGGGAGCGTGCCGACGATCACGTACCAGCCCATGCGGGCGGCGTGGTGCGCGCGCAGCGCGGGCGTCCACAGGGCCCGGGTCCAGGTGGAGATGATCTCCCAGATCTCCTTGCGGAAGTAGATGAGCACCGCGGCCTCGGTGCCGAGCTGGATCACCGCGGTGAAGGCGGCGCCCGGATCCGGCCAGCCGAGGAAGGCGGAGACGACCCGGATATGGGCGCTGGAGGAGATGGGCAGGAACTCCGTCAGTCCCTGAAGGAGTCCGAGGACCACCGCTTCGAACCAGCCGATCAACGTGGATGCCTTCCCTACCGCGCCTGCGTGACCTAGGCGAGGTTAGCGGAGGCATGGGACGGCCGTGACTCGGCCATAAGGCTGAGAGCCCGACCCCGCCCGGCCCGGTCCGGTCCGGACAGGACCAGGATCAGCCGGGGCCGGGGCCGGGGTCGGCCGAGGGCCGGAACGGAATCGGGCGGTGCCGGGGTCGGTCGGGACCGGGCGGTGCCGGGGTCAGCCGGCGCGTGAACCGGACTCCCGGTCCAGGGGGCCCCACGCGTCGGCGCCCTGGCTGTCGATCAGCCGCTCGGCCTCCTCCATGACGGCGTCGTCGACGGTCGCCACGGCCTCGTCGCACGCGATGAGGGGCTCGTTGTCGGGCCCCCGGCCCACCTCCCGCCCGGACAGGACCCATGCCCTGACCCCGGGTCCCCGTTCGCGGCGCAGATGGGAGTAGTCGTGCAGGCGGCGGGCCGCCCACAACCGGACCGGCCGGTCCCCCCACCAGTCCTCGACGTCCAGGGGATTGGCGGACAGGCCCGGCAGCGCGGCCCCGGTGAGGGAGTCCCGGCTGCACCCGCTGGCCTCGTCCCTCTCCAGGTCCCTGGACCACCGGATGAACAGGCCCCGCCGCTCGTCCAGCAGTGCCGTCAGCTCCGACAGGCTGGTGATGGTGGATGGTCGCGACACCATGGCGTTCACCTCGTCTCCCCGTGCTGGTCGACGGTTCCCCGGTACGCCCGTCTCATGCCCGGAGCGTGCGGGCGGCCGGCACGCCCACCCCGCCGGGTACGGCACGGCCGGGGCCTTCGGACACGGCACGGCCGGGACCGCCGGGCGGCGGCCCCGGCCGACGCGTCGTCAGCGGTTCCCCTTCGCCGCGGAGATGTCGGCCAGAGCCGAGTCGGAGTCGCGGTCGATCGCCAGGTCCCCGATGCTCACGATGCCGACGGCGTGGTCGTTCTCGACCACGGGCACCCGCCGCACCGCCTTGTCGCGCATCAGCTGCACGACCTGCTCGATGCTGGTGTCGGGCCCGACCGTCGTGAGCTCCTCGCTGCACGCCTCCCGGACCGGGGTGTCGGGGCCCTTGTCCTGGGCCACGACGCGGACGGCGATGTCGCGGTCGGTCACGATCCCGCTGACATGGCCGTCGTCGGTGAGGATCACCGCTCCGGTGTCCTCGCTGACCATCAGCTGAGCCGCGACGGACACGGGCTGGCTCGCGTCGAGGGTCGCCGGATCGGCCGTCATCACATCGGCCACCGTCTTGCTCATGGGTCCTCCTCTGCTCGCGCTTGCCGGATTTCCTACCCCTCACAAAACGGACAAACAGTAATATTTAACGCGCGAGCCGGTGTCCACCTCCTTCGGTGGACACCGGCTCGCGGCGCACGGTCACGCAGGGTGCGGCGGCCGCTGGTCCGGCGGCACACCGCCGCCCTCCCCGCCGCCCTTGTTGCCCTTGTCCGTGCCGTGCGGCCGGCCCCCGGAGGCCGCGGTTCCGCTGGGCGTCTCGGGCATGACGTCGAGGTTCTCGTCGTTGGTCGGCGCCCCGCCGGATCTGCGAAGCTCCGGTTGCTGTGGCTGGGTCATGGTCTTCTCCTCGCCGTGCGAGAGGGTCCGTACTCCGTCTGGAGACTGCCCACAGGCTGGGGCGCAAATCTGGACGCATAGCCCATTTAGCATTAAAGAGTTCCATTGGGGCATGGAGGGGATGTGCTGCCCGCCGGTGCGCGACGGCCGCCGGACGGCGCGGGCGATCTCCGCCCCGCCGCCCGGCGACGGTGTCGCGCACCGGCGGGATCCCCTACGGCCGGATGATCGACACGTCGTCCACCCCGGCCTCCACCAGGGAGGCGCCCGAGGCGTCGGCCGCCTCGACGAGGATCCGCACGGTCTGCCCGGCGAAGGCCGAGACGTCGGCCTCCGCGGAGCTCCAGGCGCCGTCGCGGTCGGTGGCCGCGCCGAGCTGCTGGAACACCTGGGTCGTCCCGGACGGGCCGACGACCTTCACCCTCAGGTAGTCCGCGCTGGAGGAGTTGGAGCCGTGCGCCAGGTACCAGGAGAAGCGGAGCCTGAGCGCTCCGCCCGCCGGCAGGGCGATCTCCGGCGACCGGATGCTCGTGACGCCGCCGTCGATGTCGTAGGCCCCGGCCGAGGAGCCCGCCAGGCGCCCGGTGACCAGGTCGTTGACGCCGCTGACCGTGGTGCCGAGCTGCTTGGTCCCGCTGGAGGAGGTGGCCGCCGGGTCCCCGCGCTCCCACTGGCCGGAGGTGGCGGTGTCGGTGCCGGACGGGTTCGCCGTCCAACCGGTCGCCGTCTCGAACGTGTCCTGCCAGACGGCCTGCGGCGGGACGGCCGTGGCGATCGTCCACACGGCGTAGGCGATCGCGTCGGCGTTGCGGTCCAGCGCGGTGTCGCTGATGTTGGTGATCGTGTCACAGGACCGGTGGTAGCAGGGGTCGAACGCCCGCCCCGCCGTACCGCCCCACAGGGTGGCCTGGGCGCTGGTCTTGGTGCCCTCCGCGCCGGTGAACGTGCCTCCGGCCGGGATGCCGACGGCGATGAACGGACCGTAGTCGGAGCGGCCGTCGAAGTCGGTGCCCCGGGTCGGCACGCCGATCGAGGCGAAGTAGTCCTGGAGCGTCCGCTCCAGCTGGGCGGAGCCCGCCGGGCCGGGGCCCGAGCCGGTGCCGTCGGAGTTGTCGCCGTCGTAGACGAAGTAGCCGGCGTTGGGCGAGCCGACCATGTCGAAGTTCAGATAGCCCTTGATCTTCGCGCGCTCGGCGGACGGGAGGTTGTTCACGTAGTACTGCGAGCCGCGCAGGCCCAGCTCCTCGGCGCCCCACCAGGCGAAGCGCAGGTGCTTGGCCGGGGTGAGGCCCTGGCGGGCCACTTCCAGGGCGGTCTCCAGGATGGCGGCGCTGCCGGAGCCGTTGTCGTTGATGCCGGGGCCGGAGGTCACGCTGTCGAGGTGCGCGCCGACCATGAGGACGTCGTTCGGGTCGCCGCCCGGCCAGTCGGCGATGACGTTGTAGCCGGTCGCGCCGCCGTAGGTGAACGGCTGCAGGGTGGTGGTGAATCCGGCGCCGTCCAGCAGGCCCTTGACGTAGTCGGCCGAGGCCCGGTAGCCGGGACGGCCGTGGGCGCGGTTGCCGCCGTTGGCGGTGGCGATGGACTGGAACTGGGTCAGGTGGGCCTTCACGGCCGAGAGGGGGATGTCGGGCGGGGCGGCCGCCGACGCGGTGGGGATCATCAGGGGGGTGAGTGCCAGCGGGACGGCCAGGATCGCCGCCATCCCGATGGACCGGAGAGTGCGCATCGTGCTCCTCGGGTCGGAGGTGGAAGGGTTCCCCCGAGCGGCGCGCACCCCTGGGTGGGGGTGCGCGCCGTACAGCATGGTGGTGCGCTTTGCGGGGCGCGGTGCGTCCCGCCCCGGCCGGTCGACGACCCCGGCCGGTCACCCGGGCCGGTTCACGGCCCCGGCCCCGGCCGGGGACCGCTCCGGCGGGTTGCCGGGCGGGTTACTTGGCGGGCTCGACGTGCTTGCCGTCCTTGCCGTGCGCGTGGGCGGCGGGAGCGGCGGCCGACTTCGCCAGGGCGGCGGCGTTCCGGTCGGGGATGGTGGACAGGTCGTAGGCGTAGAAGGTGGTCGCGTAGGCGATCGCCTTGGAGTTGCGCTCCAGCGCGGCGGCGTTGATGTTGGTGATGCCGTCGCAGGCGGCGTGGTAGCAGGGGTCGTACGGCGCGCCGGCGGTGCCGCCGAACTTCGCGGCCTGCTCCTCGGTCTTGATGCCCTCGGCGCCGGTGAAGATGCCGCCGGAGGGGATGCCGTTGGCGATGAACGGGCCGTAGTCGGAGCGGCCGTCGAAGTCGGTGCCCTCGAAGCCCAGGCGGCGCTTGGCGTAGTACTTCTCGAAGAGCTTCTCGATCTCGGCGGAGCCCGCCGGGCCCGCGCCCGCGCCCTCGGCGTCGGAGTCGTCACCGTCGTAGAGGAAGGTGACGTCGTTCGGGGAGGCGACCATGTCGAAGTTCAGGTAGAGCCGGATCTTGTCCTTCTCCGCCTGGGACAGGCCCGCGACGTACTGCTCGGAGCCGAGCAGGCCGAGCTCCTCGGCGCCCCAGAAGGCGAAGCGCAGCTTGTGCTTGGTGGGCACCTTGGCCAGCTTCAGCGCGGTCTCCAGGATGGCGGCGCTGCCGGAGCCGTTGTCGTTGATGCCGGCGCCCTCGGGCACGCCGTCCAGGTGGGCGCCGACCATCACGATCTCGCCCTTCTTGCCCCACCGCGAGTCGGCGATGAGGTTCTTGGTCCTGCCGACCGTGGTGGCGGCGTCGACCTTCAGGCGCACGGTGGTGCCGGGGCTGTCGGCCAGGTCGAGGCCGACCGCGGTGCTCGCCATCACGATCGGGAAGCCGAGGCGCCACTCGACGATGTCGAACTCCAGCGGGTCGGTGCGGCCCGCCTGGCCCTCGTTGAAGAAGATCACACCAGCCGCGCCCGCCTCCTTGGCGTTGGTGGCCTTGTCGACGAACGGGCAGGTGCCGCGCTGGAGCAGCGCGATCCGGCCGGGGACGAACCCGGCGAAGTCGGCGTCCTCGCAGCCCGCGGTGGAGGTGTTGGGGGTCTCCGGCACCGGGATGACCGCGTCGACCACCTGGACCTCCGCCGTGACGTCACCTCCGCTGGAGGAGTGCACGGTCACGAAGTCGGTGCCGACCGTGTAGGTCTTGGCCTCGGGGGCGGTCTGCTGCAGGACCGAGGGGGAGAACTCCTCCCACCTGAGCGGGAACTCGACGTCGGTGGTCGAGGTCCTGTACCCGGCGCGGCGCAGCTTGTCCTGCACGTAGGCGAGGGAGGCGTCGTAGCCGGGGCTGCCCGCGGCGCGGTTGCCGCCGTTGGCGGTGGCGATCTCCTGGAACTTCTCCAGGTGCTTGTGCACGTTCTTGCCCTTGACCTGGTAGGTCATGGCGGTGGCGAGGACGTCGGGGACGTCGACCGCGGACGCGCTCGCCGGTGTGGTGAGGGCGAGGGGAAGGGCGAGGGCCGTGGCCATGGTGGCCACTGTGAGGCCTCGGGCCGCTCCGCGTCGGAATTTCAGGCGCATAACGCTCCTCGGGAGTCTGCTTGGGGGGTCCCCATTCCGTACTAGAGCGGAACGTACCGTGATCAATCGCCAACGCATAGAGGAGCTGACGGGGAGTTGCGCGAATAGTTACAGAATCCGGTCGATGCGGGGCCGAAGTGTCATGGATGTCCGGCGGTGCCGGGACCGCCGACCCTGTCAGGGTTTTCTCAGGGACGTCCGGGGAACGGGGATCTCTCCGTCGCTCGTTCTGACAGATGAAGACCGACGAACCGGGGAGAGACCATGCACCGTTCGAGAAAGCACAAGATCATCGCTGGCGTCTGCGGCGGGATCGCCGACAGCCTCGGCCTGCCCCCCACGCTCGTCCGGGTGCTCTGGCTGGTGCTCTCGCTCATCCCGGGGCCGCTCTGGATCGCCTACGTGGCCCTGTGGATCCTCATGCCGAAGGCGCCGGAGACCGTCTACGGACGCTGAATAGACTCGGGGCATGAGGCGACGCCCCCTGTCACTGATCCAGGACGACCTGGTCGACTACGAGAAGGCCATGGACCGGATGGCCGAGCTGGTCGGCGAGCGGCAGCGCGACGAGCGGCCGGACACGCTCTGGCTGCTCAGCCACCATCCCGTCTACACCGTCGGCAGGCGCACACCGGAGCAGCACCTGCCCGACCCGTCCCGCGGCATCCCCGTCGTGAGCACCGGGCGCGGCGGCCAGCTCACCTACCACGGCCCCGGCCAGCTGGTCGGCTACCTCGTCGTCAAGCTCGGCGAGGGCGAGGGGATCGTCGACTACGTGCGCGAGGTCGAGCTCCGGCTCGTCGGCGCGCTGGACGCCCTGGGGGTCCCGGCCGAGCGGCGGGACACCCCGCCCGGCTCCGAGCTGCTCACCGGCGTCTGGACGCGCGCGACCGGGCGGAAGATCGTCTCGATCGGCATGCGCCAGAGCCGGAGCGTCACCAGCCACGGGTTCGCCCTCAACGTCGACGGCGACCTGACCCCGTGGAACTGGGCGGTGCCCTGCGGCATGCCGGAGGTGGAGATGACCTCGCTGGCCAACGAGGGCGTCGCGACCGCCATGGACGGCGTCCGCGACGCGGTGGCGGCGGCCTTCGAGGCGCGCTGACCCCGCGGCGGTCTCCGGGGCGGCCGTGGTGGTCTCCGGGGCGGCCTCCACCGCTCACCGGCTCCGCTCCGGCCGCGCGGCGGGCGGGGCCGGGGCGCTCCGGGTCCGGCGGGCCGGGGGAGGGACCCGGCGGGCCCGGAGCGCCCGGGCCGGATCAGGAGACGGGCTCGGGCTCGTCGGTGGCGGCGTCGTCGTCGACCGTACGGCGCGGCCCGGTGAACCAGTGCCGGGCCGACAGCGCCCACCACAGCCCCACGCTCAGGACCATGACGCCCACCACGATGGGCGCGTAGTTCACCGCGGTCCAGGTGAAGTCCTCGCCGAACGGCACCGCCTCCGGGACCAGCGGCATGACGAAGTAGACCGAGACGACCGCGATCTCGATGATCGCGATCCAGCACATCACCTTGTACCTGCGTCCCAGCGTCCACGGGCCGGGCTCGAAGCGGTCGCCCATCCGCAGCCGGAGCCAGATCGGGATCAGGAACGCGAGGTAGAGCCCGATGACCGCGACCGAGACGACCGCGTAGAACGCGAGCGGCAGGCCGTTCGGGGCCTCGTAGAGCGCGGGCAGGGTGAGGACCAGGGCCAGCACGCAGCCGAAGACGATCGCGTTGACCGGGGTCCGGTTGGCGTCGACCCTCGACCAGAGCCGCCACCCGGGGATCGCGCCGTCCCGGGAGAAGGCGTAGGTCATCCGGGACATCGAGGTCACGCAGCTCATGCCGCAGAAGAACTGGCCGACGGTGGAGATCGCGAAGATCGCGGTGGCCAGGTTGCCGGGGAGCGCCGAGTCGAAGACGGCGCCCACGAAGCCGCCCGCCTCGTTGACCGCCTGCACGTCGGTGGCCGCGAACAGGAAGGCGAGCAGCACGATCCAGCCGCCGATCGCCGAGTAGAAGATCGACTGCCACAGGCCCCGGGCGGCGGCCGTGGACGCGCCCTGGGTCTCCTCCGACACGTGCGCGCACGCGTCGAAACCGGTGATCGTGTACTGGGTCAGCAGGAAGCCGAGCGGGAGCACGTAGAACCAGTAGGACGTGTCGGAGAAACCGGAGTTGTTGATCGTCTCGGTGAAGACGAACGACATCGACTGGTGCGAGTCGGGCCCGAAGACCAGGATCAGCACGACGGCGGCGGCGCCGAACACGTGCCACCACACCGAGACGTTCTGCAGCACCGAGATCAGCCGGTGGCTGTAGACGTTGATCAGCGCGTGCAGCACCAGGACGACCGCGAACAGGATGAAGGTGTTGCCGAGCGAGACCTCGAACCCCGGCGCGAACCGGTTGACCGTGATGTTCATGAACGTCGCGCAGCCGTAGTCGACCGAGGCGGTGACCGCGATCAGGCCGATGAGGTTGAACCAGCCGGTGAACCAGCCGTGCACCGGCCGGCCCATCTTCGCCGCCCACCAGTAGATGCCGCCGGCGGTCGGGTAGGCCGAGACCAGCTCGGACATGCACAGGCCGATGATCAGGATGAAGACCGAGATCAGCGGCCAGCCCCAGGAGATGGCGACCGGGCCGCCGTTGTTCCAGGCCTGGCCGAAGGTGGTGAAGCAGCCGGCGAGGATGGAGATGATCGAGAAGGAGATGGCGAAGTTGGAGAAGCCGCTCCAGGTCCTGGAGAGCTCCTGCTTGTAGCCGAGTTCGGCGAGTCGTCTCGCGTCCTCGTCCACCGGGGCCGGCTCGGTCATTCAAGACTCCTTGCGTCGTGCGGGGGGTGGGGATCCGGGGCTCGCGCCCCGGACGTCGTCGATCAGCCGCCCGAACCCCGGGTCGCCGAGGTCCCGTACGGCCCGCGCGAACTTCCCGGCGGCCTCGGCCCCGTAGTCGAAGCCGGCGGCGGCGGCCTGCTCGCGCAGCAGCCCGTGGTGCACGGAGAACCAGAGGGTCCAGGTGATGTTCGACATGATCAGGTTGAGCCGGACCCGGGCGGCGAGCCGCGGGCTGTCCTCGCCGAAGTACTCCCGGGCCAGCCGGCGGGTGAGGTCCGGGTCGTACTCCGCCTCGGCGGCGATGTCGCCCAGTTCGAAGGCCGGGTCGCCGTTCCCGGAGAGCTGGTAGTCGACGATCCGCACCTCGCCGCCGCAGAGGATGAGGTTCGCCGGGAGCAGGTCGTTGTGGCAGGGCACGGCCGGCAGCGGGCGCGCGGCCAGCGCGCGCTCGATCTCGGCGGCGGCCGGGAGCGCGGCCTCGTAGCCGCCGGGGGTGCGCAGGCCGTGCCTGCGGCACAGGGCGAGGAACTCCTCCAGCTTGCGGAAGACCGAGAAGCCGCCGACGAACGGGGGCCCGGCGTGCAGGCGGCGGCAGGCCGCCGCGATCGGACCGGGCAGGGCCCGCACGGCCCGCGCGTCCAGCGTGACGCCGTCGAGGTACTCCAGCAGCAGGGCGCCGGGCATGCGGTGCAGGACCCGCGGGCCGACCCCGGCCTCGGCCGCCCGGAGGGTGTTGGCGATCTCGTCGTCGAGCGGGATGCCGAGGCCGGCGGCCGAGACCCGGGGGTCGAGGACCCGCAGCAGCCAGCGCCGCCCGTCGGCGGCGTCCACCCGGGCGACCCGGTGGCTGAGGCCGCCCGCCAGCGGCGTCTCGGTGACGGGTTGTCCCGCCCATTCGCGGACGCGCGCGAGAGCGTCTGGCATGCCGCACTCCTTTGGCCTACCTTCAGACCATTGATCCGATTCTGCGGACGAGTCGTTACAGAGGAGCTCTGGACATGGGACATCCCGACTCCGCGAGGGCCGTCGTGATCGGCGGCGGCGTGGCCGGTTGCAGCGTGGCCTACCACCTGGCGAGGCTCGGCTGGACCGAGGTCCTCCTGGTGGAGCGGCACGGGCTCACCGAGGGGACCACCTGGCACTCGGCCGGTTTCGTGGGCCAGCTCCGCTCCACGGTCACCCAGACGAAGATGATCATGTATTCGGCCGGCCTCTATCCCGAGCTGGCCGAGCTCACCGGCCTGGACCCCGGCTGGCGCGGGGTGGGCGGGCTCCGGCTGGCGACCACGCCGGAGCGGGTGGAGGAGTCGCTGCGCCTGGCCGGGGCCGCGGAGACCTACGGGCTGGACGTCGCGGTGCTCTCCGGGGCGGAGGCGGGGGAGCGGCTGCCGCTGCTGGAGACGGCCGACGTGCGGGCCGCGCTCTGGCTGCCGGGCGACGGCCGGCTCGACCCGGCGCTGCTGGCCAGGGCGCTGGCCGCGGGGGCGGAGAAGCTGGGCGCGCGCATCCTCACCGGGACCGAGGTGACCGGGTTCGACATCGAGAACGGTGAGGTCGCCGGGGTGCGGCTGGCCCGGACCGCGCGGCCGGGCGCGGGAGCGGGGACGGATGCGAGAGCGGTTCCGGGGACGGGGAAGGGGACGGGTGCGGTTCCGGGGACGGAGCCGGGCGCGGGAGCGGGAGCGGCGGCGGAGGCGGTTCCGGGGGCGGGTTCCGGGATCGAGGAGTGGTCCGTCCGGACCGGGACGGTCGTCATCGCCGCCGGGGCGGCCAGCGGGCGGCTGGGGCGGCTGGCGGGGGTGGACATCCCGGTCGTGCCGATCAAGCACCAGTACGTCGTCACCGAGCCTTTCGGGGTCTCCTCCTCCATTCCCACGGTGCGGGACCCGGACAACATCGTGTACTTCCGGGAGGAGGCCGGGGGGATCCTCGTCGGGGGGTACATCCGGACCCCCGAGGTCTGGGACACGCCCGCGCCCCTGGCGGAGCCCCGGACGCTGTTCCCCGCCGACATGGCGAAATTCCAGGAGTCGTGGGAGTCGGCGGTCCGGAGGGTCCCGGCGCTGGGCCGTACGGAGATCGTGAAGGTGGTGCACGGGCCCGAGGCGTTCACGCCGGACGGCGAGTTCCTGCTCGGCCCGACCCCGGTGCGCGGCCTGTGGGCGGCGGCCGGCTTCTGCGTGCACGGGCTGGCCGCGGCGGGCGGCGTGGGCAAGGTCATGGCCGAGTGGATCACGGACGGCACGCCCGAGTACGACCTGTTCGGCATGGACCTGCGCCGCTTCGGCGGCCACGCCCGGTCGGCCGCCTGGGCGCGGTCCAGGGCCCTGGACGCCTACTCGACGTACTACGACATCGTCTACCCGGGCGAGGAGCGCACCGCTGCCCGGCCGCTGCGCCGCTCCCCCGCCTGGGTACGGCACGCGGAGCTGGGCGCCGCGTTCGGTGAGAAGGCGGGCTGGGAGCGGGTCAACTGGTTCGGGTCGAACGCCGGGGACGGGCCGCCGGAGGACGACGCGGAGCCGGACGGCGCCCGGCCGGGCGGTGCGGATGGTGCGGATGGTGCGGAGCAGGACGGCGCCCGGCCGGGCGGTGCGGACGGTGCGGGAAGCGTCCACAGGGCCAGGGGGAGGGGGCTCCGGCCGGAGGGGTGGGCCGGGCGGATCTGGTCGCCGGCCGTGCGCGCCGAGTGCCTGGCCACGCGGGACGCGGCCGGACTGTTCGACCAGACCTCGTTCGCCAAGCTGGAGGTCTCCGGCCCCGGCGCGCTGGAACGGCTCCAGCGGGCCTGCGCCGGGGAGCTGGACCGGCCCGTCGGCTCGGTCGTCTACACCCAGCTGCTCAACGCCCGCGGCGGCATCGAGGCCGACCTGACCGTCACCCGCCTGGCCGCCGACCGCTTCCGCCTGGTCACCGGGACCGCCTTCGGCGTGCACGACGCCGCCTGGCTGCGCGGGCACGGCCTGGAGGTGCGCGACGTCACCTCCGCCCACGCCTGCTACTGCCTGTGGGGCCCGCGCGCGCTGGACGTCCTCGGCGCTCTCTCCCCCGACGACCTGGCCTTCGGCTACCTGCGGGCCAGAGAGATCAGCGTGGGGAACGTCCCGGTGCTGGCCCAGCGGGTCACGTTCGTCGGCGAGTTCGGCTGGGAGCTGTACTGCCCGTCGGAGTACGGCCTCACGCTCTGGGACGCGCTCATGCGGGCCGGCGCGCCGTACGGCCTGCGCCCCGGCGGGTACCGGGCGATCGACTCGATGCGCCTGGAGAAGGGCTACCGGGTCTGGGGCCTGGACATCACCCCGGAGACCACCCCGCTGGAGGCGGGCCTGGGCTTCGCGGTCGCCCGGGACAAGGACTTCCTCGGCCGCGAGGCCCTGCTGCGGGACGCCGAACCCGCGCGGCGGCTGCGCTGCCTGGTCCTCGACGACCCCCGGCAGGTCTGCCTGGGCGGGGAGCCGGTCCGGATCGGCGGCGAGCCGGCCTCCCGCGTGACGAGCGGCGGGTACGGCCACCGGGTCGAGCACTCGATCGCCTACGCCTACCTGCCCGCCGGCCTGGCCCCCGGGGACCGGGTCCAGGTGGGCGTCACCGGGACCTGGACGGACGCGTCCGTGGTCGCCGAGCCGCTCTACGACCCCGCCTCCGAGCGGGTCAGGCGGCTGCCGGGCTGACCGCACTGCGGACGAGCCCGATGAAATGACCGCATGTGCTATTTTCTGGCCATGCGGTCAAAAAATGAGCCGATCGGCCAAGAAGGGCGATCCTTCATCGAGACGGCGCGGCGGGCGCAGATCGTCGCCTGCGCGATCGAGGTGATCGCCGAGGTGGGCTACGCGCAGGCGTCGCTGGCGTCGATCGCCAGGCGGGCGGGGATCAGCAAGGGGGTGATCTCCTACCACTTCAAGGGCAAGGATGAGCTGATCCAGCAGGTGGTCGACGAGGCGTTCACCCTGGGCGACGCCTTCACCCGCCCGCGGGTCGAGGCCCAGACCACCGCCGCGGCCATGCTCGCCGCCTACATCGAGTCGACCGTCGAGTTCTACCGGACCCACCGGGCTCACATGATCGCCCTGCTGGACATCTGGTCGGCCTTCCGCCACGACGACGGCAGGCCGAGGCTCGACACGACCGCCAACGAGCCGGAACTGGCCTCCGTCGAGGAGATCCTGCGGTTCGGGCAGCTGGCGGGAGAGTTCCGCGAGTTCTCCGCCCGGGTGATGGCCGTCACGGTGAAACAGGCGGTCGACGGCGTGCTCACCCAGATGGCGGCCTACCCCGACGTCGACCTCGACGCCTACGCGCGCGAACTCGTCACGACCTTCGACATCGCGACCCGGAAGGAACGATGATGCCCCCCGAGCCCGGCCCCCGGCCCGTCTCCCCGCCCGTCTCCCGGCCCGTCTCCCCGTCCGGCCCCGGGCTCGCCTCCTGGCCGGCGTCTTCCGGACCCGTCTCCCCGCCCGGCCCGCCCGCGGGCGGGGAGCCGCCGTCCGGCCTCCGTCCCCCGCGCCACCCGGTGGACGGCCGCGCGATCGGCTGGTGGACCGGCCAGGCGCTGGTGCTGGTCGCCCCGCCCGTGCTGGTCCTGCTCCTCCTCGGCCTGCTGATCCCGCCCGCCCGGTTCTGGCTTCTGCTCCCGGCCCTGGTGATCGCCGTGCCCGGCCTGGTCTACACGCTGGTGATGCCCCGGGTGCGCCATCGCGTGCACCGCTGGGAGATCACGGACGACGCGGTCTACACCGCCTCCGGATGGATCTGGCACAAGTGGCGGGTCGCCCCGATGTCCCGGATCCAGACCGTGGACACGGTCAGGGGCCCGATCCAGCAGATCTTCGGTCTGGCCGGGGTGACCGTGACCACGGCCTCGGCCGCCGGGGCGATCAAGATCAACGGGATCGACCGGGTCCTCGCCGCCGAGCTCGCCGAGCGCCTCACCGCACGCACCCAGGCCGTTCCGGAGGACGCCGCATGAGACGGGACGAGTACGCCGGCGGTGCCGGAGACACCGCGGCCGCCGAGGTCGCCGAGGTCGCCGAGGTCGCCGACGGCACCGGGAACGCCCGGAACGCCGAGGTCGCCGACGGCACCGGGAGCGCCCGGAACGCCGGGTACGCCGTGGCCGCGGAGAACGCCGAGAACAGCAGGGGCGCCGACGCCGGGGACGACGGGTCCAGGGCGCGGTGGTCGCGGCTCGACCCGCGGCTGCTCCGGTTCACCCTGGCCAGGTCGCTCGGGCCGGCGGCGCCCGTCGCGATGACGCTGCCGTTCGCCCGGGACGGGCTCGGCCTCCAGGCGGCCGTCACGCTCGGCGTGATCCTCGTGGTCTTCGCCGCGATCGCGGTGGCCGGTCTCGTCCGCTACGCGACCACCCGGTACCGGGTCACCGCCGAGCGGGTGGAGTTCCGCTCCGGGCTCGTCTTCCGGAGGCGTCGCTCGGTCCCGCGCGACCGGGTGCGCAGCGTCGACCTCACGGCCGACCCGCTGCGGAGGTTCTTCGGCCTGGCCACGGTCACGATCGGTACGGGCCGGACGGACGACGGGAAGGGGCTCGTCCTCGACGGGGTCTCCCGCGCCGCCGCCCGCCTGCTCCGGGTGGAGCTGCTGGGCCGTACGGATCCGGCGGACTCCGTCATCGCGGAGCTGCGTCCCGCCTGGATCCGCTACGCCCTGCTGAGCAGCTGGTCGCTGCTGATCGGCCTGGCCCCGTTCGGGGTGTTCTTCCGGGTGCTGGACGCCTTCGGGGTCGATCCGGCCGAGGTCGGCTTCCTCGGCGACCTCTGGAGCCGCGTCACCGCGACGGACCCGTTCGTGGTCGCGGCCGTCGCGGTCGCGATCGTGCTCTCCATCGGCCTGTCCGGCGCCCTGCTGCTGTACGTGGAGTCGTGGTGGAACTTCCGGCTGACCCGTGAACCCGACCGCGCGTTCTCGATCCGGCGCGGCCTGCTGACCACGCGATCCGTGACTCTGGAGGAGCGCCGGCTGTACGGGGTCGAGCTGGCCGAGCCGCTGCCGCTGCGCTGGGGCGGCGGGGCCAGGCTGAAGGCCGTGGCCACCGGCCTCGGCGAGGACGAGTCGGTCGTCCTGCTGCCGCCCGCCCCGCGCGCCGAGGCGCACCGGGTCGCCGCGGCCGTGCTCGCCGCAGCGACGTGCGCAGCGATGCCCGCAGCGGCACCTGTGGAGAAGGCGTCCTCGGAGCCGCCCGTGGAGGCGCCTGCACCGACGCCCGTGGAGGCGTCCGCGGAGGCGTCCGCGGAGGCGGTCGGAGAGGTGTCCGGGAAGGCGTCGCCCACCCTGGCGCCGCTGGCCGCCCACCCCCGTGCCGCGCTCCGCCGCAGGGTCGTCCGGGCGTTCTGGCCGCCGATGGTCGTCTCCGCGGTCCTGGGCGGGCTCGCCGCCTGGCTGAGCTGGGTCCCCGGCCTCCTCTGGCTGGCCGGTCCCGCCCTGCTCCCCGCCGCCCTGCTCCTGGCCCTCGACGCCTACCGCAACCTGGGCCACGGTCTCCACGGCCCCTACCTCGTCACGCGGTACGGCACCGCCCGGCGCAGGACCGTGGCGCTGCGCCGTACCTCGATCATCGGCTGGACGGTCGGCCGGTCGCCCTTCCAGCGCCGGGCGGGCCTGATCACCCTGGCGGCGACGACGGCGGCGGGCGGAGGGTCGTACAAGGTCGTGGACGTCTCCGTCGCGGAGGGCCTGGCCTTCGCGGAGGAGTCCGTCCCCGGTCTGCTGGCCCCGTTCGTCCGCTGACACCGCCGACCGTACTCATACCCCCATGGGGTTGCCTTCCGCGGTCCGCTGTGGCATTCTGGGAACGTGGATATACCCTATAGGGGTATGCGGAGAGGGGGAGAGATGAACGGCGCGACCAAGGTGGGGGCGTACGTGCTCGGGCTGGCCGCCGTCTTCGGCGGCGCGTTCGGTGCCGGAAAGCTCGCCGGGCCGGTCGGGGAGACCGGGCGCGTGGCGGCCGGGCACGCGACGGCCGGAGCCTCCGGCGGCGCGGGCCACGCGGGCGGCGCGCACGCCGGGCAGGAGGGGGCGGCCGGGGCCACCGGGGCCACCGGATCCGCCGGGGCGGCCGGGCTGCCCGGCGGGCTCCAGGTGTCGGCGGGCGGATACACGCTGGTGCCGAGGACGGACGTGGTCGAGCCGGGCGAGGAGACGGACTTCCGCTTCTCGGTGACCGGCCCCGACGGCCGCCCGGTGACCCGGTTCACCCCGCAGCACGAGAAGGAGCTGCACTTCATCGTGGTCCGCCGGGACCTGACCGGCTTCCAGCACCTCCACCCGAGCAGGGAGGCCGACGGCACCTGGTCGGTCCCGCTGACCCTCCCCGCGCCGGGGGAATACCGCGCGTTCGCCGACTTCGCCCCCGAGGGCGCGGCGGGCATGACGCTCGGCACCGACCTGTCGGCCCCCGGCGACTACCGGCCCGAGCCCCTCGGCGGGCCCGTGCGCACCGCGACCGTGGACGGCTACACGGTCACCCTCGCCGGCGACCTGGTCCCCGGCCGGTCGAGCGCGCTGACGCTCTCGGTGAGCAGGGACGGCGAGCCGGTCACCGACCTGGAGCCCTACCTGGGCGCCTACGGCCACCTCGTCGCGCTGCGCGACGGCGATCTGGCCTACCTGCACGTCCACCCGGGAGGCGAGCCCGGCGACGGGAAGACCCCGGCCGGACCCGGCATCACCTTCCACGCCGAGGTGCCCAGCGCGGGGGCCTACCGCCTGTTCCTCGACTTCAAGCACGGCGGCGAGGTCCGGACCGCCGAGTTCACCGCGGTCACCGCGGGCACGCCGGCGCCGGCCGGAGGCGACGGCGACCGGTCCGGCGGCGGACCCGGGGCGGACCGGTCCGGTGACGGACCCGGGGGCGGGGACGGCAGCGGTGCGAAGGGCGACGGCGAGGGCCGGGACGGCAGCGGTGCGAAGGGCGGCGGCGAGGGCCGGGACGGGGACGAGGGCGGGGACGCCACCCCGGCGCCCGAGGCGTCGCACGGCGCCGACGGGCACGGTCACTGACCGAGGAATACCCCCGGGGGGTTAGACGTTCCCTGGGGTGAGAGGTGCGGCGGACACCCCGATTACCGCCTGCGGCCCCGGGCCGCGCACGATGGATCGACGAGCAAGAGGAGAGGCCATGTCCACGACCACCACCAGGCCGCCCGCCGGCGGCGGCGAGATCGAGCTCGCCATCGGCGGTATGACATGCGCCTCCTGTGCGAACCGGATCGAGCGCAAGCTCAACAAGCTGGACGGCGTGAGCGCCACGGTCAACTACGCCACCGAGAAGGCGAAGGTCGTCTACGCCGGGAGCGTCAGCCCCGAGGACCTGGTCGCCGAGGTGGAGAAGGCCGGCTACACCGCCGAGCTGCCCGCCGTACGGGAGGAGCCGCAGGAGGGGGAGCGCGACGAGCTCGCGCCGCTCCGCCAGCGGCTGGTCGCCTCGGTCGCGCTCTCCGTCCCGGTCGTCGCGATGGCGATGGTCCCGGCGCTGCAGTTCGACAACTGGCAGTGGCTCTCGCTGGCGCTGGCCGGACCCGTCGTGCTCTACGGCGGCTGGCCGTTCCACCGGGCGGCCTGGACCAACCTGCGCCACGGCGCGGCGACCATGGACACCCTCGTCTCGCTCGGCACGCTCGCCGCCTTCGGCTGGTCGCTCTGGGCCCTGTTCTTCGGCACGGCCGGCATGCCGGGCATGCGGCACGGCTTCGAGTTCACCCTGGCCAGGGGCGACGGGTCGGGCAACATCTACTTCGAGGCCGCCGCCGGAGTGATCGCCTTCATCCTGGCCGGCCGCTACTTCGAGGCCCGCTCCAAGCGGCGGGCGGGCGCCGCGCTCCACGCGCTGCTGGAGATGGGCGCCAAGGAGGTCACCCTCGCCTCGGGCGAGCGCGTCCCGGCCGAGCGGCTGGCGGCCGGCGACCTCTTCCTGGTACGGCCCGGCGAGAAGATCGCCACCGACGGCGTGGTCGAGGAGGGCTCCTCGGCGGTGGACGCCTCGATGCTGACCGGCGAGCCGGTGCCGGTGGAGGTCCGCCCCGGCGACGCCGTGGTCGGCGCGACCGTGAACGCCGGCGGACGGCTCGTGGTCCGGGCCACCCGGGTCGGCTCCGAGACCCAGCTCGCCCGGATGGCACGGCTGGTGGAGGACGCGCAGAACGGCAAGGCGCAGGTGCAGCGGCTGGCCGACCGGATCTCCGGGGTCTTCGTGCCGATCGTGATCGCCCTGTCGCTGGCCACCCTGGGCTTCTGGCTGGGCACCGGCACCGGCGCGGCCGCCGCCTTCACCGCCGCGGTCGCGGTGCTCATCATCGCCTGCCCGTGCGCGCTGGGCCTGGCCACCCCGACCGCGCTGATGGTCGGCACCGGCCGGGGCGCCCAGCTCGGCATCCTGATCAAGGGCCCCGAGGTGCTGGAGTCGACCCGGCGGATCGACACCGTCGTCCTGGACAAGACCGGCACCGTGACCACGGGGAAGATGACCCTCTCCGGCGTCCTCCTCGCCGAGGGGGAGAGCCGCGCGGAGGTCCTGCGACTGGCCGGCGCCCTGGAGTCCGCCTCGGAGCACCCGATCGCCCAGGCGATCGCCCGCGCCGCGGAGTCCACCGCGAAGGTCGAGGACTTCGCCAACGTGGAGGGCCTGGGCGTGCAGGGCGTCGTGGACGGCCACGCCGTGCTCGTCGGACGCCCGCAGCTGCTGGCCGAGTGGTCCCAGCACCTGCCCGCCGACCTGGCCCGGGGGCTGGAGGAGGCACAGGTCCGGGGCGAGACCGCGGTCGCGGTCGGCTGGGACGGGCGGGCCCGCGCGGTGCTCACCGTCGCCGACGCGGTCAAGCCCACCTCGGCCGAGGCGGTCGCCGCCCTGCGCGGGCTGGGCCTGCACCCGGTCCTGCTCACCGGCGACCACCGGGAGGCGGCCCGCCGGGTCGCCGCCGAGGTCGGCATCGACGAGGTCATCGCCGACGTGCTCCCCGCCGACAAGGTGGACGTGGTCAAGCGGCTCCAGGCCGAGGGCCGCACGGTCGCCATGGTCGGCGACGGCGTCAACGACGCCGCGGCGCTGGCCCAGGCCGACCTCGGCATGGCGATGGGCACCGGCACCGACGTGGCGATCGAGGCCTCCGACCTGACCCTGGTCCGGGGCGACCTGCGGGTGGCCGCGGACGCGATCCGCCTGTCGCGCCGGACCCTGGCCACGATCAAGGGCAACCTGTTCTGGGCCTTCGCCTACAACGTGGCCGCGCTGCCGCTGGCCGCGCTCGGCCTGCTCACCCCGATGATCGCCGGCGCCGCGATGGCGTTCTCCTCGGTCTTCGTGGTCAGCAACAGCCTCCGCCTGCGCCGCTTCCGCTGAGGCTGCTCCGGCGCCCCGGGTCCGCTACGGGATCCGGGGCGTCGCCGTGCGGGAGGCCAGGCGGTGCAGGGCGACGAGGACGTAGCCGAGGACGGCGAAGCCGGCCGTGAGGAAGACCGCCTGGAGCGCGACGCCGTCGTAGCCGAGCCGGTCCACGTCGAGGAAGGGGTACGGGTAGCGTCGCTCGGTGCCCGGGGCGAGCAGGGCGCCGCGGGTCAGTGCGAAGACGAGATAGGCGGCGGGGTAGGCCAGCCACACGAGCGGCCTGCTCCATCCCGGGCGCAGAGCGCGGTCGAAGAGCAGCCAGTCGGCGAAGGCCATGATCGGTGTGATGTAGTGCAGCAGCAGGTTGCCCATGTCCTGGACGTCGTTTCCCCGGCCGTCGGGGAGCAGTCCCAGGGGGCTCGCGCCGTGGGTCAGGATGAAATGGGCGACCAGGCCGGTGATGGAGATGAACAGGGTCACCGCGCCCTTGAGGAACGCCGACGGCACGCCCCGGCCCGACAGCTGCCAGACGTGGTAGGCCACCAGCATGATGTTGCTCTGCACGGTGAAGTAGACCGGCGGGTTGAGCGGATCGGACGCCGCCAGCCAGGTGCAGAGCAGTCCCGCCAGACCCGCGGCGACCAGCACGATTCGGTAGGTCTTCGTCCCGTTCACTCGCACACCATACTGGTAGGTAATGGGCTTATCAGACGGAAAGGGCATCAATCGCCTGATCTCGCGTGACCGGACACCCGGCATCCGCGCGGTGGACGTGCGGGTGGGCCCGGCGATGTCACGGGCCCGCGGTTTCAGCGGGTATCAGGGTCCGGAGGGCGCCGGGGTTCACAGGGCGGCGAGGTGCGGAGGGCGCCGGGGTTCACAGGGCGGCGAGGTGCGGAGGACGCCGGGGTTCACAGGGCGGCGAGGTGCGGGACGGTCAGACGGACGGGGACGTCCGGGACGGGTGGGGCGCCGGTCCGGTCGACCCAGCAGAAGTCCACTCCCGCCTCCCGCGCGCAGCCGCCGTCGCTCACCGGGGAGTCGCCGACCATCAGGGCCTCGTCGGGCTTGGCCTCCAGCAGGGAGAGCGCGTGGTGGAGCAGCGCGCCGTCGGGCTTGCGCAGGCCCACCTCGGGCGCGATCACCACGTGCTCGAAGAACCGCTCGATCCGGGTACGGCGGAGCTTGACCCGCTGGACGCGGGCGATGCCGTCGGTCACCAGCGCCAGCCGGAAGCGCCGCGACAGCCGCCGCAGGGCACCGTACGCCTCCGGGAACAGCACGGTCCCGCGGCCGAGGGCCTCCTCGAACGCGGCGGCCACGCCGGGACCGGCGCCCAGCCGGGCCCAGCGCTCCAGGCGCAGCTCGGACAGGTCGATCCGGCGCTCGCGGTAGGCGGCCCAGAGGGGCTGGTTGGCCGTGTGGAAGGCACGCAGGAACGCCGGCAGGTCCCGCAGGTCCGGCGGGCCGCCCGGATCGTGCGGGCCGTCTGAACTGTGCGGGCCGCTTGAGTCGTGCGGGCCGTCTGAACTGTGCGGGCCGCTTGAGTCGTGCGGGCCGTCTGAACTGTGCGGGCCGCTTGAGTCGTGCGGGCCGTCCCGACCGACCGGGCCGCCGCGGAAGAAGCGGCGGTGGACCTCACGGAGTGCGCAGTCCTCCGTCCGGGCGTAGTCGACCACGGTCCCGTCCAGATCGACCAGCAGGACCTGGTAACGCCGCTCCCTCGCCGAGCCCATCGCGCTCCGAACGCCCGAGGATCTCCTCGACCGCCGCCGCGTCGGCGACATAGATGTGAGGAACGTCGACGAAGACCCTCATTGACCCACGACCCACCCCGAGGTCGTCGGCGACCTCGTTCTGGATACTACGCAGGGGCACGTAGTTCAGGTAGCACGTGAGTGCGTTCTGCGACCGGAACGTCGCGGTCATCGCCAGCCGCCCGTCCCGGATCCGGAAGGCCAGGCCGGTCAGGCAGGGCACGGCGTCCGGCCGCTCGCCCGGCACGGTCAGCGAGATCCACCCGCTCTTGCTGTACGGCCGCGCGCGCAGCAGCCCGGTGACCCAGCCGAGCTGGTCCACGCCCTGCAGGCCGCGGATCCTGCCGCCGTAGCTGTACTTGAACGGCGGGACCACCGCGATCTCGCTGAACTTGCTGGAGTACAGGGTGATCTTCCCGGGGTCGCCGTGCGCTCTCAGGACCGGGTCGTCCCAGCCGAGTTCGGCGATCTCGAACAGCACGGCCGGTGCCTCGATGATCAGGCCCCGGTCGTCCTCGGCGGGCCCGCCCTCGTTCCGTACGTGGCGCATCAGCCACAGCCAGGTCTCCCCACAAGACGCGAATCGGAGGAGGTCTGCCATCAGGTCTCCACGTTGGGGAAATGGAAGGGGTTCTGCGGGAGCCGGCGCTGGCGGGAGACGTTGGACCGTACGTAGTAGACGAGGTAGTGGACCAGCGCGAGCAGCATGATGATCAGCAGGAGGAGGGTGGGCGTGGGTTCGGCCCCGGCCAGGCCGAGTGCGCCGACCGCGATGTAGGCGGAGTTGACCAGGGCCAGCATCATCACGTTGATGCCCGGCCAGGCCAGGGGGGCGTAGGTCTCCGGGTAGCGCGGGTCGACCGGCAGGTTGGGGGACCAGCCGAGGCCGGAGAAGTGGTCCTTCAGCTGCACGACGTACAGCAGCCGGAAGTTGTTGATCGCCCGCGCGGTGCGCATGTGCGCGTTCACCGCCTCGATCAGCCGGAGGAAGGGCACCACGCTCAGCAGCCCGAAGGCGGTGACGGTCGCGAACAGATACCACGGCACGGTGGCCCAGGAGGTGAGCGCGAGCGGGTTGACGACCTTCGCGCTCGCGAGCGCCACCGCGGCGGCGAAGGGCGCCGAGAGCAGGCTCATGGAGAGCCGGGTCATCTTGATGCGCTCGTCTTTCGCCGCCAGGTAGACGTGATACGTCCCGGTGAAATCCACCGAGACGAGCTGGAGGAAGTCCTTGGCGTCCACGGGCAGCTCGTCGAGGCTCTGGGGCAGGGATTCCGCACTCATGCGCGGCAGCATCTTGCGCATCGGGACCTCGGCTTCAAACGCAGTGAACAGACCCGGTAAGGAAATTTTGACGCACTTGTCAGCTAGGTGCGCGCCTTTTACCTATTTATCTTCAATAACTTTGCCAAGGTCACCGGCTTGCGGTGGGGATTATGGAGAACCGGTCTGGCCGGGGCCTCTCGGATGGGCGCGTCCGTCATGGACCGCATACGGCCGGGAAGGATAAGGCGCATGATCCGCCTGCCCGCCGTCGACTGGACCGTCGCCGTCCCCCTGCTCGCCGTCGTGACCCTGGCCCTCACCTGGGGCCGGGGCCTGTCGGCCCTCGGGGCGGTGGTCACGGGGGCCTTCCTGGCCGGCGGGGTGCTGGCGGCCGTGCACCACGCCGAAGTGATCGCGCACCG
Organism: Planomonospora antibiotica; assembly: GCF_014647955.1. Taxonomy (NCBI): domain Bacteria; kingdom Bacillati; phylum Actinomycetota; class Actinomycetes; order Streptosporangiales; family Streptosporangiaceae; genus Planomonospora; species Planomonospora antibiotica. The sequence continues at coordinate 107,630 of NZ_BMQE01000011.1, read as the reverse complement.
GGTGGGGGAGCCGTTCGGCTCGCTCATCCTGGCGGTGGCGGTGACGGTGATCGAGGTGGCGCTGATCGTCAGCCTGATGGCGTCCGGCGGCCCGGAGGCGTCCTCCCTGGCCCGGGACACCGTCTTCGCCGCGGTGATGATCACCTGCAACGGCATCGTCGGCCTGTCGCTGCTGGTCGCAGCGGTGCGCCGGAAGGTGGCGGTGTTCAACGCCGAGGGCACGGGCGGTGCGCTCGCCACGGTGGCGACGCTCGCCGTGCTGAGCCTGGTACTGCCGAAGTTCACCACGAGCACACCGGGACCGGTCTTCTCGGCGCCCCAACTGGGCTTCGCCGCGGCGGCCTCGCTCGGGCTGTACGGACTGTTCGTGGTCACGCAGACGATCCGGCACCGCGACTACTTCCTGCCGGTCGCGGCCGACGGCTCCCTCATCGCCGACGGCGAGCACGCCGTCCCGCCCACGACCCGGCAGGCCGTGGCGAGTCTCGGCCTGCTGATGGTCGCCCTCGTCGCCGTCGTCGGGCTGGCGAAGGTGGAGTCCCCGGTGATCGAGTCGGCGGTAACGGCCGCACGGCTGCCGCAGTCGGTGGTGGGCGTCGTGATCGCGCTGCTGGTACTGCTGCCCGAGACCATCGCCGCGGTGCGGGCCGCCCGCAGGGACCGGGTCCAGATCAGCCTCAACCTCGCACTGGGCTCGGCGATGGCCAGCATCGGGCTGACCATCCCGACCATCGCCGTCGCGTCGTTCTGGCTCGACGGGCCGCTGCTGCTCGGCCTCGACGCCACGCACATGGTCCTGCTGGGCCTCACGGTCGCGGTGGGAACCCTCACGGTCGTCCCCGGACGGGCGACCCTGCTGCAGGGCGGGGTCCACCTCGCCCTGCTCGCCTGCTACCTGTTCCTCGCCGTCAGTCCCTGACCCGGTGCCGGGCGGGCGGTGGTCAGCCCGGGGGAGGGGCGGTGCTGTCCCGGACGACCAGTTCGGTGGGGAGCAGGACGCGCTGCGGCGTGGCGGGCCCGCCGGTCCGGGCCGCCGCGATCGCCGCGGTGAGCGCGGCGGCCGCGGCCCGGCCCTTCGCCTCGATGTCCTGGCGCACGGTGGTCAGCGCCGGCCGGACCTGTACGGCCAGCGGGTTGTCGTCGAAGCCGGCCACCGACAGCTCCTCCGGGACGCGGATGCCCAGGTCGGCGGCGACCTGGAGGACGCCGTAGGCGACCGCGTCGGAGAAGCAGAGGATCGCGGTGGGGCGGTCCGGGCGGTCCAGCAGCAGCCGGGCGCCCGTCTTCGCCTGTTCCGGGGTGATCCCGGTCTGCCGGGCGATCAGCGGTCTGACGCCCGCGGCGTCGAGCGCGTCGAGCCAGCCGAGCAGCCGCTGCTTCGACGCGTGCCCGTCGATCGCGACGTCCTCGGGGGTGACGATCCCGTGCGGGCCGTGCAGGCCGGACATCAGCAGCCCGATCTCCCGGTGTCCCAGGTCGACGAGGTGCCGGGCGGCGGCGCGGGCGCCGGACCGGTCGTCCACGTTGACGCTGGAGATGCCGTCGACGGGGTCCTGGTCGACGTAGACCAGGGGCAGCCTGCGGCGGGAGAGGTATGCGACCGCCGTCGACGTCGGATCGCAGGAGTAGACCAGCGCGCCGTCCATCGCGACGTCCCGAGCCGGGATGACGTCGCCGCGGTCGGACGAGGTCAGCAGGGTGATGGCCAGTCCGGTCGGCCCGAGCTCCTCGGCGATCGCGCCGAGGAAGCCGGTGGCGACCAGGTCGGTGAAGGCGAAGCGCAGCGACGAGGTCAGCAGGACCCCGACGGCTCCGGTGGTGCCCTTGGCCAGGGCCCGCGCCGCCGGGTCCGGACCGACGTAACCGAGCTCCCGTGCGGCGGCGAGAATCCGCTCGCGCAGCGCGGCGGAGAGCTGGTCCGGCTTGGAGAACGCGTTCGACACCGTCATCCGGCTCACGCCGACGTGGTCGGCGATCGTCTGCAACGTCACCCGTGGCGCCATGTCACCGCCGATTCCGCCAGCTCGGTCCCCGTTCGCCACCGGCGGCCGCGGGTGTGACCGCGGGCGGCGACCCGGCCGGGGTGCGGGGCGCAGGTGGCCATTGACATCCGCCAGGCTAACAGGCTGACAGGCGAGGAGGCGGGGTCAGGCCGGCGCGCTCACGCGGACGGTCGGGTCAGGCCGGCGCGCTCACGAGCGGCGTGGATCAGGTCGGCGCGATCACGCGGGCGGCGTGGACCAGGCCGTCGGCCAGTGCCCTGCGGACCCTCCGGACGCGCCGCGGGCGCTCGACGTGCGGGACGACCGGCGCACCGGGAAGGGCGCTGGCGTACTCGTGGGTGACGCCGTTGACGGCGAGGACGAAGGCGGCGGGCATCTCCACGGTGGTTCCCCTCTTCTCTCGATTTCTCTATACCGGTAAAGTAAACGCTTCTTCTGTACCGGTCAAGAGGTTTTTCTGTAGCGGTACAGAACCCGCTGCGGCCGATCACCGCCTCAGGGGTGCCGGATGCCACCGGCCTCGTTGTGGCGGGGCCGCGGTGCTGAGAGGATCTTCACCATGCCTGTCTTCTCCGCATATGACGGGACCGGCCTCGCCTACCACGTGTTCGGGGAGGGCGCCCCGGTGGTCTGCCTGCCGGGCGGTCCGATGCAGGACTCCGCGTACCTCGGCGAGCTCGGCGGCCTGTCCGCGCACCGTCGGCTGATCATGGTGGACCCTCGGGGCACCGGCCGGTCCGCGACGCCGGAGGACACCGCCTCCTACCGGTGCGACCGGCTGGTCGGCGACGTCGAGGCCCTGCGCGCGCACCTCGGCCTCGACCGGCTGGACCTGCTCGCGCACTCCGCCGGCGCGAACCTCGCGGTGCTGTACGCCGCCCGGCACCCCGAACGCGTCGGCAGGCTCGCTCTGATCACTCCGAGCACCTTCGCCGTCGGCATCGCCGCCACCCGGGAGTCGCGGCTCGAGGTCGCGCGGCTCCGCAGGGACGAGCCCTGGTTCGGGCCCGCCTTCGCGGCCCTCGAGGCCGTCATGGCCGGGGACGCCACCGAAGAGGACCACAAGGCGATCGACCCCTTCTTCCACGGGCGGTGGGACGCGGCGGCACAGGCTCACCAGGCGGCCCAGGACGGCCGCCGGAACAGGGAGGCGGCGGCGGTCTTCGGCGCCGAGGGCGCGTACGACCCGGATGCCACGCGCACGGCGCTCGCCGCCTTCGGCGCACCGGTGCTGCTGCTCGCCGGAGAGGCCGACCTGAACACGCCTCCGGACGTCGCGGCCGAGTTCGCCGGGCTGTTCCCGGACGCCGAGTTCGTCGTGCAACCGGGGGCGGGCCACTTCCCGTGGCTCGACGACGCCGGCCGGTTCGCGGCGACGGTCGCGAGGTTCCTGACCGAGCCGGTGTCCCGGGAGGGCGGCGCGCGTCGACGTCGGTCAGGGCGAGGTCGACCGGGTGATCATGGCTGATCCCGACGGCGATGAGTTCGGTGTGCTGACCCCGTGATGACGCGGACGGCGCCGGAGCCGGTGAAACCGGCGGGTCCGGGGGTGAAACCGGCGTGAAGCCGTGACGAAGCCGAAGGCGCGGAGGCTCTCCTCGGACGCCGGGAGGTACCCGGCGGAGAGAGGAGACGCGTCATGGCGGACCTCAGCGCCGTCCGGGCCGACGGTCTGGTCAAGGACTTCGGAGACTTCCGGGCCGTGGACGGAGTCGACCTCCACGTACGGCAGGGCGAGATCTTCGGAGTCCTGGGCCCCAACGGAGCAGGCAAGACCACCATGCTCCGGATGCTCGCCACCCTGCTCCCGGTCGACGGCGGCCACGCGGAGATCTTCGGGGTCGACGTCCGGCGGGAACCCCACCGCATCCGGCAGCTGGTGGGCGTCACCGGTCAGTACGCCTCGGTGGACGAGGACCTGACCGCCCGGGAGAACCTCTGGCTCTTCGGCCGCCTGCAGGGCCTGACCGGCTCCCGGGCCAAGGCGGTCGCCGGCGAGCTGCTCGAACGCTTCGGACTCCAGGAGGCGGCCGACCGTCCCCTGTCCCAGTTCAGCGGCGGCATGCGCCGCCGCCTGGACCTCGCGTCGAGCCTGATCACCCGCCCGCCCCTGATCTTCCTGGACGAGCCCACGACCGGTCTCGACCCGCGAACCCGGGGCCAGATGTGGGACACCATCCGCGAACTGGTCACCGACGGCTCCACGATCCTCCTCACCACCCAGTACCTGGACGAAGCCGACCAGCTGGCCGACCGCGTGGCCGTGATCGACCGGGGCCGGAAGGTCGCCGAGGACACCCCCGACGCGCTGAAGACCCAGGTCGGCGACTCGACCCTGCAGCTCGGCCTCGCGGACGGCTCCGACGCTGCCCTGGCCGTGGAGGTCGTCCGCCGGCTGCTGGGCGAGGATCCGGTCCTGACCCCGGAGTCAGGACGCATGAACGTCCCCCTCCCCGACCCGGACCGGGCCGCGGACGTCCTGATCGGCCTGCGGGAGGCGGGCCTCGGCATCTCCTCGGTGAGCGTCGCCAAGCCGACGCTGGACGAGGTCTTCCTGGCGCTGACCGGCCACGGCGCCGACGACGAACCCCGGACGGACGACGAGTCCCGGATGGAGGCGGCCCGATGACCACCACGAGCACTGTGACCCCGACGACCCCGACGACCCCGACGACCCCGACGACCCCGACGGCCCGGCGCATCGATCCGGCCGCCGTGGTCGCCCGCACCACATCCCACAGCTCGCTCCGGGAGACCTGGACCGAGACCATGGCGATGGCGTGGCGGGCCCTGAAGAAGATGCGCCGCAAGCCCGAGCAGTTCTTCGACGTCCTCATCCAGCCCCTGCTGTTCACCGCGATGTTCGCGTTCATCTTCGGCGGCGCGATCTCCGGCAGCGTGGCGGACTACCTCCCGGTGCTGATCCCCGGCATCCTCGCCCAGACGGCCCTGACCGTCTGCATGGCGACGGGCGTGCAGTTGCGCGAGGACATGGACAAGGGGGTCTTCGACCGGTTCAAGTCCCTGCCGATCGCCCGGATCGCCCCGCTGGCCGGCCCGATGATCGCCGACCTGATCCGGTACGGCATCGCGTCGGTGCTGACGCTCGTCACCGGCCTGGCCATCGGCTACCGCCCCGGCGGCGGCGTGCTCGGCTGCGTCGGCGGCGTCGCCCTCACCGTGTTCGCGGGCTGGTCGCTGGCATGGATCTTCACCTGGCTGGGCACGATGGTGCGTTCGGCGCAGAGCGTCCAGGGCATCTCGATGATGATCATGTTCCCGCTCACCTTCCTGTCCAACGCCTTCGTGCCCGCCGAGACGCTGCCCGGCTGGCTGCAGGCGTTCGTGAAGGTCAACCCGGTCTCGCACGTCGTCTCCGCGGTGCGCGACCTGTTCAACGACGGGGCCGTGACGGCCGAGGTCGGCTGGGCGGTCGTCGGCTGCGTGGTCGTCGTCGCGGTCTTCGCCCCGCTGGCGGTCCGCTCGTACTCCCGCAAGATGTGACCGCGCGATGTGACGGTGTCAGCCCATCCGCTCCAGGACGGCGCGGGTCTCGGCCAGCAGGCCGGGGCCGCGCCGCTCGCCGTACTCGGCCTCGATCCGGGGCATGACGCCGGGGGCGAGGCGCTCGGCGTGCGCGGACAGCACCGGCCACTGCATCGTCGGGGTGAAGCGGTTGTAGGCGAACCGGTCGGCGAGCACCAGCAGCCGGACCGCGTCCCCGGTGGGCATCGCCCCCTTCAGCAGGCCCCAGACGCCCAGGCCGGCGAGCACCATCCCCACCACCGGGTAGTCCCTGAACGTATGGTCCGGGCCGAGCACGATCAGGACCTTGGCGCGCAGCGACTCGAAGAGGTCCGCGCCGTCGTCGCCCTCGCCGTACTGTGCGAACGCCGAGAGCGCGAAGGCCTCGCCCACGATGGCCCAGGGGGTGAAACCGTTCGGAGCGTGCGGGACGCGCAGGTCCCGGAGCAGTTCGGCGGCCTCGCGGTGCCGTCGCAGCCCTTCGGCGGTGTCGCCGTCGACGAGGGCCAGCTGGGCTCTGGCGACGGCGACCGACAGGACCTCGCCGCAGGTGCTCCGGGAGGCGAGCGCCTCCAGGTCGTCGATCATCCGCGCGGCCTCGTCGCGGCGGCCCTCGGCGAGTGCCGCCATGGCGAGGGCGGCGCGGATCTGGACGGCGTCCTCCACCGCGCCGAGGCGTTCGAGCACCGGGAGCGCCTCGGCGGCGTGCCGGGCGGCGGGGGCGAAGTCGCCGGAGTTCGCGTACAGGCCGGCCAGCTGGGTGTGCAGGGCCGCCCGGTTCCAGGGACCGCCGTCCTCACCGGTGAGCTCGAGGGCGGCCCGGGTCGCCTCGATCGCGCCGACCGGGTCACCGGCGTTCTCCCGGCCGTGGCTCAGGAAGTGCAGCGCGATCCCGCGGACCAGAGGGTCGGGATCGCAGGTCAGCCCGTCGAGACCCGCACCGGGGTCCGCCATCATGGTGAGCATCACCGTCACCAGTGCCCGGACGGCCGGATTCGCCGAGTCGGCGCCCAGCCCTGACAGCATCCGCGCGAGCGTCTCGGCCTCCTCGAAGGAGAAGACGACGGTGTTGAACAGCGCGATGCTCAGGACCACCCGGGTCCGGTCGAGGAGCCGGGGCGGCGGTGTCCAGCCGGTCAGGGCGGCGACGACGGCCGGAGTGAGGACGATGCTGCGCGGATGGTCCCCGCGGATCGTCCAGTAGCCGCCCAGCGCGGCGAACAGCACCACCACCGCCTCCGGATCGGAATCGGCGAGGGCCTCACGCAGGATGTCGCCGAGGTTCGTCTCCTCCGCACGCAGCCGGTCCATCGCGTCGACCTGCTCCGGTGAGTACAGCCGGACGCCGTGCCGGTCGGCGTAGCCGACGGCCCACGCGCGCACGGCGCCCCGCGCCCCGTCGGCCTCGCCGGCCTCCTCCAGCCGCATCCGGCCGAACTCGCGCACCGTCTCCAGCATGCGGTACCGGACGCCGTCGGCCGTCTCCACGACGGTGAGCAGGGACTGCTCCACGAGCTCGGTGACGTCGCCGAGGGCGCCGGCGCCGAGCACCTCCTCCGCCGCGTCGAGGGCGAAGCCGTCCGGAAAGGCCGAGAGGCGGCGCAGGGCCCGGCGTTCCCGCTCGCCGAGGAGGTTCCAGGACCAGTCGATCACCGCCAGCAGCGTCTGGTGCCGCGAGGGGGCGCTCCGGTCACCGCCGCGCAGCAGCGCGAACCTGTCCTCCAGCCGGCGGGCGATCTCTGCCGGTGACATCACCCTCACCTTCGCGGCGGCCAGTTCGATGGCGAGCGGCAGGCCGTCCAGGCGCGTCACGACGGCGCGCACGTCGTCCTCGCCGAGGCGGACACCGGGCCGGGCCGCGGTCGCGCGGTCGCGGAACAGCTCGACGGCGTCACCGGTCCCCAGCTGGGGGAGCGGATAGACGCGCTCGGCGGTGATCGCCAGCGGTGCCCGGGTCGTGGTGAGGACGCGCAGCTCCCGCGTGGTCGCGGCCAGATAGGCGACCAGGTCGGCGACCGCCTCCACCAGGTGCTCGCAGTTGTCGAGCACCAGCAGGGCGGGGGCCAGGCCGAGCTGCCGGGCGATCCGGGCGCGGACGTCGGCGAGCTGCCCCGGGGTGAGCGTGCGGCGTCCGGTCACCGAGTCGCGGACGCCGAGCGCCGACCCGACCTCGCCGACCAGGTCCTCGGGCGCGGTCACGCCGACCAGCTCGACGAAGTGCACCACGGGTTGCGGTGCCTCGCGGGCGACGGCATGGGCGAGGCGGGTCTTGCCGAGCCCACCCGGGCCGAGGACCGAGACCACCCGGGATGCGCCGAGCAGCGCCCGCACCCGCCGGAGGTCGTCGTCGCGGCCGAGCAGCGGGGTCGTGTCGAACCGCACGCCGACGCGCACGGGGCTGTCGAGCGCCAGCAGCTCACGATGGACCCGCCGCAGCTCCGGCCCGACGCCGGCGCCGATCCGGTGGCGGAGGTCCGACCGGTAGCGCTCGAAGCGGTCCAGCGCGGCACCCGTCCCGCGCACCGCCGCCTCGCTGCGCAGGAGGTCGGCGAGCAGTCCCTCGTCCTCGGGATGGACGCGCACGGCCTCCTCGAGTCCGGGCAGGGCGGAACCGTGGTCGCCGCCCCGGCTTTGGGCCCGGGCGAGCACGACCCGCGCGGACGCCAGGTCGCGTTCCGCGCGGCGGCGCACCTCGGCCAGCGGGCCGCCGCCCTCGGGGGGCAGCGTTCCGGCGCCCAGCGCGAGCGCCTCCTCCGCCACTGCAGCCGCCGCGAGCGGATCCTCGGCGAGCAACGCCCGCGCCCGGCCCGCCAGACCATGGAGACGACCGGCGTCGATGAGGTCGGGCGGAACCTCCAGCCGGTAACCGCCCCCCTCCGTGACCAGCGCCTCCGGCCCCACGACCGACCTGGTCCGGGAGACCAGGACCTGCAGCGCCTTCGCCGGATTGGCCGGCTCGTCGTCCCCCCACACCTCCGCGACGAGCCGGTCCGCGTGCACGGTCCGGCAGGAGAGAGCGAGGGCGGCGAGCAGCGCCTGAGCCCTCTCTCCGACCACCGGCCGCCCCCGCCACCGCACACCGTCGAGCAGGCTCAGGTCGGTCGGCATGGCCCAAGTCTAGGCTCCGCCGAGCCGTCCGCCCGGCCCGCGAGCACGTCGGCGTCATGGCGAGGACGATCGCCGTCGAACGGCCGGCGGTCGGGCCGCGCCCACGATGGGACCGGCGTCCGGGCCGCCGGAATCGCAGGTGAGCCCGAGGGGCTTACCCGTGCGTGACCGCGCTTCCCCGCCGGTCCTGGCACGCATCCGGCACGCCGCTCGCGGCCCTTATGTCAAAAGTGATGATCCCGGTGCGGTCGAGAAGCTGAGCAGCGCACTGGGCTACACGCCGGGCGTGGATTTCGTTCTTCCGGTCCGTCCTGACGTGTTGTGACCGGCAGGGAGGGTCTCGGTCAACCACCGCAGGAGGGATCACGCGGCTGCCGACCCGCTGATCCGCGAAGCGGTCATGCGCCAGGACGGTACCTATGTGAAGTAGGAGTTGCCGATCGGGTCTGAGCGCGGAGCCGTTACGGCCATTCGAGTCGGATGAGGTAGACCTCGCGTTGTTCGTCCAGCGCGATGTACGTCGCGAGCCCCCGTTCACCGAAGGCGTGGGCGAGCATGTTCGCCTTGGGTTGGCAGGGTTGTACGGTTGTCCGCTCCACGGCGCGATCTCCAGGAGGGCGAGCAGTTCCGCGAGCGGACGCAAGGCTTCCTCGGGGAGTTCGGCGATCTGTCCCTCAGCGATCGGGTCGAGCAGGACGTGGTACACCTACAGCCAGCTTGATTTCGCGCTCCGTCAGGAGCTCACGCACGGTCTGCCCCGGCGGGATGGTTCGTCGGCGATGATCTACTCGGCCCTGGCGTGCATCCGACGGCGTCCTTCGGGATCCTTCGCCGAGTCGCACGCGGAGATTCACCAGCGGTGGACGAAGGCGTTCAGCACGCTGAGATCCAGGCTGACCCGGACCTCGTCGAGTACGGCTCTGAGCCCGGCGTCGAATGCTTCGCGGTCTTGAGGCGTGACCAGAGCGGTGCGGATGGCGCGCAGGCTCTTCTCCGGTGCCGGTGGGACGGAAGCGGGGAGGTCCTGTGGCTGCGCGGTCATGTGACGGCTCCCCTCACCGGCCATGAGCTTACAGAGGAGCGAGGGAGAGACCCCCAGCTTCACCACGCTGGCGGTGAACCTCCGAGGAGACGGCTCGCAGACTCTAGAAACGATCAAGGCCCGGGTCGGGATGTGCTTCCTGAACTGGGCCTCAGTACGTGGAGCGGGTGACGGGAATCGAACCCGCGCTGTCAGCTTGGGAATCATCCGCTGATCTTGCTTCCATGAGCTGGAAAACGAGAGTGCAGGTCAGGGCGGATCGAGTGACCATGAGTCCCCGTGGGCGTCCCTGGTTCCCCGCCTGTTCTGGTACGCATCTGGCACGAAGCCTTGATGTCAAGACACCGCTGATACGGTGGTTGGGCTGGGGTAAGCGCAGACGCTTACGTAGACTCAGGGGTATGACTGCCGGGTACGCGCACGAGGAACTCCACCATCTGGTCGATCGGCTCTCTCCGGACCAGGCGCGTCGTCTGCTGCATCTGGTGAAGACGGATCCGGAGTTGGCTGAGACCGTGGGCGAAGAGATCGATGAGCCGGTTCGGCGTCGGAGGCTGTCGATCGCGGGGATCGGTGCCTCCGGTGAAGGAGATTTGTCGGAACGGGTCGAAGATCTGCTGGCGGAGCGGTTCAATCGGTCGGTGTGATCGCCACGCTTCTGGACACCGGCCCGCTGATCGCCGTCGTCGACCGAGATGACAAGCACCACGTCTCGTGTGTGCGTCTCTTGGAGGAACTGGAGGGGCCGTTGCTGCTGCCCTCGACGGTGCTCATCGAAGCCGGGTGGACGATCAACAAGCACATGGGGGCGACCGTACACGCCCAGTTCCTTGATCTCGTGACGGAAGAGTTCGAGTTGGTCGACCTCTGCCCCGCTGACGTGCGGCGCATGGCCGAACTCGTCCGGTTCTATAAAGACGCGCGTCTTGATCCGGCGGATGTGTCCGTCGTCGCTATCGCTGAGCGGTTGGATGTCAGGCAGATCGCGACACTCGATCGCCGGGACTTCACGCTGATCCGGCCCCGGCACATTTCGGCGTTCAGGCTGCTGCCAGCCGTACTCGCTTGAGGGGTTTTGGAGCGGGTGACGGGAATCGAACCCGCGCTGTCAGCTTGGGAAGTGCATCGATCATGCCTCGTAGAGCGGCTGAGCTGGGCGTCCGGCCGGTCGTGAGTGACCGTGGTTGACCCCTCGTCACCCTGTCTAATTGCACGCTAATTGCACGACGATCAGAGCCGAACCCCAGGTCATGCGCCATCGGTCCGGTAGTCGAAGTACACGGTGAGGCTCGGCCAGTCGCCGTCCTCGGTGATCTCGTTGTGCATGATCAGGTCGTGGACCTCAACGTCGCCCAGGTCCTCAATGCTGTCGGCCACCCTGCGAAGGAGCGCGGGCACGTCTCCTTGTGCTGATCCCTTCGGGTTGGTCTGGGAGAAGTGATGCATGGTGTAGGTGATCCGCTCGGACACGTCGAGCCTTCCTATGATCGCGTTGCTGTGCGCAGCATAGGGAGAACGCGGCCTCATGCCGCACACTCCGCTCGCCTGATCATCCCGTCTGCCGTCGACCCGCCCGCAGGGGAAGCGGATCAGGGCCAGGAGGTCAAGGTGGAGCGCCCCGCCGGACGAACGACCTTGACCTCCTGGCCCTGATCCGCTCGGCTTGTCCCGGGTCGACGGCAGACGGGATGATCAGGCCCCCTCCCCAACCACCGGCAAACCGATTGACGGTGTGCGTACCGTTGGATCATCCCGGAGCCGGAGCGCCCCCGCCGGAGGCTGTCATTTATCCCGTCCGGATCGTGGGGCGGGTTTGTGAGGTGGATGTGTCTGCTCGTGATCGCCGGCTGGCTCGGGGTGCGTCGTGGCCTTTGACCCGTTCGGATCTTAGGGAAGGTCTCGGAGAGAGTTTTGAGCATGTTCGTGAGCTGGATTTCTTCGGTGAGGTGCCGAGTGACTGGCCCTTGACGGTCAGTTGGCGTCCAGGTCGTGCGGGTGGTATTCACCCCGATGTCTACGGGGTCGAGCTGTTGGTTCAGCCTGTCCGTTCCGCAGATCGTGCTGAGATCCGGGAAGCGTTGCGTGAGATCGTCCTGCCGGAGCTGCGCGATTGGATCACTCACGCGGTGACAGCTACCGAGGTGTGGAAGGCTGCTGCTCATTGGCGGGTATGGCGGTGGACGGAGAACCGGGTGTTCGAGCCGGAAGAGACGTCGTGAAGGGCTCGGCCATGGGCGTGAAGGTCGCGCTGATCTGGTGGATGTTGTAGGCGCCGTGTAGTGCTTGGAGGGTCTTTCGGGCGGTGGTGCGGCCCAGGTGCGGCGAAATGTGTCGGTGCGGCGGGGGCGGTGGTCGGCGGGCGGCCCGAGTGCGGCCCCGGCCGTGACCGGCCCCCAGGCCGCATGCGCGGCCGGGGTCCGCGACGCTGGGCCGTGCGGCGGCGCGCCGCGCCGCCGCCTTGATACTTATAAGAACAATTCGGCAAGCTGTGCCTGTGGGGCGAGTCTGCCCTATATGACGGAGGAGATGAGCTGAATGATCCTCGCAGTGCTTCAGGGATTTGGGTTGGTGGCAGCGTGTCTGAACGTCGTGCTAGGAATTTACGTGCTGACAACCAACCGGCTTCCTCCGCTGGTACCGATCCGCAAACGTGATTACTACAAGCCTCGCCGATACGGGTGGGGAGTACTGCTGATGGCGGCCTTCGTCTTTCTCCTGGTGCTGGGCCAGTGGGTGATGGATTGGTCGCCTGAGCTGGCATTGGTACTGATGATCCCCATGATCGGATCTGTCATTGCAGGGTCATGCCTGTTGCTTTCGGCGAAGTCTTCTCAGCGGGTCTCGTAAGACTATGGGGTGTCGTCAGTCGAGTAGCTCAGGGCGGCGTGTCGTAAGGGCTCTGCGGGCTGTGACGTATCGCTCGTGGAATTCCTTGGCGAGAACTTCGCGACGGTAGCGCTGCCGGATGACGCGATCCAGGTCCCCGGCGCGGTTGACCAGGTCGGTGAGGGAACGGCGGTCGATGTCGAAGGCGGTCATGCCTTGTTCCACGGCGGCATCGAGGTCTCCGCGTCGGGCGTGGACGATGCCGAGGTCGATGTGGGCGTCGGCGACGCGCATGGGGGCGTTGGAGGTGCCATCCGGGCGGGTGTGCATCTGGATGGTCTCCCGCGCGTGTTCCTCGGCCCGGTCGTTGTCCTCCAGCCAGGTGTAGGCGGTGGCGGCGTAGAAGACCCACTTGGCGTGGTCAAACACGAAGTGGTGGTCGGGGTTGTCCGGGAGTGGGAGCCTGCCCAGGATGTCGGCTCCTCGGGTGAGGGCCTTGTCGGCTTCGCGGCGGTCGCCGATGCGGGCCAGTCCGCGGGCTTCTTGCAGGGTGAGCTGCACCATGGCGCTGGATTGGCCGGCGGCGGCCTGGCCCATGCGGGCGGAGGTGACCACGTCCTCGTAGCGGCCTTCGACCAGGGCGAACCACGCGGACATCTCGTAGGCCCAGCCCATGAGTTCGCCGTGCCCGACCTGGCGGCCCATCTCGTAGGCGGCCCGGCGGGCGGTCTCGGCCTCTTCCCGTTCGCCCAGGTCGTAGTGCACGCATCCGAGTAGCGCGGTCAGCCATCCGGTGATGACCAGGAGTTCCCGGTGCTGGTCCAGGGTGACCCGGCCGGACAGGAGCCGGGTGATCTGGGCGAGGCGTTTCTGCGTCCGGTCGCGCAACGTGGCGGCGGGAACGACCGGGTAGGCCCGGCACAACAGATCGACGGCCTCGGCGAGCGCTTCCAGCGTGCCGTTCCCGACGTCGGAGGCTTGGAGCTGCTGGGCGAGCTCCATCGTGCCGTACAGGTCGGCCTCGGCCCGGAGCGCGTCCGCAGGAGGCATCACCGTGGCCTCGATCAGGCGGCTCTGGCCGCGCCGGTTCTGGCGGAACCCCAGGGCTTCGGGCTGCAGGCCGGTCAACTGGGTGAGGGCGACCCGGTAGGACGTGTGCGGCCAGGAGACCTCACCCGCCTCCCATCGGCGGATTCGCTCCTCGTCACAGTTCAGGCGTTCTTTTATACCGGCCGGAGTGGCGTTGATTCGGTCGGCCATATCGGCGCGAGTGAGCCGGTGCTCATTGCGCCATGCTCGGAGTTGGACGTTCGGGATGTTGTCGGGCATCTCGGGTCTTCCTCGCGGCTGGGGGCTCAAGAGGGGGAAAGAAGGGGGGTCTTTCGGGGGTCCTGCCATTCGGGAATTGCCGGTGGACTTGCCATCAAGCAACCACGGTACGTCAGCCCGCCTTCCGCCGCAGGGAGCGCGGTTCAAACAAGGAGATGGCGACGGTGACCCGGCCAGACGAGAACAGCGAGACACGCCCTTGCCCTGCGTGCCGGGGTCGTGGGACCAAGCTGCGCACCTCGCGCCGTGCCCTTCTCCTCGGCGAGAGCAGCGCAGATCACGAGACGTACGGAGAACAGGAATGTCTCGACTGCCTCGCAAGCGGCCGGGCCGAAGGGAACGCCAGATGAACCCAATCATGCAGGCCACCGCGGCCTTCGTCGACCACCAACGCAACCTGCACGACGCGCGTGCCCTCATGCGCCTGCGCGACGAGCTGCTGAAACTCAAGGTCCGCGCCGAACTGCGCGACAACGACAGCGCACTCATGGTCCACCGCCTCGAGCCGGGCCTTCCGGTGTGGGTCTTCGTCGGGTACGGCGGGGCCTACTACTCCTGGCAGTCCGCCGAGAAGCGCCACCCGGTGAGAGACCCGGACGGGGCCGCCCAGGTCCTGGCCGAGTACGTCGGCCGCTGAAGACGGGCACGGCGGGGCAGTGAGCCCGTCGGCATGGAGGGTGCTCGATGAGCGTCACCCCTGCCCCGTCGTGTCTTCCGCTCCCCGGCAGGCAGTAGAGCATTCGCCGCACAAGCCCATCCCCTGTGCGTGCTTCCCCCGTCTCTGCTGCCTGCCGGGGCTTCCTCGTGTCGGCTGCCCTTCTCCCGGTCCGGGGTGACAGGACGGCCGGGTGGGGATACGCTCAAACTTGGTAAAACAACCTGTCGGGTGCAGGATGGTCATGATGTCGCTTGAGTCCGTACCGCCGAAGTATGCACAGCTCGTGCAGACGCTCCAACGGCGGATCGAGGCGGGAACCTATCCTCCCGGCTCGCTCCTCCCGAGCGAGAACCAGTTCATCCAGGAGTTCGGCGTCTCCCGGCCCACCGTGGTCGCCGCCCTGCGCATGCTGCGCGAACAGGGCTGGATCGACTCCCAGCAGGGCAAGGGCCGTTTCGTGCGCGGACGCCCCGCCCTCGCCTCGGCCGAACAGCCCCGGCCCGGACAGGCGTACCTGATCGCTCCGGAGAGCGCATCGCAGGGCGAGATCATCGAGGCGGCGGCGATCACGGCCCCCAACCGCATCGCCTCCCTGCTCGGCCTCGCCGTGAAGAGCAAGGCGTTCCTGCGCCGGCGACTCGTCAGCCGGGACGGTGAGCCGACCGAGATGGTCTCGCTGTGGCTGCCGGTCGAGCTGTCCCAGGGCACCGACCTGACCAGCGCCGAACCGCTGGCCCAGGGCTTCCGCGAACACCTCCAGTCCCGCAAGGGCGTGCGCTTCGACCATGTGGTGGAGCAGATCACCGCGCGCATGCCCACGACCGACGAGGCCAAGCGACTCGGCATGCCGAAGAACACGCCGCTGCTGGCCGTCTACGGTGCGGTCCGGGACGCCTCGGGCATGGCGTTGGCCGTGGTGGAGGTCCTGCTCCCCGCCGACCGGCATGAACTGGAAGACGCCTACCCGATCAGCTGACAGTCCGGTACGGGTGTCTCCGAGGGCGGGGACTGGCGGCTCCGGCCGACGAAGGCCGTCACTGCTCAATCGCAGAACCAGGGAACCTCTGCGGAGCTGTCCGGTGATGCCTCGCATATCGAAGGGGCGACGATCGCGTAATCGATGTAGCGGAGGGCGAACGGCCCCGGGGTCATGCGGATGACCGCGATGGTCAGAACCGCCAAAGAGGCGGCGAAAACCGCCGCTACCGCCATCCTTCTCCTCACCAGAGAGATCACCAGCCCGATCACTGGTATGCCGCCGCCGACGACCAGGGCGACGATGGCGAGCCATTCCTTGCGGGTGAAGGGATCGGGTGATAAAGCGCTGAGGGTTGGGCTCCACATCAAGATGTGATCCGTTTCCCACCACCCCATGAAGATGTCCACGAAGGTCAGCGCGACCAGGAACACTGCTCCGACCAGCCAGGAGCTCCCCAGCCAGAGGAGCCATGCACCGTTGCCCCGGCGGGTGCCATCAGACTTCATGATCGAGATTATGTACCGTTACCGTCGGGGCAGATGGCGGTGAAGTCCTCTATGTCCGCCCGAGCGGGCTGTCTGGCCGAACATCTCTGCCTAGTTACTTGACCTACCAAGTTGAGCTATCGTACTCTCAGGTCAGTTGATAGGTTAAGTGCCTATCTCTCGGCAGGAGGAAACCGTCATGGCTATGCAAGGTCCCATCCCCGTCACCTTCGCCCAGGTCTTCCCGCACGGCTGCTACGTCGTCGGGGAGGTCGAGGCGGTCAAGGACTTCGACGCCTCGACCAACGGCCGGTTCGTCCAGGCCCGCGACAAGTCCACCGGAGAGTTGGTGTGGCAGGTCGCGGTCATGGACGCCGACCCGGCCGTCAAGCCCGGACAGAAGACCGTCGCCGTCAAGATCCTCGCCCCGGTCCAGCCCGTGCCCCCGGCGCCCATGCCGGGCCTGCCCTTCACCCCGGTCGAGTTCGACCACGTCACCGTCACGCCCTACGTCAACGGCACCGGACGCCTCGCCTACTCGATCAAGGTCCGCGAGATGCGCGCCCCGCGCACCGGTCCCGCTCCCGCTCCCGCCAAGCCCGCCACCGCTACCACCACCGCGAAGGACGCCGCCTGATGACCCGTCGTAGGAACCACCGCGTCAGCATCATCAACCTCAACACCGGCCGGGGCGCCCGCGCGACCAGCCACCCCTACCCGGCACGCACGCCGGTCCTGGCGCTCGACTTCGGAGCCGTCTCGGTCCTGGTCACCACCACCGCCGGCGACCGGGTGACCGCCGCCGACGTCGAGTTCGCCCGCCAGCTCGCCCGCGAGGCCCAGACGTTCGCCCGCTCGGTCGAACGCTCCTTCCACGGCATGCCCGACGGCACGGGCCTCGCGGCCTGACATGGAAACGGGGCCGCTGGAACTGGTCCTTCCGGCGGCCCCTCGTCTCCCCAGATGCGATTCAAGAGAGAGCCGAAGTCTAATGTTCAAGAAACTGCCCGGCGACGAGGCCCGTACTCTCGTCTCCACCACCCCTGACACCGCCGTCGTCTTCCGCCCGGCCGTCGTCCAGACCCCGGCGATCATCACCATCGTCATCTTCGCCTGGCGGCTCCTGGCTGGCCTCGTCCGGCTCACCTGGCGTCACCCGATCGCCCTGGCCGTGCTCACCGCCCCCGCCGTCCTCGGCTGGCTGTACGGCTGGCGCGTCGCCCTGGTCGCGGTCATGATCCCCCTCTCCATCCTCGTCCCCTGGGCGCTGTTCGACCGGCCGACCTTCAACGCCTGGATCGGCTGGCGACTGCTCGCCTGGTGACGGCTGATCTGGGTCTACCGGCGGCACTGGCAACCGGTGATGATGATCTCCGGGCTCGGCCGTCACCTCCGGGGCCGCGACTGCCTGCCCCGCCTGCTCAAGGTCACCTGCACCTCGTGGGCCGACGTGGTCACGGTGAAGATGCTCAGCGGGCAGGCCGTCAAGGACTGGGCCGACCGGACCGAACACCTTGCCCACGGCTTCGGCGCTGTCTCCTGCCGGGTCACCGTGGCCCGCGCCGGCCGGTTGCTGCTCACCTTCCCCCGGTGCGATCCGCTGGCCGTACCGCTCCCGGCCGTCTCCGTCCCCGAGACCCCCTCGGTCGGCCCGGTGGAGGTCGGCAAGCAGGAGAACGGGCAGCCGTGGCGGCTCAAGGCCACGGGACTCACGTCCTGGTCGCCGGGGCCACCGGGGCGGGCAAGGGCTCCGTCATCTGGTCGGCGATCCGCGGGCTCCTCCCTGCCGTCCGGGCCGGGCTGGTGGAGCTCTGGGCGCTGGACCCGAAGCTCATGGAACTGTCCTACGGCCGGGCCGTCTTCGGCGACCGGTACGCGGCCTCTCCCAAGGAGTGCGCCGACCTGCTCGACGAGGTGGTCTCGGTCATGCAGGAGCGGGCGGGTCGCTTCGCCGGGGTCCAGCGCAACCACGTCCCGACCGCCGACGACCCGTTCGTCCTGGTGATCGTCGACGAGGTCGCGTTCCTGACCGCCTACCAGTCCGACAAGGGACTACGGCAGCGCATCACGGCCGCGCTCGCCACCTTGACCACGCAGGGCCGGGCGGTCGGCGTCGGCGTCCTGGCGGCTCTCCAGGACCCGCGCAAGGAGGTCATGAACATCCGCAACCTCTTCCCCGACAGGATCGCGCTCCGGCTCGACGAGTCCGAACAGGTGGACATGGTCCTCGGCGACGGTGCCCGCGACCGGGGCGCGCTGGCCGATCACATCTCGCCGATCCCGGAGCAGGGCGCGGGCGTCGGGTTCGTCCGGCTGGAGACCAGTCCCGACCCGATCCGGGTCCGCGCGGCCTACGTCTCCGACGCCGACATCCGCGCCATGGCCCGCGACTTCGTCAGGGGTGAGGCCGCATGACCCTGGCCCACTTCCTCGACAACCTGCGCTGCTCGATCTGCGGCACCCTCAACGCGCTCTGGCTCGACCCCGTCCGGGGCCTGGTCGAGTGCCAGGAATGCGGACAGCGGGCGCTCACCTTCCCGGAGATCGGAGAAGGCGAATGACCGAAGCTCAGGCCACACTCCCCGCGTCCCCGGCCCGGCCGGTGAAGACCGTCCTGCCCTCCGCCCTGGAGGTCCTGGAGGCGGTGGCCGTACAGAACGGCGTCTGCATCCGGCCCGTGCCGCTCAAGCGGATCGACCTGGCGACCGGCAGGGCCGAGATCGTCGACGTGCCGTGCGGCGCGACCCTGGAGAGCAAGTGCCCGGCCTGCGCCAAGCGGAACCGGCAACTCCGCATGGCCCAGTGCCGGGAGGGCTGGCACCTCGACCACGAACCGGTCGTCGTCAAGAGCGATCCCGACGAGGAACAGCGGCGGCTCGTCGAACAGCGGGCGGACCTCCAGGCGGCGCGGGACCGGATGGAAGAGGCCGGCGACTCCACCACGGATCTTGACGCGGTCATCGCCGACCTGGACGCGCGGATCAGAGCGGCCGGGGTCCGCGGTGAGGTCCTGCCCGACGGCAGGCCCAAGCGCACCCGTTCGACCCGGCGGCGGCAGGACGCCCCCGACCTGCCCAGACGGACCCGGGAGACGCGGACCGTGGGGCAGACCTTCACGGCTCCGGACGGGAAGACCTACCGGCCGTCGCTGTTCGTCACGCTCACCCTGCCCGGCTACGGCCGGGTCCGGCAGGACGGCACCCCCGTCGACCCGGACACCTACGACTACGTCCGAGCGGCCCGCGACGCGCTGCACTTCTCCAAGCTCGTCGACCGGTTCGTGCAGAACCTCCGGCGCGTGGCGGGCTATGACGTGCAGTACTTCTCCTCGGTCGAACCACAGCGGCGGCTCGCCCCGCACCTGCACATGGCGGTCCGGGGCACCCTGCCGCGCAGGGAGGTCAAGGCCATCGCCGCCGCGACCTACCACCAGGTGTGGTGGCCTCCCGTCGAGACGGTCGTCTTCGAGGGCGACCACCTGCCCGTCTGGGCGGACCGGCCCGAGCGCGCGGAGCCGTACCCGGACCGGCAGGCCGGCGACTACCTCGACCCGGTGACGGGGGAGCTGCTGCCCACCTGGGACCAGGCGCTCGACCGGCTCGACGCCGACGAGGAGGCAGAGCCGTTCCACGTGCTGCGCTTCGGCGTCCAGGTGGACGTTCAGGGCGTGCTCGCCGGGACCCCGGACGCCGACCAGTGCATCCGCTACCTCGGCAAGTACCTGACCAAGTCGGTCGGCGAGTGCCACACTCCGGAGACCGACGCCCAGCGGCGTCACGTACAGCGCCTGGCCGACGTGCTGCGTTACGAGCCGTGCGCGCCGACCTGCCCCAACTGGCTCCGGTACGGCGTGCAGCCCAAGAACGCCAAGGCGGGCATGCGGCCCGGGGCCTGCCGGTCCAAGGCGCACAAGCCCGAACACCTCGGCTACGCGGGCCGCCGGGTCCTGGTCTCCCGCAAGTGGTCCGGCAAGACCCTGCGGGAGCACAAGGCCGACCGGCGGGCTTGGGTGATGGAAGCGCTCGGCCTCACCGACGACCAGCCCGCCGACCGCTACGCCTGGCGGCCGGTCGTGGCCGGTGATCCCGACCTGCCGTCCCGTGCCCGCCGCCTGCTCAGACAGATCTCCGAACGCCAGCGGTGGCGCAGGGCCATGCAGCAGGCGGAGGCGAGAGCAGCGGGACGACAAGATCTTTCGGCAACTGCACTGGCCGCCTGACGGGAGAACCCATTGGACGAACTTCTCAAGGCCCATGAGGCCGCCGCACTGCTGCACACTTCCGAGCGCTTCGTCCGCCGATTGATCGCGGAACGCCGGATCGAGTTCGTGAAGATCGGCCGACACGTCCGCATCCGGGAGTCGGCCCTGCTCGCCTTCATCGCCGCCGGGACGGTCGAACCCCTGGCGGCCTCCGACGTCACCGGGAGGGCCGCCTGATGGCCAAGGGCAACAAGCCGAACCATCGCCGTTTCGGCAACATCCGTCAGTTGCCGTCCGGACGCTTCCAGGCGAGCTATCTGGGACCGGACGGGAGACGGCGTACGGCTCCGGAGACCTACGAGCGCAAGGGCGACGCCGAACGGGCGCTCACCCTGATCGAGGCGCGGATGATCTCGGGGGAGTGGACGGATCCGGACCGGGGGAAGATCAAGCTCCAGGACTACGCCGAGACGTGGATCTCCCAGCGGCCGGGCCTGCGCCCCCGCACCGTGGACCTCTACCGCTGGCTGCTCGGGAAGCACATCACCCCGCATCTCGGCAACACGGCCGTGGGGAAGCTCTCCACCGCCATGATCCGGCAGTGGCGGGCCGACCTGCTCGGCAACGGGGTCTCGGTCTCCGTGGCGGCCAAGGCGTACCGCCTGCTGAGGGCCGTACTGATGACGGCCGCCGAAGAGGACCACATCATCGCGCGCAACCCGTGCCGGATCCGCGGGGCCGGCGACGAGCACGCCCAGGAGCGGCCGGTGCTGACCGTGGCCCAGGTCTTCGAGCTGGCCGACCTGGTGGGCCGCCGACCGGTCGGCAACGTGCGCAAGCTCAAGGAGAACGCCTACCGGCTCCGCTTCCAGCGGCACGGCGAGATGCGGACCCATCCGGAGACCTTCACCAGCCGCACCGACGCCGAGCGGGCGCTGTGGAGGATGGGCATGGACGGCCGGGCCGACTGCACCCATGACCGGCGATTCCGCGCCCTGGTGCTGCTGGCTACCTTCGCGAGTCTGCGATGGGGCGAGGTGAGCGCGCTCCGCCGTACAGACGTGGACCTCGACGCGGGAACGGTGCGCGTCCGCGCGGCCTACATCGAACGCTCGACCGGCGGCCTGGTCCTCGGCCCGCCCAAGTCCAAAGCCGGTCGGCGGGTGATCGGCATCCCGAAGGGCATCGTCCCGGCTCTGCAGGAGCACGTCGCCACCTACGTCCGCGACGAGCCGGGGGCGCTGCTGTTCCCGGGGGCCAAGGGCGGTCCGCTGCGGCGCAGTGGCTTCAACACCCGCACGCGCTGGGTGGACGTGGTCAAGGAACTGGGCCTGCCCGGTCTGCACTTCCATGATCTGCGTCACACGGGCAACATGCTCGCCGCCGAGTCGGGCGCGGGGCTCAAGGACCTGATGGCCCGGATGGGCCACGACAACGTGCGCGCCGCGATGATCTACCAGCACGCCGTGCGGGGTGCCGACAGAGCGATCACCGACGCGATCGACCGGCAGCTTGAGAAGCGGGACGGCGACGATGAGGACGGCTCGGCCGGGGTGCTCGCTCCCGTGGGCTAATTGCACGTCAATTGCACGGAAGATCGAGAAGGCCCTAGAAACGATCAAGGCCCGGGTCGGGAATCTCTCCCTGACCTGGGCCTCGGTGTGTGGAGCGGGTGACGGGAATCGAACCCGCGCTGTCAGCTTGGGAAGCTGATGTTCTGCCATTGAACTACACCCGCAGCGGCGTGCCGCGCCAACCACTGTAGCGGAAACTCCGGCCACTCTGGACCCTCCACGGGCCCGAGTTTCTCGGCTCATCAGGACCAGGCGAGCGTTGGTAGGTTGCCTCACGTGCTGCTTTCCGATCGTGACATCCTCGCCGAGATCGAGTCCGGACGGGTCGGGCTCGATCCCTTCCAGCCGGAGATGATCCAGCCGTCCAGCGTCGACGTGCGGCTGGACCGCTACTTCAGGGTCTTCGAGAACCACCGCTACCCGCACATCGACCCCGCGGCGGAGCAGTCCGACCTGACCCGCATGGTCGAGCCCGAAGGGGACGAACCGTTCATCCTGCACCCGGGGGAGTTCGTCCTGGCCAGCACCTACGAGGTCATCACCCTGCCGGACGACATCGCCTCCCGGCTGGAGGGCAAGAGCTCCCTGGGCAGGCTCGGCCTGCTCACGCACTCCACGGCCGGTTTCATCGACCCGGGGTTCAGCGGGCACGTGACGCTGGAGCTGTCCAACGTCGCGACGCTGCCGATCAAACTCTGGCCGGGGATGAAGATCGGCCAGCTGTGCATGTTCCGGCTCAGCTCGCCGGCGATGCATCCCTACGGTTCCGAGAAGTACGGTTCCCGCTACCAGGGGCAGCGGGGCCCGACTCCGAGCCGCTCCCACCTGAACTTCCACCGGACCCGGATCTGACGCCGGCCTCGCCGTCCGGAGCGGGCCCGCCGCCGGGGGCGGGTTCACCGTCCCCGGCGGACCCGCCCGCCCGCCGGGATCCGCCACCGGGACCGCGTCGATCTCCGCCGGAGCCGCGTTCGCCGTCGAAGAGGAGCAGCCCCGGGACGAGCAGGGCGAGGAGTGGCAGGAGGGCGGTGGCGGCGCTGGCGGCCAGGAAGAGGTCGGGGCCCAGCGACTCCGAGAGCGGCACCGCCAGCGCCAGGCCGAACGGGCTCATGCTCAGCGCCGCCATCCACTCCAGGGAGGCCACGCGGGCCTGCCGGTCGGACCGGACGGTGCGCAGCATGCCGGTGATCCACTCGATGGCGGAGATCTCCAGGCCGATCCCGGCCAGCAGGTAGCAGGCGAACACCCGGCCCGGCACGATCGGCTCCATCAGGGCCAGGGGCACGAGGCCGTACGGCAGGAGCCCGGCCATGGCGACGAGGCCGGGGCGCCGGGGCGACAGGCGCATGGCGGCGACCGCGCCGATCAGGCCGCCGACGGAGAGCGCCGCCAGGGTGAGGCCGTACATCCCGTCCAGCGGGGACCGGTACGGCGACGCGGTGGTGACCGGGAGCAGCACCTGGGCGGGGGCCACGATGAAGGTCTGGTGCAGTGCCGTGACGGAGATCACGACGGCCATCCAGGGGCGGCGGGAGACCTCGGCGACGCCTTCGCGGATCTCGACGGAGATCGGGAGCCGGAGTCCGTGGGCGGCCGGGGGCTCGTGGACCCGGCGGAGCAGCAGGGCGCTGGCGGCGAAGCCCGCCACCGCGAACCAGAGCGCCGCCCGCGGGCCCAGGAGGGTGACCGCCAGGGCGCCGGCGACGGAACCGGCGACGGCTCCGATCCGCCAGGACGCGCTGGTCAGGCCGACGCCGGTGCGGTGCAGGCCCGTCGGGAGCACGGAGGCGAGGCAGGCCTGGAAGGCGGGCCGGAAGAAGGCCTCGGTGCCGCCGGCGAGGAAGACGGCGACGCCGAGCACGGCGGGCGCCGGAGAGGGCCAGAGGGCCACGGCGGCGACGATCAGCAGCAGGACGCACTGGGAGACCGCCATCACGGACTTGCGGGGCAGCCGGTCGGCCCAGACGCCGCCGAAGACGGCGAAGGCCACCAGGGCCACCAGGCGCCCGGCGAGCACCACCCCGACGGCCGAGCCGTCCGGGTCGCCGGCGAGGAGCGCGGTCACCACGGCGATGGGGAAGACGTGGTCCGAAGCCACCGAAGCGGTCAGACTCCACCACAGCAGACGAAACGGGCGTTCTCGCCATACGTCCCGGGCCCCCATGTGCGATCAGTATTCGCCATAAGATGGTCAAAGACCAGCAAACCGGTCGGCGGAAAGATGCCGCCAAAGCTCACCGATCCGCGTGTCGCTGCGCATACAGGGGGTAGCGACAGGGAGAAGAGTGGGCTTCTAGCGGGTGAAGTTCGCATTTCTGCTGGTAACCCTTACTCTTCTCTGCGGACCATCCCCGCACATCTGGAGATCGACGTGCGCCTGCGTCTCACGCCTAGTGAGGACAGCTACTACGACTTGTTCGCCGACTCGGCGAACAACCTCGTCACAGCGTCCCGGCTGCTGGTAGAGATCATTAGTGAAGGATCGGACAGGGAGGCCCTGGCCGAGAAGATGCGCGCGTGTGAGCACGCGGGTGACGAGCGCACCCACGCGATCATGAACCGCCTCAACGAGAGCTTCATCACGCCCTTCGACCGCGAGGACATCTACCGTCTCGCGGCCAACCTGGACGACGTGATGGACTTCATGGAGGCCGCCGCGGACCTCATCGTCCTGTACCAGATCGACCGCCTCCCCAAGGAGGTCGTCGGGCAGGTCGAGGTCCTGGAGCGCGCCGCCGAGCTGACCGCCGAGGCCATGCCCCGGCTGCGCTCCATGCGCAACCTGAACGAGTACTGGATCGAGGTCAACCGCCTGGAGAACCAGGCCGACCAGGTCTACCGCCGCCTGCTGGCCAAGCTCTTCAGCGGGGAGTACGACGCGCTCACCGTCATGAAGATGAAGGAAGTCATCGACCAGCTGGAGGGCGCCGCCGACGCCTTCGAGCACGTGGCGAACACGATCGAGTCGATCGCGGTCAAGGAAAGCTAAGTGGACCTCTCGCTCGCCCTGGTCATCGGGGTGGTGGTCGTGGCGCTGATCTTCGACTACACCAACGGCTTCCACGACGCCGCGAACGCGATCGCGACCTCGGTCTCGACCCGCGCGCTGACCCCGAGGGCCGCACTGTTCATGGCCGCGGCGATGAACTTCCTGGGCGCCCACCTCGGCACCCAGGTGGCGTCGACCGTCGGCAAGGGCATCATCGACGCCCCCCAGGGGTCACACGGCCTGGTGATCGTGTGCGCCGGGCTGATCGGCGCGATCACCTGGAACATGGTCACCTGGTACTTCGGGCTGCCCTCCTCCAGCAGCCACGCGCTGATCGGCGGCCTGATCGGGTCGGCGCTCGCCTCGGCCAGCGTCATCCACTGGGACGGCGTGGTGGAGAAGGTCGTCATCCCGATGATCCTCTCCCCGCTGGTCGGCTTCACGCTGGCCGGCGCCATCATGATCGGGATCCTGTGGGCCTTCCGGCGGGCCCACCCGGGCAAGGCCAACCGCGGCTTCCGCCACGCCCAGACGCTCTCGGCGGCGGCCATGGCCCTCGGCCACGGCCTGCAGGACGCGCAGAAGACCATGGGTGTGATCTTCCTGGCGCTCGTGGTCGGCGGCCACGTCGAGGAGACCGACCCGATCCCGCAGTGGGTCATCCTGGCCGCCGCCACGGCGATCTCGCTGGGCACCTACGCGGGCGGCTGGCGGATCATGCGCACCCTCGGCCGCCGGATCATCGCCCTGGACCCCCCTCAGGGGTTCGCGGCGGAGGCGGCCGCCTCGACCGTCCTGTACGGCGCGGCGATCGGCTTCGGCGCGCCGATCTCCACCACCCACACCATCACCAGCGCCATCATGGGCGTGGGCGCCACCAAGCGCCTGTCGGCCGTGCGCTGGGGCGTGGCGGGCAACATCGTGACCGCCTGGATCCTCACGATCCCGGCCGCCGCGCTGGTGGCCGCGCTGTCGTACTACGCGCTGCACTGGATGGTCGAGTAGCCGTCCGGTGCGCGGGGCGCCGGCCGCCCGGGGGCATCCCGGGCGGCCGGCGCCTTCCCGTCTCCGGCCCCCTCGCGGCCGGTCACCTCCGGTACATCACGTCCGCGCTCCAGCGGGTGAACCCCAGCCCCCGGTAGAGGCGGACCGCCCAGGCGTTGTCCTCGTCGACGTAGAGCATCACCTCGGCCAGGCCGCGCGAGCGCAGGTGCTCCAGGCCCGCCAGGGTCAGCGAGCGGCCCAGCCCGGCGCCCTGCTCGGCCGGGTCCACCCCGACCACGTAGACCTCGCCGATCGGCTCGTCACCCCGCCCGCCGCCGGTGTCGTGCACCTTCGTCCAGTGGAAGCCGACCAGCCGCTCGCCGCGCACTGCGAGGAAGAAGCCCGCCGGGTCGAACCACGGCTCCTGCTCGCGCAGCCTCAGGTCGTCCAGCGTCCAGGACCCCTGCTCCGGGTGGTGGGCGAACGCCAGGGCGTTCAGCGCCACCCAGGCCTCGCCGTCGGCCGCCGGGTCGAAGGTGCGCAGCCGTACGCCGTCGGGGAGCGTGAAACCGGGCAGGGGGCCCGCGTGCGGGCCGGTGAGCGGGCGCCGCATCTGCCAGAGCGACCTGATCTTCACCAGCCCCAGCGACCTCGCCAGCGCCCCGGCCCCCGGGTGATCACCGTGCGCCCAGACCCGGACGGCCTTCCTGCCGCGGTCCCGGTCCTGGACGCACCGGAACAGGAGGCCGCCGTGGCCCTGCCGCCGGAAGGCCGGATGGATCACCAGTTCGGCGCTCGGGCCCTCGGCCGGGTCCGCCAGGTCCACGTGCGCGTAGCCCGCGAGGTCCTCCCCGACGTACAGGAGCGCGGCCTCCGCGTGCTCGCCGCCGCCGCGGCGCAGCTGCAGCATCGCGTGCTCGTTGAGGGGAGCGACCCCGTCGGCCTCCGTGGCGGCCTCGACCAGCGCGAGCGCGGCGGCCACCTCTCGCTCGTCCAGTCGTTCCCTGTGTTCCACACGCAAGTCCATGCCCTGGACTCTAGGACGCCGCCGAAGCCCCGAGATCGCCGGGGACTGGCAGAAGATGCCAGGTTCCGGTCGGATGAATCGTTACCTCGCGGACATTCGATGCATAGATAACAGCTCTAGTGTCGTGTTTCATGATGTCCCGTTCCTTCCAGCGGTTGGCCATGGCCGGCGTCCTCGCCTCCGCCGGCCTCGTGCTCGTGACGGGACCGGCCGAGGCGGGCAACAAGCCCGCCAAGACGGTGCCGGTCCGCCTGCTCTCCCTCAACGACTTCCACGGCCACCTGGAGCCCCCGACCGGGTCCTCGGGCCGGATGGTCGACGAGACCGGCGCCACGGTCTATGCCGGCGGCGCCGCCTACATCGCGGCCCACATGGAGCAGCTCACTGACAAGAACACCATCAAGGTCGCCCAGGGCGACCTGATCGGCGCCACCCCGCTGATCTCCGCGGCCTTCCACGACGAGCCGTCGGTCGAGTTCCTCGGCAAGATCGGCGTCACCACCTCGGCCGTGGGCAACCACGAGTTCGACGAGGGCTACGCCGAGCTCCGGCGCATCATGAAGGGCGGCTGCCACCCGGTGGACGGCTGCTCGCCCGCCGGCACCTGGAAGGGCGCCGAGTACGACTACATCGGCGCCAACGTGATCCTCAAGCGGAGCGGGGCCGGCGCCGAGAAGGACGCGCTCGCCGCGCTCGGCCGCAACAGCTCCTCGCTCCGCAGCCTGCTGCGGCAGTACGGCGTCCCGGCGCTGCCCCCCGTCTCCATCCGCTGGATGAACGGCGTGCCGATCGGCTTCATCGGCCTGGTCACCAAGACCACCCCGAACATCGTCACCGCCGAGGGCATCAAGGACCTGGAGTTCGTCGACGAGGTCAAGGCCGCCAACGTCGCCTCCAGGCTGCTCAAGCTGGTCGGCGTCAAGGCGCAGGTCGTGCTGGTGCACGAAGGCGACCAGGTCACCGCCGGCCAGTCGCCCGACGCGTGCAGCGCCCAGCCCGGCGCGGGCAACCGCATCGCCACCCAGGTGGACGCCGAGATCGACATGATCCTCAGCGGCCACTCCCACCAGGCGTACCTGTGCACCGTGACCGACCCCAAGGGCGGCAAGCGCCTGTACAGCCAGGGCGGCTCGTTCGGCCGGGTGATCACCAAGGTCGACTTCCGGGTGGACACCCGCACCCGCGACGTGGTGCGCTCCTCCGTGGTCGCCGACAACCAGGTCGTGACCCAGACCATCACCCCCAACGAGGATATCGCCACGTTCGTCCAGACCTGGAAGGACCGCGTCGCCACGGTCGCGAACAAGCCGATCGGGAAGATCACCGCGGACATCACGAACACGGCCGCGCCCTCCGGCGAGTCCCCGCTGGGCAACCTCATCGCCGATGGCCAGCTGGCCGCCGCGAGGACCGGCGGCAACGCCCAGATCGCGCTGATGAACCCGGGCGGCGTCCGGGCGAGCCTCACCTACCCGAGCTCCCCCGCGGGCGAGGGCGACGGCGTGGTGACCTACGGCGAGGCCTTCACGGTCCAGCCGTTCAACAACCTCCTGCAGGTGGTCACCCTCACCGGCGCCCAGCTCAAGACGGTCCTGGAGCAGCAGTTCCCCGGCGGCCCCAACAACCAGGCCTTCACCAAGATCCTGCAGCCGTCGTCGAACCTGACCTACTCCTACAGCACGAGCGCGGCATGGGGCTCGAAGGTCTCCGACATCAAGATCGACGGGGTCGCCGTGACGGACACCCAGACGATCCGGGTCGCCGCCAACAACTTCCTCGTCGGCGGCGGTGACGCCTTCGCCGCCTTCACGCAGGGCACCGACGTGTGGAGCGGCCCGCTCGACATCGACGCGTTCGCCGCCTACTTCGCGGCGAACCCGGTGATCGCGCCGCCGACCCCGGACCACATCACGGTCCTGCCGTAGGGGAGCGCGACAGCCCGAACGAGAGAAGGGGCCCGCCGGACCGTCCGGCGGGCCCCTTCCCGCGTCCGTCTCCGGTGACCGGGTACGGCGGGCGGCGCGGGCCTCGCGGACCCCGCGGCGGTGGGCCGCGCTCCCCGCCGGACAGGGGGGCGGCTCAGTGGTGGGCCGGCTCGCGCTCCTCGGAGGCCTCGCCGCCGCGCTCGGGGACGAACCGGTAGCCGACGTTGCGGACCGTTCCGATCAGGGACTCGTACTCGGCGCCGAGCTTGGCGCGCAGCCGCCGGACGTGGACGTCCACGGTCCGGGTGCCGCCGAAGTAGTCGTAGCCCCAGACCTCCTGGAGCAGCTGGGCCCGGGTGAAGACCCGGCCGGGGTGCTGCGCGAGGTACTTCAGGAGCTCGAACTCCTTGAAGGTCAGGTCCAGCGCCCGGCCGCGGAGCCGGGCGGTGTAGGTGGCCTCGTCGATCGAGAGTTCGCCGCTGCGGATCTCGTCCGGGACCTCCTCGGCGGCGGACAGGTTCATCCGGCCCACGGCCATCCGGAGGCGGGCCTCGACCTCGGCGGGCCCGGCGCTGTCGAGGACGACGTCGTCGGCGCCCCACTCGGCGGTCATCGCGGCCAGGCCGCCCTCGGTGACGATCACCAGGAGGGGGCAGTCGAGGCCGGTGGTGCGCAGCAGCCGGCACAGGCTCTTGGCCTGGACCAGCTCGCGGCGCGCGTCCACCAGCACGGCGTCGGCGGGCGCCGCGTCGAGCAGCGCGGACGCCTCGGCGGGCGCGACCCGGACCGAGTGCAGCAGCAGGCCCAGGGCCGGAAGCACCTCGGCCGACGGCTGCAGGGCATTGGTAAGAAGCAGGAGGTTGCTCACGTGCACTCCTTCGCCGGGCTCATTGGCAGGCTCTCGTGCGGGGCGCGCTCGGCCGACCCGCTCACGATCGCCTCCTTCCCGCGTCTTGCCGGCGGCAGCCGTACGAAAACACGTAGGGACCCGGGGGCTACGTCGCCCAGGTCCCGTAGTAGGCGAGGATATCCGAGAAGGGTCGGGCGTCCAGCGGACGTCCACCTGATGAACACGTGTTTCCCCGGTGGATTCGCCGTAATCAGGTGTTGACCGAGCGTATGCCGGAAGGGGTGGTCGTCGGATGGCCAGGGGCAGGATCCGCTACTGGGCGGCGGCGAAGGACGCGGCGGGCGTCGCGGAGGAGCCTTTCGAGGCCGCGGACCTGGCGGAGCTGGTGGCGAAGGTCACAGCGGGGAGGGAGGCGCTGGCCGTCGTGGCGCGCCGGTCGTCCTTCCTGGTGGACGGAAGCCCGGTGGGCACCCGGGCGCACGAGACGATCGTGCTCCCGGACGACGCGACGGTCGAGGTGCTGCCGCCCTTCGCGGGCGGCTGACGCGCGGCCCGGGCGGCACACGGTTCCGGGGTACGGCCCGGCGCACGCCTCGGGCATGCGGCCGGGAGGGGGTCCCGGGGCCGGCGCGATCCGGGCGCACGGCCGGGGCGCGGTCCCGGACACGGCCCCGCCGCGGAAACGCGGTGGAGCAGGGCTCACGTTTCGGGCGAGATTGCCGGGGAACGCGCCGCGGTGGCAATCTGGCCGGATCCGGGAACGGACACGGAAACGAACGACGGGAAGTCGGATGCGCAAGCTGCTCGCTTTTCTGATCCTGCTGCTCGTTCTCCTCGCGATCCTGGACCGGGTCGCGGTCGCCGGGGTGGAGAAGGAGATCGCCACGCGGGCCACCGCGCGCTACGACCTGGCGGCCCCGCCGGAGGTGACCGTCCACGGCGTGCCGTTCCTGACCCAGGCCGTGGCCGGACGCTACGACGAGGTCGAGGTGAAGGTCGGCGCGCTGAACGCCGCGGGCGTCCGGCTGTCCGGTGTGGACGCCGTCCTGTACGGCGTGACCGCCCCCCTGTCCGACCTGGTGCTCCGCGCCGACCAGGTGGAGGTGCGCGCCGAGCGGGTGGTGGGCACCGTGGTGGTCCCGGAGGCGACGCTGAACCAGCGGGCGCCCAAGGGGATGAAGGTGGACGTCTCCGCCGCCGGCCTCGACGTCAGCGGAGAGATCACCTTCCTCGGGCAGAAGGTGCCCGCGAAGGCGAGGATGAAGATCGAGCTGACCGGGAAGGGCCTGCGGCTCGCCCCCGAGAAGGTCACCCTGGGCGGCGGCATCACGGTGCCCGACCCCGAGCGGTTCCTCCGCTACGAGGTCCCGATCGGCGACCTGCCCTTCGGCCTGAAGTTCACCGAGGTGACGCCCGTGGCCGGAGGACTGCGGATCACGGCGGAGGCGTCGGACGTCCCGCTGCAGGACTGAGCGGTCCGTGCCGGACCACGGTCCTCGCCCTCGCCCTCGCCCTCGGCCTCGGCGGCACCGCCGTCGTGGTGGCCGTGGCCGTGGCGGGTGCCCGATGACGGCCGGACCGTCACCGGCCGGGACGGGCGATCGTGCCGGACCGTCACCGGCCGGGACGGGTGGCCGTGACTGAACCGATCCGGCCCGCCGTACGTCGTGAGGGTGTGAGCCACGCCGGAACCGCCGACGAGCAGCTCGTCAGAGCGCTCTTCGACGAGCACGGCGGGCCGCTGTACGGCTACGTGCTGAGACTGACGGGCGACCCGGGGAGAGCGGAGGACGTCGTGCAGGAGACCCTGCTGCGGGCCTGGCGCCATCCCGACGCGCTCGGCGGGCGCTCGATCCGCGCGTGGCTGTTCACGGTGGCCCGCAACCTCGTCTTCGACCAGCACCGGGCGCGCCGGGCCCGCCCGCCGGAGACGGGTGACGAGGCGCTCGCCGTGGTGCCCGCCGAGGACGAGCTGGAGCGGGCCGTGGAGTCCTGGGCGGTCGCCGAGGCGCTGGCCGCGCTCCGGCCCGAGCACCGCGAGGTGCTCACCGAGGTCTACTACCAGGGGAAGTCGGTCAAGGAGGCGGCCGAGGCGCTCGGCATCCCCGCCGGGACGGTGAAGTCGCGCACGTACTACGCGCTGCGCGCGCTCAAGCTGGCGCTGGAGGAGCGGGGGCTCGCGCCATGACGATGAACTGTGACGAGGTGCGGATGTCCCTCGGGGTGTACGCCCTGGGCGCACTGGACCCCGAGGAGCACGCCGCCGTGGAGGCGCATCTCGCCGGGTGCGGGGAGTGCCGGGCGGAGGCGGAGGAGCTGGCCGGGGTCGCCGGGTTCCTCGGCAGGGTCTCCCAGGAGGACGTGGTCCAGGTCGCCAGCCCGCCGCGCGCGGTGCTCGACCGGCTGCTCGACGCCCGGACCAGGCGGCGTCGGCGGACGGCCCGGACGCTGCTCGCGGTGGCGGCCTCGGTCGTGCTGGCCGGGGTCGGGGGGACCGTCTGGATGGCGGCGGAGCGGTCCGCGCCGGAGATGACGGCGGCCTCGGCCCCCGACTCCGGGACCTCCGCCCCGTCCGCCGCTCCCGGCGCTTCGCAGTACGGCGCCTCCGAGGAGGGCGCCTCCGAGGACGCGGCGAGCTCCCCGCGCGACGGCGACGTCTCCCGGAAGGAGCGCGAGCCCTCCCCGGACGCGGCCGTCCAGGCCGCGCCCACCGAGTCGGCCAGGCAGGCCGCACCGAGCGAGTCGGCCGGTCCGCAGATCATGCTGGACGCCCCGCAGGAACCGCTGGTCAGGGAGGGGAGGAAGGGAACCGCCCGGGCCCGGGTGACCGCCGTGCCCGGGGCGGGGGCGACCGCCGTCGAGGTGGTGGTCTCCGGGATCGCCGCGGGCACCCGGTTCCGGCTGGACGCGGTCGACGCCGCCGGGAACCGCGAGACGGCCGGGAGCTGGACCGTCGACCGGGCCGCCTACGAGGAGTCGGGCCCCTTCCGGGGCTCGGTCACCATCCCGCCGGGCGGCGTCGAGCGGTTCGAACTGGCCACCGTCGGCGGCCGGGTGCTGCTCGTCGTCCCGGCCCGCGCGAGATGAGGGGCGACGTGCAGCGGATGACTCCGGACGACCTCGGTGCGGAGCTGGGCGAGCGGGCCACGCTGGTGCAGTTCTCCAGCGCGTTCTGCCAGCCGTGCCGGGCCACCCGCCGGATCCTCGCCGAGGTGGCGGAGATGGTGCCCGGCACGGCGCACGTGGAGATCGACGCCGAGTCCCGGCTGGAGCTGGTCCGCAGTCTGAACATCCTGAGCACTCCCACCGTGCTTATCCTCGACCGGTCGGGGTATGTGGTGAAGCGTGCCTCGGGCCGGCCACGGAAGGCCGACGTCATCGGGGCGCTGGGCCTCGCCATCGGTGAGTGAGCGGGGCACCTTATCGCCTTCCGGATCACCCTGTCTCAGAAACTGGACAGGGATGTGACAGATAGCGGGACGCCGGGGTAATGTCATCGCCATGCACCCCATGACAGAGCTGCTGACGAAGCGGCGCGCGGTCGACTTCTGCCGCGTCGCCACCGCGCTCTGTCGCGTTTCCTGAGGGCGATCCCAAGCGGCCCCGGCCGCACCGATCTGCACGACCCTTCAGGAGCATCGCACGATGCAGGCTGATCCCAGAGCCCTTCGCTCCGCCGCGACCGCAACCGCCGCAGTCCTCGCGCTCGTCCTCGTCACGGACGGCGTGCGGCTGCCGGTGGCCCAGGCCGCGGTGCTCGCGCTGGGCGTCGTCGGCGCCTCGCCGTACGGGATGGTTTTCAAGGGGATTGTGAAGAGCCCTCCCAGGGAATCGGAGGACGCCCGGCCGCCGCGCTTCGCGCAGCCGGCCGGTCCCGCCTCCGCCCTGGCGGCCCTGGTCGGACACGCAACGCAGATCGCGCCACCGGCCCTCGGCGCCACCGCCGCGGCCTGTTCGCCGCCTTTCTCAACGCCGCATCCGGCTTCCGCCTCGGCTGCGAGACGTATTTGATCATCCGCCGCCCACTGCCCGCCGCAAGATAATCCCGGAGGAATCCCAATGAGCCGTTCCGCCGCCCTGGTGGACGCCGACTGGGTCGAGGCCAACCTCGACACCCCTGGTGTCGTTCTCGTCGAGGTCGACGAGGACACCAGCGCCTACGACAAGGGCCACATCCGTGGCGCCGTGAAGATCGACTGGAGGGACGACCTCCAGGACCCGGTCCGCCGCGACTTCGTGGACCGCGAGGGCTTCGAGGCGCTGCTGTCGGCCCGCGGCATCGCCAACGACGACACCGTGGTGCTCTACGGCGGCAACAACAACTGGTTCGCCGCCTACGCCTACTGGTACTTCAAGCTCTACGGCCACGAGAACGTCAAGCTCCTCGACGGCGGCCGCAAGAAGTGGGAGCTCGACTCCCGCGAGCTGGTCACCGAGGTGCCGCAGCGCGCGGCCACCCAGTACAAGGCCAAGGAGCAGGACAAGAACCTGCGCGCCTTCCGCGACGACGTGCTCGCCGCGATCGGCAAGCTCAACCTGGTCGACGTGCGCTCGCCCGACGAGTTCACCGGCAAGCTGCTCGCCCCGGCCCACCTCCCGCAGGAGCAGGCGCAGCGCGCCGGCCACGTGCCGACCGCCCGCAGCATCCCGTGGTCCAAGGCCGCGAACGACGACGGCACCTTCAAGTCCGACGACGAGCTCAAGGCCCTCTACGAGGGCGCCGGCGTCGACTTCAGCAAGGACACCATCGCCTACTGCCGCATCGGCGAGCGCTCGGCGCACACCTGGTTCGTGCTGCACGAGCTGCTGGAGCAGGCCAACGTCAAGAACTACGACGGATCGTGGACCGAGTACGGCTCGCTCGTGGGCGTGCCGGTCGAGTTGGGAGAGGCCCGATGAGCACCCAGGGTTGCGCAGCACCGGAGCAGACCGCCGCTCTTCCCGCCGGGATCGACCTGTCGACCCAGGCCGTCATCCAGGGCGTCGTGACGGGCACCGGCACCGCCTACGCCCGCCTGCTGGACCACTCCGGCGAGTTCACCGGCGAGGTCGTCGTCTCCGAGGAGGGCGTCTTCCGCTTCTTCGCCGCCCCCGGTGACTGGACCGTCCGCATCATCGCGGGCGGCGGCGTCACCAAGGACGTCCCCGCACAGGCCCGTCTGGGCGAGGTCACCCAGCTGGCCGTGGCCGTCTGAGCGGCGCAGCCGGCTGAGTCGCGCGGCCGTCCGGGCCGCTCCGCGGGAAAAGGACCGGCGTCCCTCTTCGTGAGGGACGCCGGTCCTTCGCTTCTCCGGCGGTCACCTGCTCCGCGGCTCCGCTGCTCCGAGTCCGTGTTCGGCTGTGGCGCGGGGCGGTGGATCGCTACGATTCGTCGGGTGTCCGGAACGTCTGCTGCGTCCTCATCGTCCCCACCCGCCCCGCCGGCCTCAGCGCCGCAGGCCGTCCGGCGGGCGCCCGCCCGGCTCACGGCGTACTCGCTGCCCCTGCACACCTTCAGGGTCTTCGGTGCCTGCGCGCTCTCGCTGGTGCTCTGGTTCTCCGCCGGGCGGGCGGTCCGCGCGGCGCTGATGTGGGCGGGCACCGAGCTGGCGCACGGCGACCACCGGCAGGTGCGGATCGCCGTCACGACGCTGATCTTCACGCTGATCGTGCTGAACGAGCTCGTCGTCATGGTCGGCATGCTGCACTCGGTGCGCGGCGCGCTCCGGGAGATCCGGGTGCGCAGGTCCGAGGACGAGGGGGCCGACGAGAGCCTGTTCGGCGCGCTCAACCGGACCACCCTGCTCTTCGCCACGATCTACCTGGCGTGGAGCTTCCACCGGGAGGACGCCCAGGAGTTCATCTCCCTCGACAGCATGAAGCGGATCGACCAGGACATCCAGGGGTCGCTGGCCGGGATCGAGAGCGAGGCCGGCACGATCCTGCTCGGGCTGGACGTGCGGATCTCCGCCGGGATCGCGGTGGCGGCCTACATCCTCAGGACGCTGTTCGCCTGGCTGCACATGAACGGCAGGGTGCGGGGCGGCGGCGTGCTGACCGCCTTCTTCGAACTGGGCTTCGCCTTCTACGGCCTCAACGCGCTGTTCGCCTTCACCACGTCGCGGGCGGACTGGCTGGACGAGCGGGCCGCCGTGGCCGCGGTCAAGGGCCGGTTCGAGGACCTGGAGAAGTCCCTCCCCTGGTGGAAGGGGTTCTGGGAGGGCGCCGGCGAGCTCTGGCCGCTCGTCGTGGACGCGCTGATCGAGCCGCTCGCCTGGCTGGCCGTGGCCGCGCTCGTCTACGGCGCCTTCGCCGAGGACACGCGCGCGGTCGTCCGGGGGACCCGGCTGGAGACGGTGGCCGACCGGGTGGAACGGACGCACACCCTGACCCGCACGACCATGAGCGGGGCGACGGTCGGGTTCCGGGACCGCTGGGTCCCGCCGGTCCACGCCTTCCGGCTCGCCGTCCGTGGCGGCGCCGCACTGTTCGGCGTGTTCTGCCTGTGCTACGTCGCCCTCCAGGTGGGCGCCGACTATGCGGACCGGAGCATCCGGGCGCTGGTCGGCAGCGACTTCCCCTTCTTCTGGGCACTGTTCAGCAGCCCGGTGAAGTTCGCCGTGGACCTGGTCGCCGGCGTGCTGACGGTCTGCCTGCTGGCGGCCACGTTCGACATCGCGGCCACCCGCAGCCGCGAGGCCGGGCAGGCGCTCACCGCCTGAACAGCAGCACCTGGTCCTGGGGTTCGGTCTTCTCCGTGCCGGCGCGCTTGAACAGCTGCTCCACGCTCTCCTCCTCCAGCGGGACGCGGATCGTGCTGGGGATGACGTGGACCTCGACCTCGTCGGCGACCTCCTGCGGCACCACGCTGACCGCGTTGTAGCGGTAGGCGGTGCCGACCTTGTGCTCCTTGACCTCCAGGGGGAGGTCGTTGTCGGAGATCAGGACCTGCCAGCTGCGGCCGTCGGGGTGCACGGCCTTGATCGTGGGATCGCCGCGCCGGATCACCCCCTCGGTGTCGAGGGAGGTCCTGGAAACCGTGATCTTGAGCCATTTCCGGCCGGGCTTGGCCTTCCCCAGACCCGGCAGGCTGTCCGCCGCCTCGACCTCGGCCCGCCAGGACACGCGCATGAGCGTGCCGCTGCCGCCGGGCTCCACGGTGTGGAACCGCAGCGCGGGAATGCCGGTCCGGTAGAAGCTGTAGCCCTCCCAGGCGGGGATCCCGACGGCCAGGGCGACCGCGACGAGCAGCCCGCCGATCCGCAGTGCCGTACGGCGCCGCGGCGCGGGGGCGGCGGTCCCGGCGTCCGGCGGGGTGCCCTCCGACGCCTCTGAGGCCTCCGGCGGGACTGCGGGGGCCGCGTCGGCCGCCACCGGGGATGCGGCGGCCGCGGGAGCGGAGACACCCCGCGCGGGGGCGGAGGCGGGCCGCGGGAGCGGAGGCGTGGGGACCGCGGGGAAGGGCTGGGTCGACGAGCCCGGTGACTCGCGCACGGGCCGGGGCACGGGCGGCCAGACCTGCTCGTCGGGGAAGACCTGCCGGGGGGCGGGCGTCCAGGGCAGGCCTGCGGGCGGCGGTTCCGAGGCGGACGGCTGCGATGACGGGACGGCGGGCTGCGGTGCCGGGACGGCCGGGTGCCCAAAGGCGGGGTCCGGGTGCCCGAAGGCGGGGACCGGATGCCTGGGGTGGGTCTCCGGCGGGGCCGGGTGCCCGAAGGCGGGGTCCGGCCCCGCCGGGTGCCCGGGATGAGCCTCCGGCGGGGCCGGCCAGGCGCCGGAGGCGGGCCAGGGGGCGCCGCGGTAGGACTCGCCGTCGTAGGGCACACCGCGGGACCCGCCGGGGGACCGCCGGGGGGACTCCGCGGGCGGCTCCCCCCGCCCGGGGGCGGACCAGTCGGGCAGGCCCGCGTTCTCCGGGGCCGGGGTGCCGGTCACTGCTTGCTCGTCAAGGGGTAGACGTCCTTCGCATCGGCGATCAGGCGTTGCGTGCCCGCCTCGTCCAGGCCCAGGTCGACCTCCACCTCCGGCAGGTAGGTCTCCCCGAAGAGCAGGCCGGTCTTCAGCGGCAGCACGATCCGGGAGCCGGTCAGCGCGTTCACCGGGACCTCGAAGACCGCCACGCCCGCGGTCCACCAGCCCGGCTGGATGTAGGGGTTGACGATGGTCAGCGAGGAGTCGACCTTGTCGGTCGCCCGGTAGCGCCTGCCGTCGTCGGTGAGCAGCACCGGGGCCGCGAACTGCTGCGGCTCCCGGTGGGCGGTGGCCTCCAGCGTGACGACGACGAAGATCCCCGAGGTGGTGGCCTTCTCCACCTTGTCGGCCGCGTCCGTGGTCTGCACGGACCGCGCGCCGTACACCCCCTTCACCCGGGCGGAGAAGCGCGAGGCGACGACCTCCTCGCCGAGGCCGCCGGTCCAGGTCAGCGCGGCGCTCCGCTCCTCGACGCTCAGGGCGGTGGACTGCAGGGCCACCGCGGCGGCGGCCAGGGAGAGCCCGGCGAGCAGGGCGCCCGCCCGGCGCATCCGGCCCGGCCGCCGGGGCGGACGGCGGCGGCCCGCCCTCGCCTCGGACGCGGCGGCCGGGCCCGCCTGGCTCATGGGAGGCGCGGCGCTCATCAACCCTCCTGCCCGCGCTCGACCGGCAGCGTGACCTGCGCCACGACCTTCGGCGGGGAGCCGTCCGCCTCGCCGTCCTCCTCCAGGACCCAGCTGCCCGCGATGATCGTGAACTGCTCCAGGCGCTCGAACGTCCCCACGTCGAAGCGCACCTTCTCCGGAGGCTCCTGCCCCTCGGGCAGCTCGTAGCGGAGCACGACGGTGGAGGCCATGCCCGGGTGCAGCTGCCTGCTCGGCACCCCCTCGTCGGCGACGCTCACGATGGGGCCGCCCTCGGGCGCGATCGCCGGGCTCATCGCGAGCAGGCCCTTGGCGAAGAGCAGGCCCTTCGGGCCCGGCGACCCCGTGCCGGTGGTCTCGCCGCCCTTGTTCGTGACCTCCAGCTCGACCTCCAGGAACCGCTTGCCCCCGGGGCCGTACTCGTCCGCCTGGAAAACGGTCCGCGACGTCACGAACTTGGTGAGAAACTGCTTCTGGTCGACGACGGCGCCGGGTCCGAGCTGCTTGGGAGGTTCTTTGGGAGCGTCGGAGAAGCCGCCGAGGGCGGCGGTGACCCCCAGGCCGGCGGAGAGGACCAGGACGGTGACGGGCACTGCGATGGGGCGTCGCCGTGGTGTATCGCCGCCGGGGGGAGACGTCATGACAATGGATGGTAATCGCTGATCTCAGTACCGTCCGACTCATTCATCCCACATGTCACGATGAACGAGTGGAAAATACAGCGGATTGACCTGAACGCCGCCCCAACGGCAGGTCCAGCTCATACGCTGTCACGGAGGCGGACGAGAGCCCGACGGCGGAGGTTCCGTGGCGGACGTGCATCCTGAGCATGCGCAGCTCCAGGCGGACCGGATCTACCTGGGCTGGCAGTACGCCCTGCTCCACCCGGACCCCGGTCCGGCCCCCCGGCGCCCGTCCCCCGCCGAGGACCCCGCCTTCGAGATCGACCCCGAGTGGATGCGCCGCGAGCGGCTCAACGAGGACCTGCTCAACCGGCCGGTGAAGATCGTCCGCGGGTTCATGGTCGCCCTCGCCCTCCTCGTCGTCGCCATCTCCGCCACCGGGCTGCTCGACTGGTCGTTCGCCGCGGTCGGGCTGGCGGCCTCCCTGGGCGTCGCCGGGTTCTGCACCTACGCGGTCTACCAGGGCGACCGGGCGGTCCGCTACCGGATCGAGGAGCGCAGGACCGCCGTGGACCGGCGGCGGCAGGAGCGCGACCGGGAGCTCTACCTCGCCCAGGAGGAGCACGCCGCCCGCTACCGCGAGTGGGCGGAGAAGAAGGAGCGCTACGACCGCCAGCTCACCTGGTACGCGGTGACCGTCCCCGACGAGATCGACCGCATCGACGTGGCCGGCGGCACGCTGCCGGGCTGGTCGGCGCTGATCACCCTGCTCGGTGCGACGCGCCTCTACAGCGGCGGCCACCTGACCGTGCTCGACCTGTCCGAGGGCGCGATCGCCAAGGACCTGATCGAGCTGGCCCGCCGGGGCGGCGACGACCCGCTGGTCTGGGTGCTCCCGGTGGACCTGCCCAGGCTGGACCTGGGGGCGACGCTCGCGCCCGAGGCCTTCGCCGACGTCCTCGCCCACGTGGTGAGCGTCAGCGAGGAGCACCGCACCACCCGGGACCTGTCCTTCGACAACGCGATCCTGGAGCGCGTCCTGGAGGTCCTCGGCGCCAAGGCCACGATCAACCAGGTGACCGCCGCGCTCCGGGCGCTGGCCCAGGTGGGCGACCCCCGCGAGGACCTGCGCCTGGGCCTGATCACCGCCACCCAGCTGGAGCGGATCGGCACCCTGTTCGGCCGCGGGGTCAGCGACCGGGTGGTGATCGAGCGGGCCTGGGCGCTGGAGTCGCAGCTGCGCAAGCTGGAGACGCTCGGCTCGGAGGCCGTACGGCTCCCGCCCGCGCGGCTGCGGGTGGTCTCCATGGACCGGCAGGCCGGCGTGTTCGGCAACCGGGTGCTGGGCACCTACGTGGCCACCGCGCTCACCCACATCCTGCGCCAGTCGCCCGGCTCGGAGCGGCCCTGGTACCACACGATCATCGTCGCGGGGGCGGACAAGCTCCGCGGCGACGTGCTCGACCGGCTGATGGACGCCTGCGAGACCTCCAGGACGGGGCTGGTGCTGACCTACCGGTCGCTGACACCGACCGTGCGGGAGCGGCTGGGCCGGGGGCACGCGGCGGTGGCGTTCATGCGGCTGGGCAACGCCGAGGACGCCCGGGTGGCCAGCGAGCACGTCGGCACCGAGCACCGGCTGGAGCTCGCCCAGCTCACCGAGACCATCAGCGCCGCGGGCGCGGGGCTCGACGGCGGCTACATCTCCACGGTCGGCCAGACCGACGAGGAGGAGGACGGGCACGCCGCCGGCCACGCGGACCTGAAGGAGGACATCACCGAGTCCACCGAGTGGGGGCGGCGGGCGACCAAGGCGCTGGGCGACACCGAGCGGGTGCTGCACCGCTCCCGGGAGTTCCTCGTCGAGCCCCACCAGCTCCAGCAGCTCCCCACCACGTCGGTGATCGTCACCGACGCCACCGCGCAGGGCCGCCGGGTACGGCTGGCCGACGCCAACCCCGCGATCCTCACCTTCCCCAAGACGACGCTGGGGGAGTTCGAGGAGATCCGGGAGAGGCTGCTGGAGCCCTTCGCGGCGCGGGACGACCGGCCGCGCGAGCCGGACCGCGAACCGAACCCCT
Organism: Planomonospora antibiotica; assembly: GCF_014647955.1. Taxonomy (NCBI): domain Bacteria; kingdom Bacillati; phylum Actinomycetota; class Actinomycetes; order Streptosporangiales; family Streptosporangiaceae; genus Planomonospora; species Planomonospora antibiotica. Next base: position 66,827 of record NZ_BMQE01000011.1, on the reverse strand, counting down.
TCGAGGACGCCCCGCCCAACCTCGGCCCGCCGCCGCCCCGGCTCGACTGGCGCCGGCGGCAGTGAGCCGACGGCGCGGCGGTGACGGCGCGGCGGAGGCGAACGGCGGTGATGCGGTGGTGCGGCGGCTGTGATGCGGCGACGTGGCGCGTGATGCGGTGGCGCGACGGATGACGTGGCGGGTGGCGTGACGGCGGGCCGGACCGCGGTGAAACGCCCGGGCGCGTCAACGAAGGGTGCGGACAGGGTAATGGAGTGGTCAATGCCGGGGTGCCGGTCAGAGTGAGGTTCGACCGTAGTGCTGTCGCGAGGCCTCGCCCAGCACGGCGGAGCGATCGGTGAAGCGTCGACCCCCCGGCCCGGAGCCGGGGGCCCCGGGTGGAGACCACATGCAGCAGCAGAGCGTATCCCGTCTTCCGCACACCCTGGCCGGTCCGTGGTACCGGATCCAGGCGATCGCGGCGCCCTCGCGCGGTTCGTCGGCCGAGTGGGACTTCGTCACCGTCCTGCCCGCCGTACTCTCCGCGGCCCAACGCGGGCGGCCCTTCGTGATCGGCTGGCTCTCCCGGGGCGCGGGCGCCCCGCTGGAGCTGCTCACCAACGCCGGGCCGCTGACCCCGCCGCGCGCCCCCCGCCGGGCCGTCACCGCCGAGCACGGGCGGCGGACGGCCGAGCCCGAACCGCTGCTGTTCCCCGGCGGCGCCCGCGGCGTGCGGATCGGCGACGAGTGGCTGCGCGACCTGACCGATCTCGTCTGGACGACCTGCCCGGGACGGCAGGCTCCGCCGCTGGGCGGCCGTCGCGAGGCGGACGCCGACGAGGTCAAGCGGCCCACCCTGTTCGAGTCCACGCTGGTCACGCTCATGTCCCGGCCGTTCGCCTGGCTGGTGGTGGCCGAGCCGACCGACCTGCTGGACGCCGAGGTGGCGCACCTGCGGACCCAGCTCAACGTGCTGCGGCAGTACGGCGACGCCTCCGAGCGATCACGCTACGACGCCGAGCGGGCCGAGCGGCGCATGCAGGAGCTCGACACCTTCCGCGAGGCCGGGCTCTGGAACGTGCGGGTGCTGGCCGGAGCGGCCGGCCCGGAGGAGCTGCGGCAGATCGCCCCGGTGCTGGTCGGCTCCGCGGAGCTGGGCCACCACCCCTACCGCCTGCGCAGCGCGCTGTCCTCCCCGCCCTGCGGCTTCACGGACGCGCTCACGATGACCCTGCAGGACCCCGCCGACGGCGCCGCCGCGCCCTTCGCGGCCACCGCCGGGACGCTCGCCGCGCTGGCCGGGCTGCCCCGCCGGGAGGTGCCCGGCGTCCGGGTGGTGGAGGCGGGCTTCTTTGACGTGACCAGCGAGGCCGACGCGCCCGCCGGGGAGCCCTCGGTCGACCTCGGCACGATCGTGGACGGCCAGGAGCGCGCGGTGGGCACGTTCCGGGTCCCGCTCGCCACCCTGAACCGGCACGCGTTCGTCACCGGAGCCACCGGTTCCGGCAAGTCCCAGACGGTCCGCCACCTGCTGGAGGAGCTCACCGGCGCGGGCATCCCCTGGCTGGCGATCGAGCCGGCCAAGTCCGAGTACGCCGCGATGGGCGGCCGGATCGAGCACCTCGCCCCGGTGACCGTGATCAACCCCTCGGACCCCGACACCGTGCCGTTCAGCGTGAACCCGCTCGCGCCGGAGCCGGGCTACCCGGTCCAGGCCCACATCGACATGGTCCGGGCGCTGTTCATGGCCGCCTTCGACGCCGAGGAGCCGTTCCCGCAGATCATGTCGCTGGCGCTGCAGCGGGTCTACGAGGCCAACGGCTGGGACGTGGTCACCGGCGCGGCGGCCCCGGGGGCGGCGGTGCAGCCCGCCGTGCCGACCCTGGAGCAGCTGCAGCGGCACGCGATGGACGTGATCAAGGAGATCGGCTACGGCCGGGAGGTCCAGGCCGACGTCGAGGGCTTCATCGCGCTGCGGCTGCGCTCGCTCCGGGTCGGCTCGGCCGGGCGCTTCTTCGAGGGCGGCCACCCCGCCGACATCGGCGACCTGCTCCGGCGCAACGTCGTGCTCGCCATCGAGGACGTGGCCAACGACGAGGACAAGGCGTTCCTGATGGGCACGCTGATCATCCGGATCGTGGAGCACCTGCGGATGCGGGCCAGGTCGTCGAAGACCTCCGGGCTGCAGCACGTGATCGTGATCGAGGAGGCGCACCGGCTGCTCCGCGACCGGGGCGCGGGCCGGGCCAGCACGCACGCGGTCGAGCTGCTGGCCGGCATGCTCGCCGAGATCCGCGCGTACGGCGAGGGCATCGTGGTCGCCGAGCAGATCCCCACCAAGCTGGTCTCCGACGTGGTGAAGAACACCGCGCTGAAGGTCGTCCACCGGCTTCCCGCCGAGGACGACCGCCGGCTGGTCGGCGCCGCGATGAACCTGAGCGAGGAGCAGTCCCGGCAGGTCGTCTCGCTCCAGCCCGGCACGGCGGCGGTCTTCGCCGACGGGATGGACCGGCCGCTCCGGATCCGGGTGCCGCTGGGCGAGGACCGCGAGCACCCGGCCCCCGGGCAGACCCCGCCGATCTGCGGGCGCCGCTCGGTGGCCTGCGGGCAGGAGTGCAGCAGCGGCCGGGCGTGCACGCTGGTCGAGATCCGCGAGGCCGACCTGCTCGCCGAGGCCCCCGAATGGGCCTGGCTGCGGATCTGGGCCGACACGCTGGTGCTGGCCTTCTGCGTCAACCGGCCCGTTCCGGGCGTGCCCCGGGCGCTGGCCGAGCTCTGGGCGGAGCTGCCCGCGCGCCGGCGCGAGTGCCTGCTGGCCACGGCCGTGGAGCGTGCCGTCGCCCGCCGGGCGTGGGCGCTGCGCACGGTCGCCGACCCGGCCCTGCTCACCGAGCAGGTCGCCGAGGCCGCCGCCCGGCTGCTGGGACCCGAGCGCAAGCCCGGCGAGCGGCCCGGGCCCACCTGGGTGATCCCACAGGTCCGCTGGCTGCACGAGGTGGAGCGCCTCTTCCCCTACGGGCAGGCCGCCCCCAACCCGCGCGGTCCCGCGCCGGCCATGGAGTACCCGCTGTTCGACCGCCCCGCGGGAGGCGAGGAACTGCTCGGCCACCGCGCACGGGCCCTCCGGCACCACCCGCTCTCCATGGAGGCGGAGCGGAACCGGACGCTCGCCTGGCGGGTCCTGCTGGGTGACGACGAGCACGAGGGCGTGGAGCGGGACGTGCTGACCGTCACGATCGGGATCGACCCGGCCGAGCGGCTGCGGCACGTCGCGCAGACGATGGGGGCGGGCTGGCTGGAGACCGTGCTGTCCTGGCCGAACCGGTTCGTGCTCCCGTTCGACGCCGAGTCCTCCGACGCGGTGGAGCTCGCCTTCACCGAGTGACGGGTGCGGATTCCGCGGCGTTCCCGCAGGCGGCCGCCCCGCCCATCCCCGGCTAGGATCGGCGGCATGACTCAGCTTCCGCTGCGGGCGCAGCTCGCGAGTGCTCTCGGCCGGACGGCCGCGACGCTGTCCCGGGCGACCGGACGCGGCGACGGATCGGTGATCGGCGGCCGGGTCGGCCTGGCCCTGGAGCCGGACCTGCTGCGCAAGCTCGCCCGCGACCGCAGGCTCGCGCTGGTGAGCGCGACCAACGGCAAGACCACCACGACGCGGCTGATCACCTCCGCCCTGCAGGAGCTCGGTGACGTCGCCACCAACGCCTTCGGCGCCAACATGCCCGCCGGACACGTGTCAGCGCTCTCGTCGGCGAAGGACGCGCCGTACGGCGTGCTGGAGGTCGACGAGAAGTACCTCCCCGAGGTGATCGAGACCACCGGCGCGGGCGTGGTCGTCCTGATGAACCTCAGCCGCGACCAGATGGACCGGGCGGCCGAGATCTGGCTGCTGGCCCAGAAGTGGCGCCGCGCGCTGGTGGCCAGGAACACCCACGTGATCGCCAACGCGGACGACCCGCTGGTGGCCTGGGGTGCGTCCACCGCCCCCCGGGTGACCTGGGTCTCCGTCGGGCAGCCGTGGAAGGAGGACTCCTGGTGCTGCCCCGAGTGCGGCGGCCCGCTCGACCGCGGGGGGATGGACTACGTCCCGCCCGGCGGTCACGCGCCCGGCGTGGCCGTACGGCAGGCGGACGGGAGCGTCCCCGCGGCCCCGGGGTCCCCGGGGGGTCCGGGCGGCGGGCTGGCGGAGAACGACTGGGCGTGCCGCGAGTGCTCCTTCCGGCGGCCCGCCCCGAGCTGGTTCCTCGACGGCGACACGGTGGTCGACCCCCGCGGGCAGCGCTGGCCGCTGGACATCCGGCTGCCCGGCCGGGCCAACCGGGCCAACGCGGTGGTCGCGCTGGCCACCGCGGAGGCGTTCGGCCTCCCCGTCCAGCGGGCGCTGCCCCGCCTGGCCGAGGTCACCTCGGTGGCCGGCCGCTACACCACGGTGGAGCGCGAGGGCCGTCAGGCGCGGCTGCTGCTGGCGAAGAACCCGGCGGGCTGGCTGGAGGCGTTCGACGTGCTCGACCCCGCGCTGCCGGTGATCCTCTCGGTGAACGCGCAGGGCCCCGACGGCCGCGACACCTCCTGGCTGTGGGACGTCGACTACCGGGTGCTGCGCGGCAGGCCGGTCTACGTGACCGGGGAGCGACGGCTCGACCTCGCCCTCCGGCTCGACGTGGCCGAGGTGCCGTTCCAGCTGACGGAGTCCTTCGGGCACGCGCTCGCGGTCCAGCCGCCGGGCAAGGTCGACGTGATCGCCAACTACACCGCCTTCCAGCAGATCCGATCGGAGTTCGGTCGTGCCGTCTGACAGCGTCCTGCGTCTTGTCTGGATCTATCCGGACCTGCTCAGCACCTACGGCGACCAGGGCAACGTCCTGGTCCTGGAGCAGCGGGCCCGGCGCCGCGGGATCGCGGTCGAGACCGTCCACGTGCGCTCGGCCGACCCGGTGCCCGAGCAGGGGGACGTCTACCTGATCGGCGGCGGTGAGGACCGGCCGCAGATCCTGGCCGCCGAGCGGCTGCGCCGGGACGGCGGGCTGCACCGGGCCGTCGCCCGGGGCGCCGCCCTGCTGGCGGTCTGCGCGGGCTACCAGATCATGGGCAGCACGTTCGGCGGCGAGGAGGGGCAGCCGGTGGACGGCATCGGGCTGCTCGACATCGCCAGCGGCCGGGGCGATGCCCGCGCGGTCGGCGAGCTCGTCGCCGAGGCCGACCCGGCGCTCGGCGTCCCGACCCTGACGGGGTTCGAGAACCACATGGGCGTCACCAGGCTCGGACCGGGCGTGCGCCCGCTCTCCCGCACGGTGGTCGGCACCGGGAACGGCGACGGGACCGAGGGCTGCTACGCCGGGAAGATCGTCGGGACCTACCTGCACGGCCCGGCGCTGGCGCGCAACCCCGGTCTGGCCGACCTGCTGCTGACCTGGGCGGTCGGCGCGCAGCTCCCGCCGATCGACGACACCTGGTTCGAACGGCTCCGCCAGGAGCGGCTCACCGCGGTCCGGCCCGTCTGACCCGTCCGCCCGGCCGGACCGACCGGCCGGGCGCCGCGGACGTCAGTACCGGACCGACCGGCCGGGCCCCGCGGACGTCAGTAGACGAGTGCCTGGACGCCGTCGCCCAGGGCCTCCTCGACGAACGTGGGGGCGCCCGCGATGCGGACCCCCTCGATCACGTCGTCCACCGTGATGTCCCGCCGGGCCGCGCACTGCGTGCACAGCGTCACCCGGCCTCCGGCGAGCACCGCGTCGAGCAGGTCGCCGAGCCGGGCCGCGTGGGGCAGGGTGAACTCCTCGGCCCGTCCGGGGAGGGCGAACCACGAGGCCTCGCCCGTCAGCCAGAGGGAGACGGGCACCCCGCTCGCCAGGGCCGCCGCGGCCACCGTGAACGCCTGGTTGCAGCGCTCCGGGGCGTCCGCGCCCGCGGTCACTTTGATCACCAATGATCGTGCCATGCTCGAAGACTATTCGGGCCCGGGCCACCGGCGCGAGCCAGGTCCGGCCGGGCCTACCCTTGAGGGCTATGGACGTTCCTGAGCTGCATCCCGACCTTGAGCCGATCGCCTTCCTCGTGGGCCGGTGGGAGGGCGCCGGGGTGGGGGGATACCCGACGATCGAGAGCTTCAACTTCGGTCAGGAGATCGTCTTCGGGCACAACGGCAAGCCGTTCCTGACCTACACCAGCCGCACCTGGCTGCTGGACGAGGCGGGCGCCAAGGTCCGCCCGCTGGGCACCGAGACCGGCTTCTGGCGCCAGCTGCCGGACCGCCAGCTGGAGGTCTGCCTGTCGCACCCGACCGGCATCGTGGAGATCTACGTCGGCGAGGTGGTCTTCCACAAGATCGAGCTCCACACGGACGTGGTGGCCCGCACCGCCACCGCCAAGGAGTACACCGGCGGCCACCGACTCTACGGCCTGGTCAACGGCAATCTGATGTGGGCCTACGACATGGCGGCCATGGGGCAGGGGATCCAGTCGCACATCTCGGCCGAGCTCAAGCGGGTGGGCGACTTCGTGCCCGACGCCGACTGAGACCGGGCGAGGACTGGGACCGGGCGAGGACTGGGACCGGGCGAGGACTGGGACCGGGCGAGGACGAATACGATGCCGGACATGAGCACCCCCTTCACCCCCGACGTGGTCGAGGCGATCAGGCGCCACATGAACGACGACCACGCCGACGACGCACTGCTGATCGTCAGGAGCCTGGGCGGCAGGCCCGAGGCGACGGCCGCGACGACGTCGGACGTGGACGCCGAGGCGATCGAGTTCGCCGCGGTCGTGGACGGCGACGAGGTCACGGTGCGCGTTCCGTGGGGCAGGACGCTGACCGAGCGGGCCGAGGTGCGCCGGGAGGTCGTGCGCCTCTACCGGGAGGCCTGCGCCGCCCTCGGGGTCCCGGCCCGCGGTGAGCACTGAGGGGACCGGACGTCGGGCCTCGGGCCTGAGGAAAGCGCCGGGAGAAACACGGAGAGAACGAAAAAAGAGAACCCCGGGCTCGCTCCTCCGCTCTGGGCGTGAGGGCCGGATGGACCAAAGACGGGATGTGCCCGCCCTCCGGCAGCCCGGGGTTCCGGTGATTGTCGTGGATTCGCCGAACGTCGCGAGACGTCCGGACAGAGTCCGGAGTCGCGGCGTCCTAGCGGACAGCCACCTCGCTAGCCCAAGTATGATCAACCATTGTTTGGACCACCTCCCTTCTGCGTGATTCGTACGTTATGCGACCGCTTCCGGGTTGGGCAAGTAAATATTCGCCAAGCAGGTTTCCGCTGGTGGAAGCCCTGGAAGTCGTCCCGGGAGCGGATCCCGGACGGCCGGACATCGCGGTCGGCCGGGATCGCGGCCCCGGTGGGCGGAGAGCACGAGGGCGGGCTCCAGGCGAAGATCAATTGAGTCGGCCGGGGCACGGCATAGAATCGCGCCATGACCGAGACGTCGTGGCATGAGGAACTGCGGGCGCGCGGTTATCGGGTCACCCCGCAACGCCAGCTGGTGCTCGAGGCGGTCAAGTCGCTGGAGCACGCCACCCCGGAGGAGATCTGCACCCGGGTGCGCGAGACCGCCCGCGGGGTGAACATCTCGACCGTCTACCGGACCCTCGAGCTGCTCGAGGAGCTCGGCATGGTCGCCCACAACCACCTCGGGCACGGCGCGCCCACCTACCACCTGGCCGCCGACGCCGACCACGTGCACCTGGTCTGCCGTGGTTGCGGTGAGATCAGCGAGGTCAGCCCGGAGCTGGTGCGGGCCCTGGTGGACGGGCTCGACGCCGAGCTGGGCTTCGCCACCGACGTGCACCACCTGACGGTCTTCGGCCGCTGCCGCAAGTGCCGCTGAGAGCGCCCGGGCCGCCGCCGTGAGCCGCCCGCGGGCCCATGGGCCCGCGGGCGCGGCCCGTCCGTCCCGGGTCCGCGAGCCGCGGTCACACGCCCTCCGGGGGCCTGCGGGCCGCGGTTCCGGACGCCGCCGGGGGCCCGCGGGCCGCGGCTCCGGGCGCCGCCGGGGGCTCGTAGGCTTGGGGCATGCGAAGCCCTCTGCTGGACACCCCCGGCGCGGTCGCCGCCGACGCCCCCGACGACGGCGTCGCCGGACACTACGGTGACCTGTTCGCCGAGCAGCGCGCCTTCCTCGCCGGTGAGGCGATGGTCGACCGGAGCAACCGGGAGGTCGTCAGGATCTCCGGGCCCGACCGCCTGAGCTGGCTCAACAGCCTGAGCTCCCAGAAGCTCGACGACCTGGAGCCCGGCCGGGCGACCGAGACGCTGCTGCTGGACGCCCAGGGCAGGGTCGAGCACCACCTGGTCCTCGTCGACGACGGCGAGGCCGTCTGGGCGCACGTGGAGCCGGGCACCTCGGCCGGCCTGGTCGCCTTCCTCGACAAGATGCGGTTCATGCTCCGGGTCGAGGTCGCCGACGTGACGGACGCCTACGCGGTGGTCTCCGTGGCCGACCCGGCCCGGCTCACCCCGCCCGCCGGGGCGGTCGTCGCCGGCGGCGATGTGCTGCTCCCGCGCGACCTGCTCCCCGGGCACCTCGGCCTGCGGCTCGCCGGGCTCTGGGCCCACGAGGCGCTGCGGATCGAGGCCCACCGCCCCCGGCTCGGCTTCGAGACCGACCACAAGACGATCCCGCACGAGGTCGGCTGGATCGGTACGGCCCTGCACCTGAACAAGGGGTGCTACAAGGGCCAGGAGACCGTGGCGCGGGTGCACAACCTCGGCCACCCGCCGCGCCGGCTGGTCTTCCTGCACCTGGACGGGAGCGCCGACCGGCTGCCCCGGCGCGGCGCCCCGGTGACCGCGGGCAAGGACGAGGTCGGGTTCGTCGGCGGCTCCGCCCGCCACCACGAGCTCGGCCCGATCGCCCTGGCCCTGGTCAAGCGGACCGTGCCGGTGGAGGCGCCGCTGGAGGCCGACGGGGTGGCGGCGGCCCAGGAGGTCGTCGTGCCGCCGGACGCAGGGCGCAACGTGCAGATCGACCCGGCCCTGCGCCGCCGCATCCGCTGACCCGCTGACGGAACGCCGAGGGGGCCGCTCCCGGGCTTCGCGGCCTCCGGATCCGCCGGGTCCGCGGGGCTCAGACCTCCAGGACCAGCGTGATGGGGCCGTCGTTGGTCAGCGCGACCTTCATGTCGGCGCCGAAGACACCCGTCCCGACGCGTGCTCCCAGCGCGCGCAGCTCCGCGCAGACGGCCTCGACCAGAGGCTCGGCGACCGGCCCGGGGGCCGCCGCCTGCCAGGTGGGGCGGCGTCCCTTGCGGGCGTCGCCGTACAGGGTGAACTGGCTGACCACGAGCAGGGGCGCGCCGATGTCGGAGCAGGACTTCTCGCCGTCCAGGATCCGCAGCCCCCAGAGCTTGGCGGCCAGCCTCGCCGCCTCGGCCGGGGTGTCGGTGTGCGTCACCCCGACCAGCACGAGCAGGCCCGGCTCGTCGATCGCCCCGACCACCGCACCGTCCACCGTCACCGACGCGGAACTCACCCGCTGCACCACCGCACGCATGCCCCCATCATCCCGCGCTCCGGGTGCTCTCTAGACTCTGCGCGGGCTCTGCATGAAAGGGGACAAAGGTGTCTACAGGGTCGTTGGTCGTCGAAGTGGTCCGTTCGGGGTTCGTGGAGTCCACGCACCGGGCGCGGATGCTGGCCGTCGCGGCGGACGGTTCCGCGGTGCGGGTGCACGGGGCGGTGGACGCGCTGGTCTCGCCGCGCTCGTCGATGAAGCCCTTCCAGGCGCTCGGCATGGTGCGCAGCGGGCTCGCCCTGGAGGGGGAGCTGCTCGCGCTGGCGTGCGCGAGCCACGACGGGGAGGCGTTCCACGTGGACGGCGCCCGCAGGATCCTCGCCGGGGCCGGGCTGGACGAGGACGCGCTGCGCTGCCCGGAGGACCTGCCCGGCGACGCGGCCTCCCGTGAGGAGGTGCTGCGCTCGGGCGGCGGCCGGGCGCGGATCTACATGAACTGCTCCGGCAAGCACGCGGCGATGCTCGCCACCTGCGCGGCCAACGACTGGCCGCTGGAGACCTACCTCGACCCCGCGCACCCGCTGCAGCGGGCGATCCGCGCCGCGGTGGAGGAGCTGACCTGCGAGAAGGTCGCCGCCACCGGCGTCGACGGCTGCGGCGCCCCGCTCTTCTTCGTCTCGATGACGGGCGTGGCCCGCGCCTTCCGCGCCCTCGTGCTGGCCGAGTCCGGCAGCCCCGAGCGGCGCGTCGCCGACGCCTTCCGCGCCCACCCCGAGTGGACGTCCGGCACGACCCGCCCCGAGGCCCGGCTGATGCGGGCGATCCCCGGGCTGCTGGTCAAGGCCGGGGCCGAGGCCTTCGACGCCTTCGCCTTCGAGGACGGCCGCGCCGGCACGGTCAAGATCGAGGACGGCGGCCAGCGCGCCCGCGTGCCCGTCACCGTCGCCGCGCTGCGCGCCCTCGGCCTCGACGCCCCCGAGCTCGCCGACCTCGCCGCCGGAGTCCTGTACGGCGGCGGCCGTCCGGTGGGCGAGATCCGCCTGGGCGGCGGGGCGTAAAAGGGGCTCCTCGTCCGGGCTCGGGTTGGCCCGGGATGCCTTGTTTCCTCGGGCCGGCCCGAGCCCGGATCAGGAGCCGGGATACCGACTTTCTTGCTACAGGCGTAGCAAGGGTTCTACGGTTGGGTTCATGACTGCGATTCCTGCGCGTGAGTTGCGGAACAACACGGCCGAAGTGCTGCGGCGTGTCGAGGCCGGTGAAGAGATCGAAGTGCTGCGGGACAACCGTCCGGTGGCGAAGATCATTCCTTTCCCCCGCCGCAGCCGCTGGCTCTCCGCCACCGAGATCGGGGGAGAGCTCGCCCGCCTCGGGCCGGACGGGACGGGCTGGGCCGAAGAGCTGCGGGAGACCTTGTCCGGGACCACCGACGATCTGCCGTGGTGAGCCCGCAGCGGGCGCTGGCCGATACATCGATCTTCATCGGCATGGAGGCCAGCCGGTTCGATGTCGAGCGCTTCGCCGACTACGAGTGGGGTGTTTCGGCGGTCACCCTGGGTGAGCTGCGTCTCGGGGTGCTGCAGGCACGGGATCCCGAGTCGGCCGCCCGGCGCCTTTCCACCTATCAACTGGCCCAGCGCTTCGAGCCGCTACCGGTCGACGAGGCCGTTTCCGAGGCATGGGCGCTTCTGGTCGCCCGATTGCGGGTGGCGGGCCGCAAGGCTCCGATCAACGACAGCTGGATAGCGGCGACCGCCCTGGCCTACGGCATTCCCGTGGTGACCCAGGATGCGGACTACGACGAGATGCCCGGTGTCGAGGTCGTCAGGCTGTGAGGCCGTGGGCCCGGCCGGTCGCAGGTCGTACGGCCGGCCGGGCCGTTCCCGGGATCAGGGGACGGGAAGGCGGACGCCTGTGGTGATCCTGTCCAGTTCACCGGCCAGCTCCGGACTGACCGTGACGTGGACGGCGGCGTCGGAGGCCACCCAGAAGGCCCCGGTCCGGCCGTCCGCGCCGGCGGTCCGGATGCCCGTGATGTTCGGCCCGGCGACGGGGGAGGTCAGCCGTTTCCAGCCGCGGAGGAAGTCGTCCAGCCACCGGGTGGAGTGCAGGGCCGCGCCGCGGACCACGGTGACCTCGACGCCGCGGCGGCCGTCCGACCAGCGGCCGGTCACCGATGGCCGCTCACGCGGCCGCCTCCGCTCTCATGCCCGTCCATACGCCCGGCCGGGACGGGAGGTTGCCCGATGGCCGGTTCCCTGGAGGTCGGGAACCGACGGCTTGACGACGGGGAGATGCCGAGTGGATACTGAGGGTGTCATGCCCTCTGGGGCATGAAAGTGGCGCCGGGAACCCCCCGATGGAATCGGGAGCCCGGCGTTCGCGTTTTCCCGCTCATTCTTCTGTGCCTTCCAGGAGGGTGACACGGTTTTCGAACAGGGGCCACCATCGTTGGTCGCCGTCGAGCCATCCGGTGACCACCCCGGCCACCACGTCAGCCGCCCACAGAGCGGCGTCTGAGCTGGCTCGTTCCCAACGAACCGCCATCTCAGCAGAGAACCGCCCTTGCCGGCGCAGAACGGTAAGGATCGCCCTGTCGCTCGCGTCCTGTTCGTGGCGCGACTCGAAGACCACGCCTTCGATGCGGCGTGCGGACAGCTCCGGCAGCAACCTGAGCAGGCAGTGCCGCCGTGATCGCTCTGAACGGCTCGCGTTGCCGTACAGACTGATGGCGACCACTGATGCGCAGTCCAACGAGGCCACCGTGTGGGCGATGAGAGATCTTCGGGGTGTCCGTTCGGTTCTCCAGTGGACGGTGGGTGCCTTGCCATGCCGAAGCGCGTCCATCACCGATCTGATCCGGTCGAGGTCCTCGGTCGGGAGGAGGACCGCGGCAAGGGTGTAGACGCAGTCGTCGTCCTTGCGAACACGACAGCTTTCGTCGACATAGGCGGAGAACACCCGCCTGACTTTACGTTACTTTCTCTTTACCTTCCGTGGTATCGCGTGTGTCAGAAGGACCGGAACTGGCGGGTGGTGGAGATGGCGCCGGAGGTCGTCATGGTGAAAGTTCGCATGGAGTCGGCGAACTTCGACAGGTCCCACTCGGCCGGGCCGTGGTACCAGTACAGGTTGTCGGCCTGCTGCCCGTTGCCGTTGACGGAGGAGACCACGCGGGCCCAGCGGTCCACGCAGTCGAAGATCACGGCGTAGGGCAGGTAGCGGGAGAACAGCTCCACCCGCTGGGCCGCGGGGACGTCCGCGCCGAGGTCGGCGGAGGAGAGATACTCCCGGAAGCCCAGGGTGTGGGCGAGGGCGGCGGCGCCCTTGGCGGTCTTGGCGGGCATGTACTGCCCGCCGACGGCCAGCGCCGCGCCGGCGATGATCAGGGCCAGGCCGAGCAGGCCGTACGTGGTGAACCAGGCCAGCGCCACGGTGGCGAGCACCCCGGCGAAGGTCAGCGCCACGCCCAGGGTGGTCCAGCGGGTGCGGACGGTGTCGGGGCGGCGGGCGAACCAGCCCTGGGTGACCACGTCGCGGTAGAGCGCGGCGCGGACCTTGCCGAGTTCGGCGCCGAAGGAGCCCTTGAGCTCCGAGAGCAGCACCGCGTCGCGGCCGTGGAAGACGGCCTCGTAGAGCGCCCGCTCGTACGGCAGCAGCGAGCCGACGGGGGCGCCGGGCAGCCGGACCAGCGTCCAGTCCGGGGTGTCGTAGGTCTGCCGGGGCCGCTCGTCGATCCGGATGTAGCCCCGCACGGCCAGGTCCACGATGGTGGCGGTCACGTCGATCACGTCGGCCTGCTCGTCCATGAGCGTGCCGATCTGGCCGGGGCGCACGCCGTCCGGCGGGGCGAAGTGGCCGTTCTCGATCGGGCGGAGCGAGCCCGACTCGTGGCCGACCACGCGGGCGTCGCGGCCGCGGGTCCAGTAGAGCAGGCCGAGGCCGCCGAGGAGCAGAGCCAGCAGGCCGGCCAGCGCACCGCCGGTGACGGCGTTCAGCGTGAAGGCGTTGGACAGCTCGAAGCGGCGCTCCAGCACGGGCGCACCGGTCGTGGCTCCGGCCGGGTAGCCGACGACGACGGTCAGCACCTCGCCGGGGCCGAGGCCCTGCTGCTCGAACTCCGCGCTGGTCCCGGTGTGGTCGAAGGACGCGGCGGTGCAGGCCACCGCGGAGGCCAGCACTCCGGCGAAGCAGGACAGGTTCTGCATCTGGGCGGGCCCGGTCACCTTGACCGTGGCCTGCTCCACCGGGACGGACCAGCCGCCCACGGCGTACCAGCGCAGCTCCTGGATGTCGGCCAGCGGGGTCACCGCGCCCTTGACGTCGTACTCGATCGTCGCGGTGCCGGAGCCCTTCAACGTGATCGACCCGTCGGCGAGCGTGCCGTCGCCCTTGAACCCGGTGACCTGGTAGAGCCGGTCGTTGCCGTCGTCGTAGCGCGTCCGGTCGACGAGCGTCCGCTTCGGCGCCCCGCCGGTGAACTCGACGGTCTCCTTGACGTGCAGCACGCCGTCCTGCCGCAGTTCGAGCTCGACCACGTCGCTCTTCACCGTGTCTGCCCAGGCGGAAGCGGCACCCGCCGTACCGGCGAAGGCCGGGGTCAGGCCCGCGGCCAGCGTCAGCACGGCCGCCGCGACCAGGCTTCCGGCCGTGCGATGGACCGTCCGATGGGCCGTCCGATGGGCCGTCCGATGGGCCGTCCGATGAAAGAAAGATCCCGCCATGGCTCGGCAGCCTATCGAGAACCGCGGAGAGGTGACGGCCAGCCTTATTACGATTTTTCGGTCAATAACGGCATGTGATGGTCTATCCGCTAGATTGCCGCGCGGTGATCCAGTCTTCCCCGAGAGGCGGTCAGATGCGCCCGCGCCGGTCGAGCCCCCTGGTCTTCGGTGTCTTCGGCGTCCTCGCCACGACCTTCACCGCCGTCGTGCTGGCGGCCGCCCTGGCGGGAGGGGACGAGGCGGCGGTCCCCGCGGGCCCGGGAACCGCGCCGACGGCCACCGAGCGGGCCGTGCCCGCCCCGACGGAGAGGACGGAGGTCGAACCGCCGACCTTCAGCCCGCCGCGCAAGCTCGACCTCGGCGCGCTGGGCGAGTCCGAGATCGCGCTGGCGGGCGGGAGCACGGCCGCGGACCGGCGGGCCGCACGGAGCGCCATGGCCGTCGACCTGCGGTACATGCAGCGCTCCCAGACCGGCGCCCGGCTGAAGCGCAACCCGCTGTACGGCACCGGCATGATGCGCCCCACCACCTGCCGGGCGCCGCGCCCCTCGACCCAGGCGAGGGACATGCTCGCCTTCCTCAACGCGACGACCGGCTGCCTGGACCGGGCCTGGGCCGCCAAGTTCTCCCAGGCGCGCGCGGTCTTCCAGCAGCCCCGCCGGGTCTTCTGGTCGCGTCCGGGACGCGGGCCGTGCGGCAGCTACCCCGCCTCGGGCGCCGCCGCGTACTACTGCCCCTCCAACCGGGGGATGTACATCGGGCTGTCGCACCTGATCCAGCAGACCGGCCGGATCGACCCGGCGAGCAACCACGTGCCCTACCTGTCGGTGCTCGCCCACGAGTACGGTCACCACGTGCAGTCCATGGCGGGGATCGGCGGCGCGTGGTGGTGGGAGGTCTCCAACAAGTCCAAGACCGCCCAGAACGCGCACTCCCGCCGGTCGGAGCTGCAGGCCCAGTGCTTCGCCGGGGTCTTCATGCGGACCGTCCGGGTCCCGCTCGGCATCACCGCCGCCCGCTGGCAGGCCGTGCTGGAGACGGAGTACGGCCGGGGCGACGACCAGAACGGCCTGGGGCTGCGCGACCACGGCAACGGCCAGAACTTCGCCGGGTGGCTGGACCACGGCTGGAAGTACGCGCGGCCGGGTTACTGCAACACCTGGACGGCCCCCGCCTCGCACGTCAGCTGATCCCCGGCCTCCCGCACGCAGCCCGCGGCGGGACCGCCGCGGACCCGGTCCGGGCCGTCGAGGCGTGCGGCCCACGGGTCGGCGAGCACGGTGAAGAACGCGACCGCGCTCCAGAGCAGCAGGCCTCCGGCGGACAGCTCCAGGGCGAGGCTCGCCCAGCCGGTCCTTCCGCCGCCCGCCTGGCCGCGTCCCCAGCCGGTCCTCCCCCCGTCCGCCCGGCCGCGCGTCCCGCCGGGGCCGCCGGTCGTCCGGTCCGCGATGGTCGTCCGGTCCGCGGTGGCGACCGCCGGATGATGGGCCCTGCCGAGGGCGGCGAACCCCAGGGTGACGGAGACGAGCACCAGGGGGGCCGAGGCCCCGGAGGCGGCCGGGACGAGGCCGGCCAGGACGGCCGCGCCGCCCGCCAGGAGTGACACCAGGCCGAGGCCGCCTCCCGGCTGTGAGCTCCGGGAGGCGCGGCCCGAGCGGGTGGGGCGTGGGCGGGGATCCGGTGGCAGGCCGTGGACGCAGATCATCGATCGCCTCCGATGTGGAGACGCCGGCCCTCGGGCCGGGGAGGGAGTGCGGAGCGGTCCCGCATGGTCGTCTCCTTTGGTCGTGGTCGTGGTCGTGGTCGTCCGCGGCCGTCCGCCCGGTGGGCCGGGCCGCGTCGGCGGGTGCCGGGTCGCCGGCCCGGGGCGCCGACCGGACCCTCTCCCGCCGAACGGATTGCGGAGTGTTGACGGTTCGTTGCCCGCCGAGGTTGCCGTTCCATGACGAACGCATTGGCGTTTCCAGAGCAGCGCCGTCCGTTTTTTCGATAAATAGATAGATATTCCAGGGCATTTTGGAAGGTAAATTCTTTCGTTCCGGATCACCGCAACCGGATGGGCGTGCCTGGTTAGAATGCCGAATGCTCAAGGCGGTCCCCTGGGGTGACCGTGACCGTGGATCTACCTGTCATGAGGGTGTCCGGCCGAGGTCACGGGCGTGGCGCGCACTCAGGGGGCCGCGGTCACATCAGCGGTCCACGGTTCTCCGAGGTGGCATGCACGGGCTTTCGCGGAAACGGAGCGGAGCGTTTTCCTCCGCCCTCGCCGTGGCGCTCTGCTGCCTGCTTCCGGGGTGCGCCCCGGCGGTGGGCGGGGCGGTGGGCGGGGCGGTTCCGGAGGGCGGGCGGGAGTCCGGCGGGCAGGCCGCGGCGCGGCCCATGGCGGCCCGCGCGGCGGCTCCGGTGGTGATGGTCGTCGGGGACAGCTTCACCGTCGGGTCGGGTCCGGTCGAGCGCTGGGAGAGCTACGCGGCCAGGAGCGCGCGCGAGCTGGGCTGGCAGCTGATCACCGCGGGGATGGGCGGGACCGGCTTCGTCAACCCGGGCCGGGTGGGCCGGAACTTCCACGACTCCTTCGTCCGGGAGCTCGCCTGGCGGCCGGCGCCCGACCTGCTGATCATCTCCGGCGGGCACAACGACCGCCGCACCCGGCCGGGGGAGGTCTACGAGGCCGCCGCGCGGCTGCTGAGGACGGTCGCCGGACACTGGCCCGGCACCCGGGTGGTGGTGGTCGGCCCGCTGTGGATGGGGGACGCGCCGCGCTGGGCCTACGGCGTCAGGAACGCCGTCGCGCTCGCCGCGGAGCGGGCCGGCGTGCCGTTCCTCGATCCGCTCGGCATGCGCTGGGGCCGCGAGCTGACCCTCCCCGACGGCGTCCATCCGACGGGTGAGGGCCACGCCCGCATCGCCCGCTGGCTGGTCGCCTCCCTGCAGGAGCGCGCGGCCCGTGAGGACGGGCGGCCTGCGCGGACCGCCCGCCCTCACGGGTGAGACGCGGACCGCCCGCCCTCACGGATGAGACGCGGACCGCCCGCCCTCACGGGTGGGACGCGGGCCGTCCGCCCTGACGGATGAGCGGCCCGCGCATCCCGGCGGGTGGAGCGGAGGTCAGGAGATGACGGGGGTGGGCGGGGCGCCCGAGCCGCTCCAGGAGCCGATGAAGCCGAAGGTGGTGGAGCCGCCGGCGCCGATGGTGCCGTTCCAGGCGGCGTTGGTGAAGGTGTGGGCGCCGCCGCTGCCGGAGCGGACGGAGCTCCAGTTCTGGCTGATGGTGACGCTGCTCGGGAAGGTCAGCGTGGTGCTCCAGGAGGTGACGGGCTCGGCGCAGGTGATCTTGACCTCGCCCTGGAAGCCGCCCTGCCAGGAGTTGACGGTGCGGTAGGCGGCGGTGCAGCCGGTGCCGCCGCCGGGTCCTTCGAGGGTGGTGAAGGTGGTGGCGGCCGAGGGGTCGGAGGTGTTGCCGGCGGCGTCGCGGGCGACGACGTGGACGGTGTAGGCGGTCTCGGGGTCCAGGCCGGTGAGGGTGGCGGAGTTGGTGGTGGTGGAGGCGAGCCTGGTGGTGCCGCGGTAGACGTCGTAGCCGGTGACGCGGACGTTGTCGGTGGAGGCGGTCCAGGTCAGGGTCGCGCCGGAGGAGGTGACCGCGGAGGCGGCCGGAGTGCCGGGCGTGGACGGGTCCTCGGTGTCGTCCGGGTCTCCGGTGTCCCCGTCGGCCAGGGCGTCGTGCACCGCGGTGTAGGACGCCTTCTTGGCGTAGTTCTCGTCGTAGATCAGGGCCGCGCCCTCGCCGGAGAAGGTGTCCGGGACCCAGGAGTGCTTGTCGGTGAAGCCCCAGATCGTGACGCCGGAGCAGCGGCTCACCGCCAGGCAGGCCTTGACCACGTTGGAGTAGTAGGTGGCCTGCGTGCTGTCCTTGGCCGAGCTCCGGGGCATCTGCATCCGGACGTCGATCTCGGTGACCCGGACCTCCACCCCCAGGTCGGCGAAGCGCTGCATGTTCTCCTGGATGTTCGGGAAGCCGTACTGGATCGCCAGGTGGGACTGGAAGCCGACGCAGTCGACCGGCACGTTCTGCGCGCGCAGCGTCCGGACCAGGTTGTACATCGCGGTGCTCTTGGCGTTGACGCCCTCGACGTTGTAGTCGTTGATGCAGAGCTTGGCGTCGGGGTCGGCCGCCTTGGCGTACCTGAAGGCGTCGGCGATGTAGCTGTCGCCCAGCTTCTGGTACCAGAACGAGTTGCGCAGGCTGCCGTTCTCCTCGAAGACCTCGTTCACCACGTCCCACGACTTCAGGGCGGGGTTGCTCGCGTAGCGGCCGGCGACCCTGCTGATGTGGTTCTGCATGGCCGAGCGCATCTCGGTGGCGCCGAGGCTCTGCACCCAGTTCGGCGTCTGGTTGTGCCAGACCAGCGTGTGCCCGTGCACCTGCTGGCCGTTCTGCTCGGCGAAGGCCATGATCTGGTCCGCGCCGCTGAAGTTGAACTGGTTCGGGCTGGACTCGGTGGCGTCCCACTTCATCGCGTTCTCAGCCGTGATCTGGTTGAACTCCGTGGCGGCGATGTTGCGGTAGGCCGTCTCATTGGCCAGCGGCGAGGTGGCGAGCGCGGTGCCGATGAACTTGCCCTGCGCCTCGGCGTGGACGCGCAGCGGCGACGACGCCTGCGCGGGGGAGGCGGGCAGGGCGACGACCGCGGCGGCGGGCAGTACGGCGAGCGCTCCGGTCAGGACCGCTCGGCGGAGTCTGGACAGTTCAGGCATGGTGTTCCTTTCCCGGTGGTGCAGAAACTTGCTGGTTGGACCCGAAATTTTCGGAAGCAGGCCTAGAGGAGGGGGTACGGCCCGGCGGGCCGTACCCCCGGGAGGGGTCAGGAGATGGCGGGGGTGGGCGGGGTTCCCGAGCCGCTCCAGGAGCCGATGAAGCCGAAGGTGGTGGAGCCGCCGGTGCCGATGGTGCCGTTCCAGGCGGCGTTGGTGAAGGTGAAGGCGTTGCCGGAGGCCGACATGGTCGAGCTCCAGTTCTGCGAGACGGTCACGCCGGAGGGGTAGGTCAGCGTGGTGCGCCAGGAGGTGACGGGCTGGGCGCAGGTGATCTTGACCTCGCCCTGGAAGCCGCCCTGCCAGGAGTTGACGGTGCGGTAGGCGGCGGTGCAGCCGGTGCCGCCGCCGGGTCCTTCGAGGGTGGTGAAGGTGGTGGTCTCGGAGGCGGCGGAGGTGTTGCCGGCGGCGTCGCGGGCGACGACGTGGACGGTGTAGGCGGTCTCGGGGTCCAGGCCGGTGAGGGTGGCGGAGTTGGTGGTGGTGGAGGCGAGCCTGGTGGTGCCGCGGTAGACGTCGTAGCCGGTGACGCGGACGTTGTCGGTGGAGGCGGCCCAGGTCAGGGCCGCGCCGGAGGAGGTGATCGCCGAGGCGGCCGGAGTGCCGGGCCTGGACGGGTCCTCCGTGTCGTCGCCGGAGCCGCCGCCGTAGACCTTCGCCTCGACTGCGGTCTGCGCGATGCCGTCGGGACCGTTGAACAGCCGCCGGCCCCAGCTGGTCAGCTTGCTCACGTCGAAGCCGGTGACCTGGTCGAGATACTCGACGCCGCCGCCGTTGCCGCTCCAGGACCAGCCGAAGTAGCCCAGGCCGCGCGCCTGGGCCTGGGCCATGATCGTGTTCTCGTCGGGGTCGCCGTCGGAGTGGTTGTGCCCGAACTCGCCGACGACCAGCGGCAGGCCCGCGGTCCGGAAGGCGTCCATGTAGGCGATGACCTCGGCGGAGGTGTCGAACACGCCGTACATGTGGATGGAGAAGATCGTGTTCTTGTCGGGGTCGGCGGCGGCCACGGTCTTGGCGTTGTCGCGCATGGTGAAGGACCAGTCCTGGCCCCAGTTGGGGGCGTCGACCATGAGCGCGTGGTCGAACCCGGCGGCGCGCATGCGCTTGATCGCGGCGGAGGTGGCCTCGGTCCAGCCCGGGGTGACGGCGTTGTTGCCGATCGGCTCGTTGCCGATGTTGACGATGACGTAGTCCTCCTGGCCGTCCAGCGCGCTCTTCACGCTGACCCAGTAGTCCACGGCCTGGTCCAGGGTGTAGGCGCCGCTCTGCTCGCCGTACCCGGTGGTGTCGTGGTTCTCCAGCACGCAGATGAGCTTGTTCTGCTTGCACAGCGAGACGACGTTCGCCACGTCGGCCGTGTTGTTGGGCGTCCACCGGCCGCCGCTCAGCACCACGCGCACGGCGTTGGCGCCGAGCGACTTGATGCCGGCGAAGGAGGCCGTCTGGCTCGTGTACCAGGTGTGCGCGTGGGAGGTGCCGCGCAGGACGAGGTCGCTCCCGTCCGCTTCGACGATCTTCGTCCCGCTCACGTGGATGCCGGTGGCGGCGTGGGCGGGGGCGACCGCGACGATCGACGGGACGACGAGTGAGATGAGGAATGCGGCGAGAACCGCCAGTCGTGCTCTCATTACCTGCCTCTTCGGGGGAGGGTGGGACCCGGCCGGGCGGAGGGGTCCACTACGCCCGGCCGGGGGCTCTGAGGCCCGCGGAGCCGACGGGACCGCCGGCTCCGCGGGCTCGTCAGCTCGCGGTGCAGGACACCGGGGACGGGACGCCGTTCGTGCCGCCCCGGCTCGCGGTGAAGCCGAACGAGGCGGACGCGTTCGGGGCGAGCGCGCCGTTCCAGGCGACGTTCTTCACCGTCACGTCCGCGCCCGTCTGGGTGTGCGCGCCGTTCCAGAGCTGGCTGATGACCTGGCCGTCCGGGAACCGCCAGGTCACGGTCCAGCCCTTGATGGCGGCCGCGCCCGCGTTGGTGACGGTGACCTCGCCCTGGAAGGCGCCCTGCCAGCCGTTGCCGACCTTGTAGACGGCGGTGCAGCCGCCCGCCGGAGCCTCCGCGGTGGTGAACGAGGTGCTCTCGGACGCCTCGGAGGCGTTGCCCGCCGCGTCCCGCGCCACCACGTGCACGCTGTACTCCGTGGCCGGGGTCAGGCCGGTCAGGTCGTACGAGGTGCCGGAGGCGGTCCCCACCTTGGCGGTGCCGCGGTAGACGTCGTAGCCGGTGACGCCCACCTCGTCCGTGGCGGCGGTCCAGGTCAGCCTCGCCGTGCTCCCGGTGACCGCGGAGACGGCCGGCTTGCCGGGCCTGCCCGGCGGGGTGTCGTCGTCGACCGGCGGCGGCTCGTCGCCGGGCGGGTTCCCCCAGATCCGCGCGGTGCCCGCGTAGACGGTGATGTTGTCCACCCGGACCGGGGTCGCGCCGGGAGTGGTGGCGACGCCCTTGTACGACCAGTCGTTCGACGGGTCCCAGGTGCCGGTGGAGGCGATGCGGAACTGCACCTCGCGCCGGTGCTGGGACTGCCCGGCCGGGGAGATCGAGGTGCCGGAGCAGTCGATCGTGACGTAGTAGGTCTTCCCGGACAGCAGGGTCGGGCCGGTCGGCGGCTTGCACTGGTTGTAGGCCGAGCCGACCGTGATCTGGTTCGCGGTGGTGTCGCCGTCGAGGGTGAAGTAGTAGCGGAAGGAGCCGTCGGTCAGGTTCCTGGCCGGCCAGGCCGACTGGTTGCGGACGATCGCCTTGATCTCGGTGAAGGCGCTCCCGGAGGCGTTCACCCCGGCCTCGATGAAGATCTCGGGGCCGTCGGGGCTCTCCTTCGCCGGGAAGCCCGCCGCCGGGGACCCGCCGTACTCGGAGTACAGCCGCGCCAGCGCGCTGGTGAAACCGGCGTTGTAGTCGGTGGCGACCTCGTTCATCACGAAGTCGTCGCGCCTGTCGGTGTAGGCGTCGTCGGGGTCGGGCGGGCCGCCGACGAGCGCGCCGTACAGGGTGTGGCGGGTCTCGACGGGGTTGGTCTGCTGGTCGGTCCAGGAGCCGTGCGCGGTGCGGTGGTGCGGGTTCTTCGGCGGGTTGGCGCCGAATCCGACCACGTAGGACGACTTACGCGGGTTGTCGCCGAGCGCGTAGTCGATCTGGCGCTTGGCGAAGTCGTGGTAGCGCGCCTTGCGGGTCGCGTCGGTGATCGAGTCGGCGTGCACCAGGGCCGCGAACGAGGTGTTGGCGGCGTAGCGCAGCGACCCCCACCGGTCCAGTACGGCCTGCCCGCCGGGCGAGTACCTGATCTTCTGCCCGTTCACCCCGACGGTCCAGTAGTCCAGCCACCGGTTGGCGTCGTCGAGGTAGCGCTGCTTACCGGTGAGCTTGTGCAGCAGCACGTAGGAGCCGTAGGACTTGTCGTCCCAGGCGATCGTCCACTTGTAGGACTTCGTGGTGCTCTGCGGCTCGGTGCCGAGGTTGTCGTAGTAGGACTCCGCCTTGGCCAGGTAGGAGGCCTCGCCGGTGGCCCGGTGCAGCCAGATCGCGCCCCAGACCAGCTCGTCGTTGTAGCCGCTCCAGGAGTTGTAGTAGCCCTGGGCGTCGGTGATGCACTCGCTGTACTTCTTGCGCACGGTGTCGGCGAAGGCGTACAGCTCCCGCGCGTGCTTGACCAGCGTGTCGGCGTAGGCCGCGTTCGTCGGGCGGAAGACGATCGAGGAGGCGGCCATCGCCGCCGCGGTCTCCCCGGCCAGGTCCGATCCGCCGCAGGTGGCGTCGATCCTGTAGGCGGGCCGCTCCATCTGCATCGCCTCGGCCGGCCCCCACCAGGCGTGGTCCTTGCCGCCGTGGCCGACCTGCCCGTAGAGCACGTTCGGGGACGGGTGGGCCTTGATGAAGTAGTCGTTGACGAACTTCAGATTGTTGAGCAGGTGGGTGAGCTGGCCGGAGGAGGAGTACGCGTCGCGGTACTCCACCACGCCCCAGGCCAGCATGGTCGTGGTGAACGCCATCGGCAGGCCGAACTTCACGTGGTCGCCCGCGTCGTACCAGCCGCCGGTCAGGTCGAGCCCGGCGTCCTCGCCGTCGTCGAGCGCGGAGTCGCCGCGCCAGCTCACCCGGTTCCAGTCCGGCAGCTTCCCCGACTGCTGGGCCTCGTAGAACCAGATGGACTTCTGCAGCGCCTCGCCGTAGTTGAACTCCGCCGCGGCCGAGGACGCCGAGGACGCCGAGGCGGTCGCGGCGGGCACCGGGACGGCCGCCAGGGCCGCCAGCGCGAGCACCGCCATGGATCTCTTCATCGGTGGGGGGTGCCTCTCGGAGAGAAGGTGGTGCCCGGGACGCGGCGGCAGGTCAGGGATGCCGCCGCGCCCCGAGGTCTTTCAGGTGCCGGGTCCGGGGTCAGGGGCCGGACCCGGCGTCAGGGGGCCGGGGAGGTCAGGGGAACAGCCGGCCGTACTCGGCGAGGGCGACGGCGACGTCGACCTGCGCCCAGAAGCGGTGGTACTTGAAGGTCGGCGCGGGGCCGGTGCCCTTCAGGTAGGCGTCCACCTTCGGCCAGTCCGGGTCGTTCTTGTAGAAGGAGCGGATGGACAGGAAGGTCGAGTTGCCGTCGATCACGTCGCCGTTGGGCATCTTGCCGGTCCAGCCCGGCGGGACGTAGACCGGGTCGTTCAGGCGGTTGTAGTCGGCCTTGGTCTCCACGGTGGAGACGCCCTTGGCGTCCTGGTTGTTCTTCCACATGCCGTCGAGCAGGCCCTTGGCGACGTTCTGCGCGTTCGTGTCCTTGGCCCTGGCCGCGTAGTACATCAGCACCTTGGCGTAGGAGCCGGCCACGCCCACGTCGGTCGTGTAGTCCCGGACGCTGACGTGCAGTCCGGAGTTGGAGCCGGGGCTGGCCGGGTTCCAGGTGTCGGGCTGGCCGGTCCACACCAGCGTCGAGGGCATCTGGTAGGTGCCGTCGGCGTTGATCGTGGTGTTGTCGGTGGCCCACTTGACCCACTTGTCCAGCACGGCCTTGGCGTCGGCGTTGCCGGTCGCGTAGTACAGCTCCGCGACCCGCTCCATCGACCACGCCTGGAAGCCGAACCACTGGTTCGACGGCGGGTCGTGGTAGACCGGCTGCCAGTCGTAGGCCATGCCGTAGAAGGTCGGCAGGGTCGACGGCGGGGCGGCGTAGTGGCCCTGCCAGCTGTTGGTCGCGCCGCCGGCGATCGCGCCCTCGGACGACTGCAGCCAGCGGTAGAACTCCAGCTGCCGCTTGGTGCTGGTGGTCCAGTCCTGGACGGCGGTCGCGCCCTTGGGCTTGAGCGCGTCCACGCTGGACAGCACCCAGGCGGCCATCGGGTTCTGGTAGCCGGAGTGGTTGTGGCTGGAGCCGATCCGCCAGGCCCAGCCGGCGGCCGGGTCGGCGGCGCCGCCCCAGGCGTAGTACCAGCTCAGCAGGTAGGAGGCGCTGTCCTTGCCGGTGCCGGCCGCACACGAGGTGCTGGTGCAGCCCTGCTTCTTGAAGTACTTGTCGTACATCGCGTAGCGCAGGTAGTCGCCCATCTTCGCGGCCTTGGCGACCGTCGAGGAGATCTGCGACTCCTTGCCCTGCTCCTTGGCCCAGGTGTGCGCCCAGTAGGCCACCTGGACGGCGCGGGCGTCGGCGTCGGGGGCGTTGGTGTACTTCCACTGCTTGGCGTAGGAGGCGTCCCCGGTGAACAGGTCCAGGAAGCCGTTCTTGCCGCCGTGCTTGAAGGTGTCGCAGGACGGCTGCGGGATGGTCTCGAAGACCGACTCCTCCGGGCCGCGCTGGTAGGTGTTGATGTAGGCGGGCCTGGTCGTGCCGTCGCCGCAGCGGCCGAAGCCGTAGGTGTTGTCGACGTCCAGCAGCCAGTGCATGCCGTACACGTCGCTGGTGCCGTAGGCGCTCTTCAGCTCGTTGGCGATGGGGTCCACGCCGACCGAGACGCCGCCGTCCAGCTTGGACGGGTACTGCTTGATGTCGTCCCACTCACCGGCGTAGGTGGCGGGCTTGGCCGGGTTGTAGAACGAGTTCGTCGGCTGGTCGGCGGTGGAGGGGATGATGTACTTCTCCAGCGAGGCCCAGGCCTCGTTGAACCTGCTCCAGTCGCCCGTCACCTTGCCGTAGGCCGCCTCCAGCCACAGGTAGTAGCTGTAGGCCTCGGAGGTGGTCTCGTGCCCGTGGTCCGGCGCCTCGACCATGAAGGTCTCGACCGAGTGGTACGGCACGCCCTCGGGCGAGAAGTAGCCGTTGGCCGGGTCCTTGATCTTGTTGTACATCGTGGTGAAGCGCTTGATGTACTCGTTGTCGCCGCCGGTGGAGTCGTTGTCCACCTCGGTGGCGGCCACCTTCGCCGCGGTGTGGCCGGTGGCGCTCGCGGTGAACTCGGCGCTGCCGGAGGCCTGGTCGGCGTCCTCGGCGGCCTCGATCTCCACCGTCTGCGCGGTGTTCCAGTTGGCCGGGGTGAACGTCAGCGAGGTGCCGGTGCCGACGGACAGGTCGGCGTCGCCGGAGGTCCGGGCGGTCGTCACGGTGACGTTCGCCGACGGGGCCTTGGAGAGCTTGACCGAGACGGTCTCGGAGTCGCCCTCGGGGACGGCGACCGAGGCCGGGCTGACCACCACGGCGGGCGCGCTGTCGGGCGAGACGGTGATCCCGACCGGGTCGGAGGTCTTCGCCAGGCCCTTGTCGTCGGTGGCCTTCGCGGTGAGCGAGTAGCTGCCCGCCGCCACGCCGGTCCAGTCGTAGGCGTACGGCGCGCTGGTGTCGCTGCCCAGCAGCGTGCTGCCGTTGTAGAACTCGACCTTGGCCACCGTGCCGTCGGAGTCGGCGGCGTCGGCGGTGATCTCCACCGTGGCGGGCGCGGTGAAGGTCGCCCCGGCGGCCGGCTTGGTGAGCTTGACCGACGGGGCCTGGTTGACGGGGTCACCGCCGCCGCAGGTGGTGCCGTTGATCGTGAAGGCGGCCGGCTTGGGGTTGCTCCCCGACCAGCTGCCGTTGAAGCCGATGCTGGTGGAGGCGCCGGTGGCCAGCCTGCCGTTCCAGTCCATGCTCTTGGCGGTGACGGTGCCGCCGCTCTGCGACCAGGTGGCGCTCCAGCCCTGCACCAGCTTCTGCGAGGCGTTGGGGAAGTCGAAGCCGAGGGTCCAGCCGTTCAGCGGGTCGCCCAGGTTCTTGATCGTCACGCTGGCGGTGAAGCCGCCCTGCCAGTCGTTGGTCGAGTAGGCTACGTCGCACGAGACGGCCGCGAAGGCCGGTGAGGCCGCCAGGGCGGTCGTCGTGCCGGCCGCCAGGCTGAGCAGCGCCACAGCCGCGACCCGTCTCCGGAGTCGTGGGAGCGCTCCCGCTCTGATGGGGGATCTGTACATCGAAAAGGTCCTCCAGGGGTGGACCCGTCGTGATTCCGCTGGTGACGGCCTCGCGTCGGATCGGACAGGGGAGAAGATGGGTGGGAGCGCTCCCAAACAGGATTCTGGAGTCCGCCACCCGGATGTCAATGGCGTGTATCCCCGGTTACACCGGGGTTTCGTGTCAAGGGGCGGCAGGCTGCGGTGATCCCGCGGGGGTGATTTCCCGCCCGTGAAACTTTCAGCCGAGCGCGTGCTCCATCGGTGGGGCGGCGCCCCGGCCACGGAGTCCGGAACCGGGACGCCGCACCAACGGCGCGTCTCAGCCGCCCGAGCAGGCGACCTCGGCCGGCTCGCCCTGCGGGCCGTTCGCGGTGAAGCCGATGACGACCGACTGCCCGGCGGGCAGGTTCGCGGCCCAGGCGGGCCCCTTCGCCGTCCAGGTGGTCCCGGAGGCCGTCACGACGGCGTTCCAGGCGCTGCCGAGCGTCACGCCCGCCGGCATCTTCCAGGTGGCCGTCCAGCCGTCGAGCGCCGAACCACCGGTGTTCTTGATCGTCAGTTCGCCCTGGAAGCCGCCCTGCCAGGAGTTGACCGGCTTGTACGACGAGGTGCACGAGGGCGGGTCCACCGTCGAGGTCACGGTCGGGGTGGCCGACGGGTCCGGACCGTCGCCGCCCGTCGGCGGGATCAGGTAGGGCTGCAGGATGTCCTGCTTCTCCTGGTTGATGGAGGTCCAGTCATCCTTGGCGATGCCGCCGGTGTCACCCGAATTCGGGTTCCATGACCAGTAAGTGAAGGACATGCCGTTCACCCCGGTGCCGGTGTACTTCATCAGCTCCTGGAGCCAGACCTTGTCCACCGCCGCCTGCATGGTGGTGCCGAACTCGCCGATCATGATCGGGGCGATGTTCTCCTTGTGCAGGTAACCCCAGTACCGGTCCCAGATGGCCGGCATGTTCGCCGGGTAGGACGGGTCGTCGAACCACTTCTGGCGGAAGACCGAGGTGGCGTACTCGTGCGGGGAGTAGACCAGCCGGTTCGGCACGCTGAGCCGTACCGGGAACTCCTTGGCCTTGGAGAGGTTCCCGCCCCACCAGCCGCAGTCCTCGTCGTTGGACGGGTCGTTGTCCCAGACGTCGGACAGGCCGCCGCTCGGGCAGCTCACGCCCTCCACGAAGATCAGCCAGTTCGGGTTGACCGAGAGCACCGCGTTGCCCGCGCGCTCGGCGGCCAGCCGCCAGTCGCGGGCGGGGTCGCCGCAGCCCCAGCAGGCGCCGGTGGCGGCCGGGTTGGTGCCCTCGGCGTGCGGCTCGTTGTGCAGGTCGGCGCCGATGACGGTGGGGTCGTCCGCGTAGCGCCGGGCGAGCATCTTCCAGTCCTCGATCCAGGTGCTCTCCGGCGTCGAGGCGACGTACCAGAGCGCGGACTGCCCGGCCGCGGTCGGGCGGTGCCGGTCGAGGATGATCCGCATGCCCTTCTGGCCGGCGTAGTCGACCACCATGTCGAGGATCTGCAGCGGGCTCTTGCCGACCAGGTCGGGGTTGACGAAGTCGTTGACGCCGCTGGCGGTCGCGCCGGGCTTGAGCGCGTCGTTGGAGAACGGCACGCGCAGGGTGTTGTAGCCGAGTGAGGCCATCTTGTCGATCTGGCCCTTCCAGGGGTTGTTCGACCACAGCCCGTGGAAGGTCTTGTTGTCGGTCTCCATGCCGAACCAGTTGATTCCGGTCAGCCGGACGGTCGCCCCGGTGCTGTCGACGATCTTGTTGCCGGAGGTGTGCAGGTAGCCGGTTCCGGTCCCGGCCGCCGCCCCCGCGGGGGAGGAGCCGAGCGCGACGGCCAGCGCAGCGGTGGTCGCGAGCGCCGCGAAAGCGGCCGACCACCTGCGGACACGCAGGACTTTCATGAGATGCCCTTCGAGGACGGGATCTGCTCGCGAGGCGGGAACCTCGTGGTGGGTGGGGGTGCGGCCGGTCGCGTCGTCATGGTTCGGTGCCCGCCGGGCGGACGTCAACCGTCCCGTGCGCCGTCCGGCGCCGCCGGGCGGGGCGCGCGACCCCCTCTAGCTCGGCCGGTACGGCTCACGCGGCGGGCCGGGCGGGGTGAAAGTTTCATCCGCGCGGCCCTCTGCGGGGTGAGCTGCGGACGTGTCCGTCCGGAGGGGGAACACGCACTCCACCCGGGGCTGTGTTCGCTTGATCGCCCCTGTACGTTAGGCGGTAACGGCCATCGCGCCTGTCGCAACATCACAGCCGCTTCCGCGGTAAAGCTCGAAGGCAGGCGAACATTGACGAAGTTGTCCATCGAGGTGATCTCACACCCCGCCTGCGCCGTCATCTCCGTCTCCGGAGACCTGGACAAGGTCTCGGCTCCGCAGTTGGAGAAGGTGATCTCGGAGGTGCTGGGGGCCGGGCACGTCCACCTCATCGTGGACGTCTCCGCCCTGGGCTTCTGTGACTCCACCGGGGTCTGGCTGCTGCTGGCCGGACTGCGCCGCTCCTTCGAAGCCGGAGGATGGCTCCGGCTGGCGGGCGTCCGGGGCTTCCTGCAGCGGCTCCTGGAGCTGACCCGGCTCAGCGAGGCGTTCCCCACCGATCCGACCGTCGCCGAGGCCATGCGTCATGTCCCGGCCCGGCGCTCCGGCCAGGCCACGCCCCCCGCGCCGGCCTGACGGACCGTCCACCCGAGGGCCCTGTCCCCGCCCACGGGTCCCGACCCCGCCCGAGGGCCCTGCCCCCGCCCGAAGGCTCGGCTCCGCCCCGCGGCCCCGTCCGGGGAAGCCGCCCGGGGAAGCCGTCCGTCCGAGGGCCCTGCCCCGTCCACGGGTCCCGACCCCGCCTGAGGGCCCTGCCCCCGAAGCCCCCGCCCCGAAGCCCCCGCCCCGAAGCCCCGCCCCGGAGACCCGCCCGGGGACGCGGCGCCGTACGCGTCCCCGGGCGGGGCCGTGCTCACCCGGCCAGCAGGACCGCCATGGCCTTGAGCTGGGCGTTCAGCGACTCGCGGAGCCGGCCGGTGAGGGAGCCCTCCCGGTGCCGGTCTGCGATCTTCTGCCGGACCGGCGTGAGGTCCTGGGCGCAGCAGACGCTGTTGGCCAGGACCTGCCGCAGGTCCAGCGCCACGTCGGGGCGGATCTCCCCCCGGCCCGCGCTCTCGGCCAGCAGGGTGTTGAAGCGCCGTACGCGCTGGTCCAGCGTGAGCCGTTCCGCCCGCACGTTCTCCACCAGGAGCACCGTCGGTTCCGCGCTCGGTTCCCCGGCCCCGCCGGCGTCGGTCTCCTGCTCCCGCCCGGCGTCCGGGTCGTCGGCACCCGGCTCCCGTCCGGCG
Source organism: Planomonospora antibiotica (assembly GCF_014647955.1). Lineage (NCBI taxonomy): Bacteria > Bacillati > Actinomycetota > Actinomycetes > Streptosporangiales > Streptosporangiaceae > Planomonospora > Planomonospora antibiotica. The sequence continues at coordinate 37,208 of NZ_BMQE01000011.1, read as the reverse complement.
TCCGGGGCGCCGGTGGGCTCGCCCGCCGGTGGCCCGGCGGTCCCCGCCCCTCCTTCCGGCTCTCCGGAGGAGGGAACCGGAGAGGGGTCCTCCGTGAGGGCGGGACTCGGCTGCGGGGCCGGGCCGAGAGAGATGACGGCTCCGTTCCGCTCGCCGCCGACCTGCCCCCAGACCAGGAAGCCGGTGACCATCGTCAGAGCGGTGACGGCCGCCGTGCGGTGGACGATCGAGCGCCGCGCCGAGCCCCCCGATCTCCTGCGCCGGGCCCGCGCCGCCGCCAGGCCGTCGGCCACCTCCTGCGCCCTCGGCCGGGACCCCGGATCGTGCGCCAGGCAGCGCCGGCACAGCGCCGCCACCTCGGGCGGCAGCCCCGGCACGCGCAGCTCGGGCGGGGGTCCCTCGCGCCGGGCGTTCTCGATCTCCTCCCAGGTCCGCTCCGGGTACGGCGTGGCGCCGGTGAGCATCTCGAAGAGCAGCACGCCCAGGGCGTAGACGTCGCTCGCGGGGTCGGCGACCCGGCCGGTCAGGCGTTCCGGCGCCACGTAGGGCGGGGTGCCGTACTCGCCGGTGCGGTCGTCGTCCTCCTCCCCGATGAACGCCGCGATGCCGAAGTCGAGCAGCTTGGCGCCGTCCGAGGCCAGCAGCACGTTCTCGGCGGTGACGTCCCGGTGCACGACGCCCCGCTCGTGGGCGGCGGCCAGGACGGTGGCCAGCCTCCCGGCGACCGCCACGGCCTCCGTCCAGGGCAGCGGCCCCTGGACGATCCGGTCGGCCAGCGGCCGCCCCTCCAGCAGCCGCATCACCACGTAGGCGGCGAGGCGGCCGTGGGAGGTCACGGTCTCGCCGTAGTCGTAGACCTCGATCGTGTCCGGGTGGATGAGGCGCGCGGTGGCCCGGGCCTCGCGCCGGATGAGCTCGCGGTCCGCGCCGAGGTCCGCCTCCAGGATCTTGATCGCCACCATCCGCTGGAGGGACTGGTCGAACCCCCTCCAGACGACGCTCATGCCGCCCCGGCCGATCTGCTCCATCAGCAGGTACCTGCGGGTGAGCACGTCGCCCGCGCGGAGTCCTCCGGGTTCAAGCAGATTCACGGACCACCAGCTCCGTCGGCAGCACCGGGTTGTTCCTGGTGCTCTCGGGAGAGTTCATCGACATCAGCAGCAGCCGGGTGGCGAGTGCGGCGAACTCCTCCACCGGCTGGCGCACCGTGGTCAGCGTGGGGGAGGTCCGCCGGGCGATGGGGGCGTCGTCGAAGCCGATCACGGCCACGTCGTCGGGCACCCGGCGGCCGGCGCGGCGCAGGGTCTGCACGGCCGCGGCGGCCATCACGTCGGAGGCGGCGAACACCGCGTCCAGATGCGGCATCCTGCGCAGCAGCCACTGGGCGGCGTGCACGCCGGAGGAGTGGGTGAAGTCGCCGTACGCCACCGGGATGCCCGTCATGCCGGCCAGGGAGAGCGTCCGGGTGAAGCCCTCCAGCCGGTCCCGGGCCGCGGGGAGGCCGGGCGGTCCCGCGATGGCGGCGATGGACCGCCGCCCGCCGAGCAGCAGGTGCTCGGCGGCCTGCCGGGCGCCGTCCGCGTTGTCCATGTCCACGTACGGAAGGTCGATGCCGTCGGGGGCGCGGCCCGCGCTGCGCACCGGGACGCCGGAGGCGGCCAGGGTCACCACGAGCGGGTGCCGCTCCCGCGCGCCGATGAGCAGGACGCCGTCGACGCCGCCGGCGACGAGCTGCGGGGTGGCGATGGTGGAGGTGGCCGAGGTGGCGGTCATCACGGTGAGGGGGATCCCCTGGCCGGTGAGCACCTCCTCCGCCGCAGTGATCATCCTCGCGTAGAACGGCTCGGTGAACAGCCGCTGTGCGGATTCGCAGACGACCACGGCCACGGTCTGGTCGCACCGCCGTCCGGAGCCGCCCCGGGGTGCGCGGTGGCGCACGTAACCGAGACGGGAGATCGCGTCGTGCACCTGTCGTCGGGTCGAGGTGCTGACCCTGACAGAGCCTGTGAGGACCCGGGACGCCGTTGCCGGGGACACACCTGCTTCTGCGGCGACCTGGGCGAGTGTGGGCACATCAGACATAACTTCCTCCACACCTAGTTCCGTGCAGGTGGGAGCGCTCCCAGTGAACGTAGCATTGTTTCGGAACTGTCAACAGACGTTTCCGAAAAATCACGTGATGTCTGTCAGATCTTCTTGACCTTCCAGTCAGGAGCGAGCATCGACATGATGATCGAGTCATGCCGTTCCCCTTTCCAGAGGAGGGCGTCCCGGCGGACTCCCTCCTGCACGAAACCGACCTTCCGGTAGACATGGGCGGCCCGGTCGTTGAAGTCGAAGACCTCGAGCTCGATCCGGTGCAGATCCGTGGTGGCGAACGCGTGGTCGAGCACGAGCCGGATCGCCTCCGTGCCGTAGCCCCTGCCGAACGCGCGCGGGCCGACCAGTGCGATCCGCAGGTTGCAGGAGAGGTTGGCGGCGTCCAGGTCGTTGAGCACCACCTCGCCGACGTAGGAGTCGTCCTCGGCGGCGCAGATCGCCAGGTCCAGGCGGTCGTCGTGCTCGCCGCGGGAGCCGTACCAGAGCTCGGCGGCCTGGTAGGCGAACATGCCGTGCGAGCCGGTCAGCCGGGCGACGTCGGGATCGTTGACGAGCTCCCAGAGCCCGTCGACGTGCTCGGGCCCGACGGGCCGGAGCGTCACGCGCTCTCCGTGGAGTGTGGGTTTTCTGGCGAACATCACCCGCGTGTCTACCGTCTCGGGGAGCTTACGGGCAAGCCCTTACCAACCGGGTGGTCTTCGCAGCGAAGCCGAGAGCTGTCTTTCCGGGCTCAGACCGGACATCGCTCGAGGGAGGGCGAGGCGCCCTCCGGGGGTCTACCAGGGACCGTAGGGGCCCGAACTGCCGCCCTTGCCGACCTCCCGTACGGCGGGCCGCACGTCGGCGAGGTAGATGCCCGCCGCGATCACGGACACGATGGTGAGGAAGCCGATGCCCGGGAGATAGCCCACGGCGGAGGCGAAGGAGAACAGCGCGGCGAGACTCAGGATGATCGTCCACAGCTGCTTGGTCTGCTTGCCGGTGACCGCGAAGGCCCGTGCCGGGGTCTTGAGCGCGTGCACGAGGGCCCATGCGGAGAGGATGAAGGCCCCGATGCCCAGGATCAGGAAGATCAGGTCCAGGACACCGTAAATCTGGAACATCGTCCCTCCATGGGATCGCCGCGCCGGTCGCCCCCAGACTAGGCGATGCCGCGCACCCCCCGGTAAGCCCTTTTCCCGGCCCGCGCCGCCCCGGGCGGTCGGCCGGGCCGCACCGCCCACTGCCCGGCCGCGGACGGAGAGACCCGCCCCGGGCGGTCGGCCGGGCCCCACCGCCCGGCCGCGGACGGCGAGACCCGCCCAGGCGCCGGCCGCGAACGGCAGGACCCGCCCCGGCCGGTGCCGGGGCGGGTCCTGTGCGATCCCGTGCGGGCCCTGAGGCCGCGGACGGGGTCCGCGGCCTCAGGCGGAGGTCGGACCCTCGCCGCGGGAGACCGGGTCTTCACCGCGGGAGGTCGAGCCTCCGCCGCGAGAGGTCAGGCCTTCACCGCGTTCTTCGGGGCGCGGGCGTTCCTCCTGGGAGCGGCGGCGGGGGTGGCGGCGATCGCGGGCTCGGCGCTGGTGGAGACCTCCTCCAGCTCCAGGGCGGCCTCGCCGCTCACCTTGGAGACGACCTTGCGCCCGCGGTTGGCGAACTCCTCGTAGAGCTCGTTCGCCTTGGCGGTCAGCTGGTCGGCGTAGTCGCGGGCCTTGACGGGCAGGTCCTTGGCGTAGCCCTCGGCCCTGCCGCCGAACTCCTTGGCGTAGCCCTCGGCCCTGCCCGCGATCTCCTTGGCCTTGACGGGCAGGTCCTTGGCGACCTCGCGGATCTCCTCGCGGCGGCTCTGCAGCCGCTGCACCTGCTCGGGCAGCTCGCGCAGCTTCTCCACCGCGAAGTCGCCGGCTCCGGCGACGGCGTAGAACGGCTTGGAGTCGGTGATCTTCTTGACCTCGGTGGCCAGAGTCATGAGTTACCCTTTCCTGGTTTCGGTTCGGTCGTGCCGTTCGCCGAGGACGCCGTGTAGGGCTTCAACGCGGCGGCGAACTCCTCGGGGAACGGCCCCTCGTCGTCCGGCGGGGAGACCGTGTCGCCGTTCTGGGGCTCCGGTGCGGGATGCGCGCTCTTGGCGGCTCGCGCGTCCTCGTCCGGGGCCCCGGCCCGGTTCTCCTTGCGGAACGACTCGTAGATGTCGATCAGCACCTGGCGTTGCCGCTCGGTGATGAGGGTGTCGGCCCGGATGACGGTCAGCACGTCGCTGTCCGGCTCCCGGTCCTCGATGAGGCCGGCCTGGATGTACAGCGCCTGCGCGGAGATGTGCAGACCCTTGGCGATCTGGTTCAGGATCTCCGCGCTCGGTTTGCGCAGCCCCCGCTCGATCTGGCTGAGGTAGGGGTTGGAGACCCCCGCCGCGGCGGCCAGCTGGCGCAGGGAGATCTTCGCCTGCGTGCGCTGCTCGCGGATGTACTCGCCGATCGAGCCGACCTTGGGTAGTGCCATGCCTCAAGTCTGCCCCACGTTGCTTGCAATTGCAAACACGTTGGCTAACACCAGCAAGCAGTCAAATGTGCGTCATCGGCGCCCTGATCAGTGGGGGACCAGCCAGAGCAGCGGTGCGGAGGCGGTCAACGTGACGGAGAACACCACGACGCCGTAGCGGACCCGGCGGGGGAGCCGGGGGCCCGGCGAGACCAGGCGCTGGACCCGGGCCATCACGGCGGAGGAGGGGCTCACGGCGCCCAGGGCCCCGTGCGGAGCGGGCACGGCGCCGGCCGTGCCGAACCGGAGCAGGGCGGTGGCCAGGCGGCGCGGCGAGCAGGAACGCCGGGCGGCGTCGTCGGCGGCCATCTCCACCAGCAGGGCCACCTCGTGCTGGGCGTCCCGCACCGTGCGGGACCAGGGCAGCGCCCGGCGCAGCGCGGCGAACGGGAGCAGGACCAGGTCGTGCCGCTCGCGCACGTGGGCGCTCTCGTGCGCCAGGACGGCGTGCAGCTCGTCCGGGGAGAGCAGCTTCAGCGCGCCCTCGCTCACCACGACCTGGGAGCGCAGGCCGGGCACGCAGTAGGCGGTCGCGCCCGGGTGGTCGACCACGTGCACGCCGGGGACCCCGGGGTCCTCGCGGGCGATGAGGGTCAGCAGCGTGCGGTGGCGGCGGCGGGCGCGGAACGTCTGCAGGCCCGCGGCCAGCAGCACCACGACCAGCACGGTGAACGCGGTCAGCCCGGCGATGAGGGCGAAGATCCTCGGCAGGTCGTACGGCCCGCGCGGGCCGTACCCGCCCTCGACGGCCGAGAGGGCGAAGGCGCCCAGGCCGTGCAGCACGCCCCGGCCGTAGGGCTCCAGGGCGTAGGCGAGCAGTGCCCCGGTGCCGGCCAGGCCCCAGGTCACCCCCAGCGCCTGCCACAGGACGATGGCCACGTGCGGGGCGCGGTAGGTCCACCGCGCCCGGACCAGCCGCCAGGCTCCGACCGTGCAGACCGAGGCGAGGAACGCCAGGGCTGCCGCGGTGATCACTCGTCCTCCAGCTCCGTCAGGGCTCTGCGCAGGATCTCGGCTTCGGATCCGGAGACGGCCTGGGCGAAACGGGTGAGAGCGGCCGACCGGTCCCCGGTCATGTCGAGAGCCTCCAGCATAAGCTCCGCGACGTAGGCGTCGCGGCTCGCCGCGGCCGCGTAGCGCCACGCGCGCCCGTCCCGGGTGCGGATGAGGAAGCCCTTGCGGGTCAGCCTGTCGAGCACGGTCATCACCGTCGTGGGCGCGAGGTCCCGCTCCTCGATGAGGCGTCCCACCTCGCGGGCCGTCACCGCGGACGGCTGCGCCCAGATGATGTCCATGATGCTGCGTTCAAGCTCACCGAGACCTTTCACGTGAACAAGCCTAACCCCGCACCACGTCGGGTAGTACTACGGGCTGTCGAGCGGGGCGACGGCCGCCCACGGCACGGTGACCTCGCCGAGCCGCCAGCGGGACCGGCCGCCGAGCGGGGGGCGGAGGAAGACCGGCCAGGCGGCGGAGAGCGCCTCCACCGAGGCGATCCAGCGCTGGCGCGCGCCGTACGGGGCGAGCGGGGCGCTGACCGCCCAGGCGTGGTCGAAGTCCCGCAGGAAGGCGTGGACCGGCTCGCCCGGCACGTTGCGGTGGATGAGCGCCTTGGGCAGGCGCTCGGCCAGGTCCGAGGGGCGCTCGAAGGCGTCGAACCGGGCCGACAGGGTGAGCGTCCGGGGTCCGGAGGCGTCCAGGGCGGCCCAGACGGCGCGGTGCCCGACCTCCGAGCAGGTACCCTCGACGATCATCCCGTCCGGGTCGATCCCGGACCTGAGCAGGTCCCAGTGCTCCCAGGCCTCCGCCTCGCCGTACTGCCGCAGCACGTTGAAGGCCCGCACCAGCAGCGGCGGCCGGGCCACCGGCAGCTCGAAGCCGCCCAGCCGGAACTCTAGGCCCGGGCGCTCGTACGGCCGGGCGGCGGCCACCCGGGCCGGGTCGATCTCGATCCCGGTGACCTCGACGTCCGGGCGGACCCGGCGCAGCCGCAGGAACAGCTCCAGCGTCGTGGTGTGCGAGGCCCCGTAGCCGAGGTCCACGACCAGCGGCCGGCGGGCGGAGCGGAGCATCGGCCCGCAGACCGCGGCGATCCAGCGGTCGGAGCGCCGCAGCCGGTTGCAACCGGTCGTGCCGCGGGTGATCGCACCGACCGGTCTCCTCGGGCGCGCCACCGGATCAGGGGGCGACGCGGTGGATCTTGTGCTGGGCGGCCTGCGCGCGCGGGCGGATGACCAGCCGGTCGATGTTCACGTGCCACGGGCGGGTGACGCACCAGGCCACGGCGTCGGCCACGTCGTCGGCCGAGAGCGGGCCGGGCACGCCCTCGTAGACCTTCCCGGCCCGCTCGGCGTCGCCGCGGAAGCGGGTCAGTGAGAACTCCTCGGTGTGGACCATGCCGGGGGCGATCTCGACGATCCGGACCGGCTCGCCGCACAGCTCCAGCCGGAGCACCTCGGTCATCGAGGTCTGCGCGTGCTTGGCCGCGTTGTAGCCGCCGCCGCCCTCGTAGGAGACCAGCCCCGCCACCGAGGTCAGCATCACCAGCACGCCGTCGCCGGAGGCGACCAGTTTCGGCAGCAGGGCCTGGGTGACCCGGAGCGAGCCGAGCACGTTGACGTCGTACATCCGCTGCCAGTCGGCCGGGTCCCCGGAGGCCACCGGCTCCAGTCCGATCGCGCCCCCGGCGTTGTTGACCAGCACGTCGCAGCGGTCCAGGGAGGCGGCCAGCTCCGCCACCGACTCGGGGGAGGTCACGTCCAGGGTCACCGGGCGGATCCCCGGGACCTCGGCGGCCAGCTCGTCCAGCCGGTCCCGGCGGCGGGCCGCCGCCACCACGTCGAAGCCCTCCCGGGCCAGCCGGCGGGCCGTCGCCGCGCCGATGCCGCTGCTGGCCCCCGTCACCACAGCCGTCTTCTTCATGACCAGCCATCCTGCCAGCACCGCCGGACGCCGCCCTGCGCGGCCCGGTATGTCCGGAGACTGTGGGAATGCCGGGAAGATATGCGAGGTTATATCCGTCTCGGAGGTGGTGTCGGTGAGGCGACGACGGGTCAACCGGGTCGCGACGATCAGCATGCACACGTCCCCCCTGGACCAGCCGGGGACCGGAGACGCGGGCGGGATGAACGTCTACATCGTGGAGGCGGCCAAGCGCCTGGCCGAGCTGGGCGTCGAGGTGGAGATCTTCACCCGGCAGACGGCCCGGGACCTGCCGCCGGTCGCCGAGATCGTCCCCGGTGTCTCGGTCAGGCACGTCACCGCGGGGCCGTACGAGGAGCTCGACAAGGGCGACCTGCCCGGCCAGCTCTGCGCCTTCCTGTCCGGCGTGCTGCGCACCGAGGCGATGTACGACCCGGGCCGCTACGACGTCATCCACTCCCACTACTGGCTCTCCGGCCAGGTGGGCTGGCTGGCCAAGGAGCGCTGGGGCGTGCCGCTGGTGCACACCATGCACACCATGGCGAAGGTCAAGAACCTCCTGCTCGCCGAGGACGACCGGCCCGAGCCCACCGCCCGCGTGCTGGGCGAGGAGCAGGTCGTCGACGTCGCCGACCGCCTGGTGGCCAACACGCCGACCGAGGCCGCGGAACTCGTCGAGCTGTACGGCGCCGCCCCCGGCCGCGTCGAGGTCGTCAACCCCGGCGTGAACCTCACCGTCTTCCGGCCCGGCCCCCGCGGTGCGGCCCGCCGCCGGCTGGGCGTCCCGCACGACGCCCTCATGCTGCTGTTCGTGGGCCGGGTGCAGCCGCTCAAGGCCCCGGACGTGCTGCTGCGCGCCGCGGCCCGGATGCTCGTCGACGACCCCTCGCTCCGGTCGCGGCTCGTCGTCGCCTGCGTCGGCGGGCCCAGCGGCAACGGCCTGGCCCGCCCCTCCCACCTGGCCGACCTGGCCGCGCAGCTCGGCATCGCGGACGTGGTCAGGATCGTGCCCCCGGCCCCCCAGCACGAGCTGGCCGACTGGTACCGCGCCGCCGACGTGACCGTCGTGCCCTCGCACAGCGAGTCCTTCGGCCTGGTCGCGCTGGAGTCGCAGGCGTGCGGCACGCCGGTCGCCGCGGCCTCCGTGGGCGGGCTGCGCACCGCCGTGCGCGACGGCGTGTCGGGAGTGCTCGTGGAGGGGCACGACCCGCACGACTGGGCCCACGTCCTCGGCCGGTTCGTGCGCCTGCCGGCCTGGCGCGACGAGCTGTCCGCGGGCGCGGTCGCCCAGGCCGCCGCCTTCGGCTGGTCGGCCACCGCGGCCCGGCTCGCGGAGGTCTACGCCGGAGCCATGGCGCACCTGCACCGCGCCCCGGTGGCGGTGCCCTGTTCGTAGGACGGGCCGGGTCCGGGTGGCGGTGCCCTGCTCGTAGGACGGGCCGGGTCCGGGTGGCGGTGCCCTGCGCGTGGAACGGGCCGGGTCCGGGTGGCGGTGCCCTGCGCGTGGAACGGGCCGGCGCGCTCGTAGGGTGGGGTCCATGCGCGAAGTGATCGAGGCGGCGCTCAAGGGCGCCGAGGTCTCCTTCGAGGAGCCCAGGCCGGGCGCCTTCCTGGTGAGGCTGCCCGGCCAGCACAAGCTCGCCACCATGACCTGGCTGATCGTCGGCGACCAGGCGCTGCACGTCGAGGCGTTCTTCTGCCGCCAGCCCGACGAGAACCACGCCGAGTTCTACCGCTGGCTGCTCACCAAGAACGGCTCCATGTACGGCGTGCACTTCGCCCTGGACCCGGTCGGCGACGTCTACCTGGTGGGGCGGATCGCCCTGCCGGCGATCTCGGAGGAGGAGATCGACCGGCTGCTCGGCTGCGTGCTCACCTACTCCGACGAGGGCTTCGACCGCGCGCTGGAGCTGGGCTTCGCCTCCTCCATCCGCAAGGAGTGGGAGTGGCGGGCCAAGCGGGGGGAGTCCCTGGCCAACCTGCAGGCGTTCGCCCGGTTCGCCGACCCGGACCGCTGAAGCGCCCGGCACGGCCGGTGCGGGACGGGCGGCGCACCGGCGCGCGCGGCCCGGCACGCACGGCCTGGGGCGGGTGGTGCGCGGCGGGCCGGTGGTCTCCACCGCACCGGCCGGTGCGGCGGGCCGGTGATCCGCGCCTCTGACTAAGCTTGGCCGCATGGCGACTTTGGTGCTGCTGCGGCACGGTGAGAGCGAGTGGAACGCCAAGGGTCTGTTCACCGGCTGGGTGGACGCGGGACTCTCGGCCAAGGGCGAGGAGGAGGCACGGCGCGGCGGGCGCCTGCTGCTGGAGGCCGGGGTGCGGCCCGACGTGGTGCACACCTCGCTGCTGAGCCGGGCGATCCAGACGGCGAACCTCGCGCTGGGCGCGGCCGACCTGCTCTGGCTGCCGGTCACCCGGTCGTGGCGGCTCAACGAGCGCCACTACGGCGCGCTCCAGGGCAAGAACAAGGCGCAGACGCGCGAGGAGTTCGGTGACGAGCAGTTCATGCTCTGGCGCCGCTCCTACGACGTCCCCCCGCCGCCGATCGCCGACGACGACGAGTACTCCCAGGCCGGCGACGCCCGCTACGCGCTCCTGCCCGGCGAGCTGATGCCGCGGACCGAGTGCCTCAAGGACGTCGTCGAGCGCATGCTGCCGTACTGGTACGACCAGATCGTGCCGGACCTGGCGGCGGGCCGGAGCGTCCTGGTCGTGGCGCACGGCAACTCGCTCCGCGCGCTGGTCAAGCACCTGGACGGGATCGGCGACGACGAGATCGCCGGGCTCAACATCCCCACCGGCATCCCGCTCCGCTACGAGCTGGACGCCGACTTCCGGCCGCTCGCCAAGGGCGGCCTCTACCTCGACCCGGACGCGGCCGAGGCCGCCATCCAGGCCGTGGCCAACCAGGGCAGGTGAGGCGCCGTCCCGGGCCGCGCGGCCCGGGACGGCCGGTGACGCGAAAGGGGCCCGCTCGTCCGAGCGGGCCCCTTTCGCGATCCCGTTCCGCTCCGGCCCTCCGGCCTTCCCGGGACCGGGCGGACGCGGTCCCGGGTCAGTCGGTGACGCTGATCTCGTGGGGACGGGAGCCGGTGACCAGGTAGACGACGTCTCGGGCGACGCGGACCGCGTGGTCGGCGTAGCGCTCGTAGTAGCGGCCGATCAGCGTCACGTCGATCGCCGGCTCGACCCCGTGCTGCCAGGTGGGCTTCATGAGGGTCTTGAACAGCTTGCGGTGCAGCCTGTCCATGGCGTCGTCGTCGTGCTCCAGCTCCAGCGCCGACTCCACGTCGCGTGAGGCGATGCAGCCGCCGGTCTTGGTGACCAGGCGCTCGGCGATCTGGCCCATCTCCAGGATGGTCGCGCGCAGCTCCGGCGGGATCGCCGAGTCCGGGTGGCGCAGCCGTGCGACCTTGGCCACGTGCTGGGCCAGGTCGCCCATCCGCTCCAGGTCGGTGCCCATGCGCAGGGCCGTGATGACCATCCGCAGGTCCACGGCCACCGGCTGCTGCCGGGCCATCAGATCGAAGATCGTCGCTTCGATCTCCGCGAAGAGCCGGTCGACCTCCGTGTCCTGGGAGATGACGGTCTCGGCGAGCTGGAGGTCGGAGTCGAGCAGGGCGGTGGTGGCCCGGGAGATCGCCGACCTCACCAGCCGGGTCATCTCGACCAGTTTGCCGGTGAGGGAGTCGAGTTCTTCGTGGTAGGCGTCGCGCATGGCCTCACCGTACGGGCGCGTCCGTGAACGAACCCCGACCGGCGGGTGAACTTTGCGGGAAGGAGGGCGGCACCGCCCTCCCGGGCCGTCCTGAGGGGGGAGTGGCGCGCCTACCATCGAGGACGTGAAGCCGACAGGAGGACCACGTGAGTGAGCTGATGGCGAGCCTGGCCGTACTGGCCGGGTTCGTCGTGGGAGCGCTGGCCGTGATGGCCGTCCGCCCGGTCACGGGGCGGCAGCGGGCGGTGGCGCCGATCGACGACCTCCAGCCCGGCGGGCTGCCCCAGGGCGTCGCCTCCGTGCTGGCGGTCCTGCCGTCCTCGGCGGTCGTGCTCGACCGGGAGGACCGGGTGCTGCGGGCCAGCTCCGCCGCCCGGGCCTTCGGCCTGGTCAAGGGGGACCGCCTGATGGCGGCCGAGCTGCTCGCGCTGGCCAGGCAGGTGCGCAGGGACGGCGAGATCCGCGAGAGCGAGATCGAGGTGGCGGGGCACAAGTTCGGCCAGGAGGCGACCAACTTCGCGGTCCGCGTCGCCCCGCTCGGGCCGTACGGCCAGGTCCTGGTGCTCGCCGAGGACCAGACCGAGCACCACCGCGTCGAGGCGGTGCGCCGCGACTTCGTGGCCAACGTCAGCCACGAGCTGAAGACGCCGGTCGGCGCGCTGAGCCTGCTGGCCGAGACCATCCAGGACGCCGCCGACGACCCCGAGGCGGTCACCCGCTTCGCCGGGCGCATGCAGCACGAGGCCGCGCGGCTCACCTATCTCGTCCAGGACCTCATCACGCTCTCCCGGATCCAGGGCGCCGAGCCCGTCCCGACCCCCTGCCCGGTCCCGGTCGACGAGGCCGTGCACGACGCCGTCGACCGCTGCAACACCACGGCGGCGGCCAAGGACATCACCCTGGTGGCCGGCGGAGTCGAGGGCCTGCAGATCTGGGGGGACGAGGAACTCCTCGTCACCGCGCTGCGCAACCTCATCGACAACGCGGTGGCCTACAGCCCCGAGCACACCCGGGTCGTGATCAGCGCCCGGCCGGCGGGCGACTCGGTCGAGATCAGCGTGAGCGACCAGGGCATCGGCATCCCGGAGAGCGCCCAGGAGCGGATCTTCGAGCGGTTCTTCCGGGTCGACACCGCCCGCTCGCGCGCCACCGGCGGCACCGGGCTCGGGCTCGCCATCGTCAAGCACGTCGCCGCCGCCCACAACGGCGCGATCACGGTGTGGAGCAAGGAAGGCTCCGGCTCCACGTTCACCCTCCGCCTGCCCGCCCTCGGCGGCGTGGCGGTCCCCGCAACACCCGACATCGGCACCATCCCCCTGGAGGCCTCGAAGTGACCCGCGTGCTCATCGTCGAGGACGAGGAGTCGTTCTCCGACGCCCTGTCCTACATGCTGCGCAAGGAGGGGTTCGAGGTCGCCGTGGCGGCCACCGGCCCCGAGGCGCTGGAGACCTTCGACCGGGGCGGCGCCGACCTGGTCCTGCTCGACCTGATGCTCCCCGGCCTGCCCGGCACCGAGGTCTGCCGGTCCCTGCGGCAGCGCTCCAACGTGCCGGTGATCATGCTGACCGCCAAGGACAGCGAGATCGACAAGGTCGTCGGGCTGGAGCTGGGCGCCGACGACTACGTGACCAAGCCCTTCTCCTCCCGCGAGCTGGTGGCCCGCATCCGCGCGGTGCTGCGCCGCCAGGGCGACGTGGACGAGCCGGAGTCGTCGGTGCTCACCGTCGGGCCGGTGCGGATGGACGTGGACCGGCACGTCGTCGCCGTCCGGGGCGAGGCGGTCCAGCTCCCGCTGAAGGAGTTCGAGCTGCTGGAGGTGCTGCTGCGCAACGCCGGCCTGGTGCTCACCAGGGGCCAGCTCATCGACCGCGTCTGGGGCACCGACTACGTGGGCGACACCAAGACCCTGGACGTCCACGTCAAGCGCCTGCGGGCCAAGGTGGAGGCCGACCCCTCCAGCCCGCGCTGCATCCTCACCGTGCGCGGTCTGGGCTACAAGTTCGACCCCGTGGAGGAGTGACCCGCGGGGCTTCGCGCCCGCGTGCGACGTCGAGGGGGGTACGGCTCGCGGAGCCGTACCCCCTCGACGCGCGGTGCCGGTGACCGCGTCCGCCACGCCGGCGCGGTGAGGCCGTGCGGGTCCGATGGGCGGGTGACGCGACCCGGGGCGGATCCGGTGAGCCGGTGGCATGAGCCCGTGCGGGCTCCGACCGCGCTCAGCGGCCCCGTGGCCCAGAGGCCCGGTGGCTCAGTGGTCGCCCTCGCCGTGCTCCGCGGTGGCGGACGGCGTCGGGGTCGGCGTGGGGGCGGCGGAGGCGCCCTGCGCGGGGGGCAGGGTCGCGAACTCGCGGCTCCGGGTGACCACCGGGATCCGCAGCGGGACGATGCCGGCCTTCTCGAACTGCAGCTGCACCTGGATCTCCTCGCCGCCCCTGAGCGGCTTCTTCAGCTGCTCGATGACGATCGAGGGCGCGGGCCTGCCGACGACGGCGGCCTGCTTGCCTCCGGCCGGGAGCGGAACGGGCGCGGGGACCTTGGCGGTGCCGAGCGCGGGGTCCACGCCCACGCCGACGAGCTGGTCCGGCTGACCGGTGGTGTTGACCATGTACAGGTAGAGCGGGGTGCTGGCGCCGGCGGGCAGGGTCCCGCCGGAGTCCGGGCCGAGGAGGAAGGCCTGGGTGATGTCCAGCCCCTTGACCTTGACACTCGTGGCCTCGGTCGGCGCGTAGGGCTGGCTGGTGATCGCGTCGAATCCGGCGCCGCAGCCGGCCAGCGCCGGAGCGGCTGCGAGGAACGCGGCGGCGGCGATCGCCCGGTGACGGCTGTTGCGGGTCACGGTGCGGGTTCTCCTTGTCACACTAGAGATAGGGCAGCGCCAACCTTATCCGTCCGCTTTCCCGGGTTTTCCGGCGGCCTGGTGGATCGCGGGCATCGGGGGCGTGCAGGTCATGAGTGCTTTTCCAACCCTTGATTCACACAGTCGGACGCTTGTCAAGGCTTAAAACGCGGCTTTGACCTGCAGTTATGGTGATTTCACTGTTCCGGGAGCCTGTGGATACGTGGTACTCTGGAGTACAGCGGAAGGGGTACTTGTCACATGACTTTCCAGGTCGGCGACACTGTCGTCTACCCCCACCACGGGGCTGCTCGGATCGAGGCGATCACGACTCGGACCATCAAGGGCGAAGAAAGGACCTACCTGGTTCTGAAGGTCGACAAGGGCGACCTCACCGTCCAGGTTCCAGCCGACAACGCCGAGCTCGTCGGAGTTCGCGACGTCGTCGGCCAGGAGGGCCTTGAGCGCGTCTTCGACGTGCTCCGCATGCCTCACACCGAGGAGCCCACCAACTGGTCCCGCCGCTACAAGGCCAACCTCGAGAAGCTGGCGTCCGGTGACGTCAACAAGGTGGCCGAGGTCGTCCGCGACCTGTGGCGTCGAGACAAGGAGCGCGGACTCTCCGCAGGAGAGAAGCGCATGCTCGCCAAGGCGCGGCAGATCCTGGTCAGCGAGCTGGCTCTCGCGGAGAAGACCAACGAGGACAAGGCCGAGGCCCTGCTCGACGAGGTTCTCAACTCCTGAACACGACATTTCCACGGGTGGGCGTCGGGGTCGACGTCCACCCGTTCGCATCCGGGCGCGAGTTGCACCTCGCGGGTCTGCACTGGCCGGGCGAGACGGGCCTGGCCGGGCACTCCGACGGTGACGCCGCGGCCCACGCCGCCTGCGACGCGCTGCTGTCCGCGGCCGGTCTCGGTGATCTCGGCGGTCTCTTCGGCACGTCCGATCCCCGGTGGGCCGGTGCCTCCGGGGCCTCCCTGCTGGAGGAGACCGCCAGGCAGGTCCGGGCCGCCGGGTTCGAGATCGGCAACGTGGCCGTCCAGGTGGTCGGAAACCGCCCCAAGCTGGCGCCGCGCCGTACCGAGGCCGAGAAGGCCCTCAGCGCGGCCGTGGGCGCGCCGGTGAGCGTCAGCGCCACCACGACCGACGGGCTGGGGCTCACGGGCCGCGGAGAGGGAGTGGCGGCGATCGCCACCGCGATCGTGGTGAACCTGAACGGCGGGCCGCGCGTCCTGTAATGCGGAGCGCGTGAGCGTTCGTCGCGTTCCGGCGGGTGGCGCGGAAAACCCTCCGGAACCCCTGCGGGGCGGCCCGTTTCCTGGCGCGGTACGGGTCGCCTCTTTTTCTTCGGATAATCCCGTATGTCCTGGGTAGGCCTCCAATGACCGTGTCCCGTCACAGGGGGGAGCTGGACATGCTTTGGTCGATCATCAGCGCGATCGTGATCGGAGCCATTGTGGGCGCGCTCGCGCGTCTCATCATTCCGGGCAGGCAGGGCATCAGCATGGCGCTGACGCTCATCGTGGGAATCGCCGCCGCGCTCATCGGAACGCTCATCGCAGGCGCGCTGGGCATCGCGAACACCGGGGGGATCGACTGGTGGGAGCACATCCTCCAGCTCGCTCTGGCGGTGGTGGGGGTGCTGCTCGTCACGCAGATGCGTCCCGGCAAGACCCATCCGGGAGGAACCACCCGGACCTGATCCGGCAGGAATTTTATATTTCCAGGAGTAATCCTGGAGTACGGGGTAGCCCTCTTTCCGTGAGAGTGAAGGTCTCACCCTCACGGGGAGGTTGATATGACTATCGCATCCATTCTCGGGGCCATCGTCATCGGCGCCGTCATCGGCGCAATCGGTCGTCTCCTGCTTCCTGGCCGACAGGCGATCGGATGGGTCCTGACCATTGTCGTCGGTATCGTCGCCGCACTGATCGGTACCGCGATCGCCCAGTCGCTGGGCGTCGCCACCACCGACGGCATCGACTGGATCGAGCTCGTCATGCAGGTCGTCCTGGCCGTCGTCGGTGTCGGCCTGGTCGCGGGGCTCCGCCGCTCCAGGGTCTGACAGCCGAGCGCACCTTCCCGGTGACCGGCCGCGGTCCGGACGGGCACCGTCCGCCCCGGAGACGCCCGCGGCATCAGGCTCGATGTCCTGGCTTCCGCGCAGAGACCCGCCCGGCGCCCACACGGCGCGCCGGGCGGGTCGCGGCCGTATGCGGGGCCGGCTCCCTTCACGGGCCCCGGAGCCGGCCCCGCACACGGCCGATCGGGGTGGTTCACCCCTCCGGGGGGACGGGGGTGCTGCGCATGCGGCCCGAGGGCGGTGCCGTGACCTCGTCCTCCTGAGGATCGGCGGCCTCGGCGCCGTGCGCCGGATCGGGGCCGAGATCGGGGTCGGAGTCGGGGGCGGGACCGGGGGCGGGTGAGCCGTCGTCCATCACGCGCATCGGCTGGGTGTCGGCGTCACGGCCGGCGGGGCCGCCGGGAACCGAGGGGGGCGCCTCCGGCCGGAGACCCGTCCCGGAGCCCTCCGCCTCCTCGTGCGGCGCGGCGGTCCAGGTCTCCACGCGCTCTCCGGTCCGGCCGCCCCCGGGCCTCCGGTCCTGTACGGCACCGCCTTCCGGATCGCGCACGGTGCCGTGTTCCGGATCCTGTACGGCATCGCGTTCCGGATCGCGTACGGCGCTGCGGGGAGGGTGCACGAGCAGGTCACCCGGGTGCGGGCGGACCAGGTCACCCCAGCGCACCGGCTTGTCCCGGGGGACGGGGGCCGGCTCCGGAGCCCCGGGAGCGGCCGTTTCCGACCGGGGCGCCGCGGAAGGGCCGGCGGGCCGGTCCGCGGACTCCTCCTCCACGCGCTCCGGGTCCTCCACGCGCTTCACGTCTTCCACGTGCTCCGGGTCCCCCGCACGGGCCGGCTCTCCCGCACCGGCCAGGTCTCTCATATGGTCCGGCTCTCCTTCGCCGCCGCGCTCTCCGGCGGGCCGGTCCTCCGCGGGGCCCGGTCCGGGCAGTTCGTCCACCTCCGGCGTCTCCGGGGCGGGCGTGGGCCCGACCACGGGCTCGGTGGACAGGTCGTGGAGCGGAACCGGGTCCAGCGGCGCGGACTCCAGGGGCGGGGCGGCCTGCGGGTCGAGCGGGGTCTCCACCGCCGGA
Source organism: Planomonospora antibiotica (assembly GCF_014647955.1). NCBI lineage: Bacteria > Bacillati > Actinomycetota > Actinomycetes > Streptosporangiales > Streptosporangiaceae > Planomonospora > Planomonospora antibiotica. The sequence continues at coordinate 19,956 of NZ_BMQE01000011.1, read as the reverse complement.
TGCGGGACCGGGCGGGCGGAAGGACGGTCCGCGGCCTCCGGCCCGGCCTCGGGGAACGGCACGATGTCGCCGTCCCGCTCCGGACCCGTCCGGTGGGCGTCCAGGGCGGCCCGCCGTACGTGGGCGTGCTTGATCAGCACGAGCCAGAGCCACAGGGCCACGGCCAGCATCGCCCAGGGCGCGACGGCGACCACGACGGCCGCCCGCCGTACGTCCACCGCCGTTCCGGCGGCCCTGACCACCTCGGCGGCGACCACGGCGGCGAACAGCAGGACCAGGACGGCCCCGGCCTGCAGGCGGATCGGCCAGCGCGCACCGCGCAGCAGCAGCACGCCGATCATGGTGATGACCAGGAGCGCGTCGAAGCCCGCCGGGTAGAGGTAGGACAGGTCGGCGCGGGCCCCGCCGGTGACGGCCAGGGCGCGCAGGGTCTCGAAGGACAGCACGCACGCCGTACCGGTCAGCGCGGCGACGCCGATCCCGGCGAGCGCGACGCCCGCGTGGCGCAGGGCTACGGCGGCCCGGCCGGGGGAGGCCGGAGCGGAGGACAGGGCAGAGGACGGGCGGGAGATCGGACCTGCCGCCGCGGGGGATTTCACGTCCATGGCCCTTCGACCCTACCGCGATCATGCCGTCGCGCCCCAGGCCTTCGGCACAGGCCGAACCGCGTTCTTCCTGGTCCGCAGAGGCCGGATGTCCCGAATGGCGCGGAGAGGACCGATGCGGTCGTGATTTCAACGTCGCGTAACCCGGCTTGCCGGGCGGGGGAAGGCGTTAGCCTTTTCTCGTGAGCCTGCGCCTTTACGACACCAGCACACGCACGGTCCGCGAATTCGTTCCGGTGGAGCCCGGCCGGGCGTCGATCTACCTGTGTGGCGCCACCGTGCAGGCCCCACCGCACATCGGCCACATCCGGTCCGGCGTCAACTTCGACGTGCTCCGCCGCTGGATGACCCGGTCCGGTTACGACGTCACCTTCTGCCGGAACGTCACCGACATCGACGACAAGATCATTCGAGTCGCCGCCCAGGAGGGCGTGCCCTGGTTCGTGGTCGCCGAGCGCAACCAGCGCGCCTTCACCTGGGCCTACCAGGTGCTCGGCTGCCTGCCGCCGACCGTCGAGCCGCGCGCCACCGGCCACGTCCCCGAGATGATCGAGCTCATGGAGCGGCTGATCGCCGCGGGCCACGCCTACGCCGCCGAAGGGGACGTCTACTTCGACGTGGTCTCCTACGCCGACCGGTACGGCTCGCTCTCCAACCAGAGGCTGGAGAACATGCGGGCGGCCGGCGACACCGACACCGACTCCTGCAAGCGCGACCCGCGAGACTTCGCCCTGTGGAAGGGGGAGAAGCCCGGCGAACCGACCTGGCCGACCCCGTGGGGCCGGGGCCGTCCCGGCTGGCACCTCGAATGCTCCGCGATGGCCACGAAGTACCTCGGGGCGACCTTCGACATCCACGGCGGCGGCGTCGACCTGATCTTCCCGCACCACGAGAACGAGCTGACCCAGTCGCAGGCCGCCGGGGACGGCTTCGCCCGCTACTGGATGCACAACGGCATGCTCAAGATCGGCGCGGAGAAGATGAGCAAGTCGCTCGGAAACTCCCTGCTGATCCCCGAGGTCACCAAGAAGGTCCGGCCGGTCGAGCTCCGCTACTACCTGGCCGCGCCGCACTACCGCTCGGCGATCGACTACTCCGAGGAGGCGCTGCTGGAGGCCGCCGCGGCCTATCAGCGCATCGAGGGCTTCGTCACCCGGGCGGCCGAGGTGATCCACGACGTGGACGCCGACGCCCCGCTGCCCCAGGCGTTCACCGACGCGCTCGACGACGATCTGGGCACGCCGCAGGCGCTGGCCGTGGTGCACGAGGTGGTCCGCGAGGGCAACGTCGCCCTGGCGCACGGGAACAAGGAGCAGGTGGCCCGGCTGCTGGCCGAGACGCAGAACATGCTCGACGTGCTCGGCCTCGACCCGCGCTCGGAGCAGTGGCGCTCCTCGGGCGGCGACTCCGGCCTGCGCGCGACCGTGGACGCCCTGGTCGCCGTGGCGCTGGAGCAGCGGCAGGCGGCCCGGGCCCGCAAGGACTTCGCCGCGGCCGACGCCATCCGCGACGGGCTCGCCCAGGCGGGCGTCGCCGTGGAGGACACCCCGCAGGGCCCCCGCTGGGAGCTGTCGAGGTAGCCCCGGGGGCGGTAGGTCCCCGGGGCCGGTTGCGACGCCGGTCCCGGACGCGGACGCGGGACCGGCGTCGGGGTCCCGGCCCGCTCCGCTCCCGCGTCGTCCCGTGTCGTCCCGTGTTCCGCTGTGCTGCCGCTCGCCGCTGTGCTGCCTCTGCGCCGCGCCGTCCGCGGCTCTCCCGTGGCCGCGGGCGGCGCGGGCTCGGCGGGGCAGGCCGTACGCTAGGGACCATGGCTGGTGGGGGTAGAGGGTCCGGGCGACCCGCGAAGAAGAAGAGTCCGACCAAGGGCACGGGCGGCAACGTCCGCCGTGGTCTGGAGGGCAGGGGCGCGACCCCGCCGGCGCACATGCGGCACTGGTACAAGGACAAGGCGCGCGCGGAGCGGCTGGAGCGCGAGGAGAAGACCGGCAGGTCCTCGTCGCAGCGTCCCGCCCCGGCCCGCACCCGGCGCAGCGAGGACGCGCCGGAGTACATCGGCGGCCGCAACCCGGTCCTGGAGGCGCTCCGGGCGGGAGTGCCCGCGAGCGCGCTCTACATCGCGCAGCGCATCGACAACGACGACCGGGTCAAGGAGTCGGTGCGCATCGCCGCCGACCGGGGCATCCCGATGCTGGAGGCCGGCCGGGAGAAGCTGGACCGGCTGACCGAGGGCGGCGTGCACCAGGGCGTGGCCCTGCAGATCCCCGCCTACGAGTACGCCCACCCCGAGGACCTGGTCCACGCGGCCCAGGACGCCGCCGAGGTGCCGCTGATCGTGGCCCTCGACAGCGTCACCGACCCGCGCAACCTCGGCGCCATCGCCCGTTCGGCCACCGCCTTCGGCGCCCACGGCCTGGTCGTGCCCTCCCGCCGCTCGGCGGGGGTGACCGCCGGAGCGTGGAAGACCTCGGCGGGCACGCTGGCCAACATGACCGTGGCCCGTGCCGCCAACCTCACCGCGACCCTGCGGGACTACCGCGAGGCGGGATTGTTCGTGATCGGCCTGGACGGCGAGGGCACGGTCGACGTCGGTGACGCCAACCTGCTCGACGGCCCTCTGGTCGTGGTCGTGGGCTCGGAGGGCAAGGGCCTGTCCCGCCTGGTCCGGGAGGCCTGTGACCTGGTCGTCCGCATCCCCATGAGCGCCGCGGCGGAGTCCCTCAACGCGGGCGTCGCCGCAGGCATCGCCCTGTACGAGGTGGCTCGCCACCGCAAGCGGTAGATTCCGCCCGCGGTTCGCGCCCGTTCCTCAGTGACGTCAGGGGCTCAGGCCGACTACACTCGTCAGGCGACCATGCCGACGTAGCTCAATCGGCAGAGCATCTGTCTTGTAAACAGAAGGTCAGGGGTTCGATTCCCCTCGTCGGCTCGTAAAGAGAAAGGCCCCTGAACAGGCGTTACGCCGTCAGGGGCCTTCCTGCTTCCGGTGGTCAACCGGTGTCCTCGGCGTCGCTGGGAGCCACCCTGGGAGCCACCGGCGTCTGCCCGCCCAGCAGGGCTCCGGAAATCGCCGTCGTCGCGGCCCGCTTGTCGCCCTCCACCAGGTGCCCGTAGACGTCCTTCGTGATGGCGATGCTCGCGTGCCCGAGGATCTCGGAGACGACGTGCAGGGGAGTGCCCTGGGCGAGCATGAGCGAGGCGCCCGAGTGCCGCAGCTCGTGCGGGTGCCAGTGCCCGAGGCCGGCCTTCTGCGACAGCCGGGAGAACAGACGCGAGAAGTTGTCCGGGTCCGAGGGGCTACCGAAAGCGGTCGGGAAGATCAGCCCGTGTTCGGCCCACTCCTGCCCGGCCTGGAGGCGCTCGGCGTTGTGCGCGGCCCGGTGCCGCTTGAGCACGTCGACCAGCTCCGGGGTCAGGCAGAGTGTACGGCGTGACCTCTTGGTCTTGAGTTCGGAGATAACGAGCCGGGTTCTCCGCTCGGCCCGGGGAGCGCGGTTCTTGAGCCGCTTCACGGCGTGTGTGACTCGCAGGGTTCCGGCGTCCGAGTCGAAGGCGTCCCACATCAGCCCGAGCGCTTCACCGCGGCGGAGCCCGAAGACGAGCGCCAGGAGGACGAGCGTTCCCATCCGATGCCCGTTCACCTGATCGAGGAGCTTGCGCGCCTGGGTGACGGTGAGCGTCCGGCCCTCGTCGTTGTTGACTCGGGGCGGCATGGACAGCGCGGCGACGTTCCGCCCGACCAAGCCCTCACGCTCGGCCTGCCCGAGTGCCTTGCGCAGTACGGCCCGCATGTTCCGCACGCTGTTGGGCTTGTACTTCTCCCGCTTGGCCTGCCAGAGGGCATCGACGTGGGCGACGGTCAGAGCGGTGAGCTTGTGCCGGCCGAGTCCCGGCTTGAGGTGGAGCCGTACCGTGTCCTCGTAGTCGTCCAAGGTCGAGTCCGCGATGTGGCCGGGGAGCATGGACAGCCACCGGTCGAGGAACGCGCCTACGGTGATCTTGTCGTCGGGGACGGGAAGGCCCTTGGTGATGCCCTCGCGGATCTTCCGGATCTTCTCGACGACCTCGGCCCGGGTCTTGCCCGAGACCTTCTTGCGGATGCGATTGCCGTCCGGGCCGTACCCGAGGGAAAGCGCACCACGCCACCGGTCGCCGTCCTTGTAGATGGAGTCCTCGTTCTGACCGCGCCGCTTCTTGCCGCTCATGCCGCATTCTCCTCTTCCAGGTGGGTGACGAATTCGATGAGCGCGGTCCGGGGGATCCGGCGGAGACCACCGACGCGGACCGAGCGGAGTGCGCCCGATCTCATGAGCGCGTAGACCTTCGTCCGGCCGATGCTGAGCAGCTCCGCCGCCTTCTCGGGCCGCAGAAGCAGGGGATCGGCGTCATCGATCATGCGGCCTCCCTGATTGCCGAAAGGTCGGGGACGGGGCGACCGGCGGCTTCTGCTTGCCGGGTGAGGAGGGTTGCTCGCCAGCGCTGACGTTCGGCGACCATGCGCAGCAGCCGCAGGGCGAGCGAGGGAACGCCGCCGTCTCCGGCCGGGACGGGCTTCCAGAGGTAGCGGCGCGGGTCGCTCTTGGCAGGATCGTCGGCCAGGCCGAGAGCTTCCAGGACCCAGGTACGCCGGTCGCGCTTGTGCTCGGCCAAGGTCTTGTTCGACCACTTCCGGGAGACGAGCACCCGGCGGCCCGCGTAGCCGAGATTTTCGGGCTTGTGGGCCTTACCCCGGCACCGGCCCGGAGCCATCCCGGCTTTGGCGCCCTTGGGCTGGACGCCGTAGCGCAGCCAGTTCGGGCAGGTCGGCGAGCACGGTTCGTAGCGCAGGGCCTCGACCAGCCGAGCCGCGTGATCCCGCCGAGCCAGGTCGTCGGTGTCGAGGCTCTCACCGAGGGACTTGGTCAGGTACTTCGACAGGTAACGGATGCACTGGTCGGCGTCCGGGGTGCCGGCCAAGACGCCTTGAACGTCGACCTGGTCGCCGAAGCGCAGTATGTGCAGGGGTTCGGCCGTCTCGTCCTGGTCGAGCTGGTCGAGGGCTTCGCCCCAGGTGGGCAGCAGCTCTCCTGTGGCAGGGTCGAGGTAGTCGCCGGCTTGGCCGTCCGGGTAGGTCTCTCCATCGGGGAGATCGGCCCGCGGCGTCCACACCGGCAGGTGATCGCCCTCGAAGCGGACCTCATCGACGGGCGGCCACCACACCTGGTGATAGGTCGCGGCGGCGATCTGCTTGATCTCCGCCCGGGGCAGGGTGCCGCGCACCGCCATGTGCAGGTGCGGAGCGAGCCGCTTCTGAGGCTCCACGGACGCGAAGTACTGCACGTCGTATCCGGCCACCCTGCGGAGGTTCTGCACGAACCGGTCGACCAGCTTGGAGAAGTGCAGGGCGTCCCGGGCCGCCCGCCGGTAGTCGTAGGTGCTCGGGTCGACCGGCACGCCCTGGCCGGCCCGGATCCGGCCGTAGGACGGCAGGGTGAGCGTGATGAACATCGACGGCCGGTAGACCTTCCCATCGGTTCCGGAGAAGGCTCTACCGAGCGTGGTGGGGCTCATGGCCCGCTTGGGCAGGTCCGGGGCGTCCTGCCGTCGCCGGGTCGACCGGGAGCGCTTGCCCGTGTTGCGGCCGGACAGGCTGCCGCGCATCCCGGCCGCGCGGATCTCAGCGTCGATCTCCTGGATCGCCTCGTCCCAACTGGCGATCTCGGCGGCATCACCGTCGCGTTCGGCCGCGTCTCGCTTGGCCTGGACATCGGCCCGGAACTCGATCAGCCACCGCTGCTGCTCGTCCGGCTCATCCGGGGTAGTCACCGGTTCGTGGTCGAGGTGCCAGCCCTCCCGGCACTGCGCCATGCGCAGGTAGCGGTTGCGTTTCGCGCACGGCGGGCACACGGTCTCCCGGGTGGCCCCGCACGGGACGTTGACGTCCTCACTCTGGCCGGTACGCACATCCAGCCGCCGCAGAACGATCGGGCGGATGCACACGCCGTTGTGCTTGGCGATCTCCACCGCCACATCCAGCGCGACCGGCATCCGCTGCCGCTGCGCCCGGGAGATGGAACGGTCGGTCGTCGGGGTGGTCATTCGTTCACCTCCTCGCGGTGGATCTCGGTCAGGTCGGCCGCCAACCGGTAGACGGCCCCGTACGGGTCGGTGCTGATGGAGGGGTCGGACAGCTCGAAGGCCACCACGCGCTGCGTGCGGCGCGGCCCCAGCAGCGCCAGGACGGGCCGCTCGCAGATGCGGGTGATCTCCTCGTCGGTGCCGTAGAAGCAGACCCTCATGCCGCCACCGCCTGGGCCATGGCGCGGATGTCGGCATCGGAGACGTAGGCCGCGCGCACCCGGATCGGATCCGGTGAGGCTTCCAGGCGGACGTAGCCGACGCCCGCGCCCTGCTGGGGGATCGGGGAGATGTGGTCGGCCAGCGCGCCCCGGTCGCGGGCGCCGTCACCGAGGACCATGTCCACCTGTTCGGACTCGTCCAACCGGAGCGCGATCTTGTCGGGGAACAGGTTCCGGATGGTGAGCACGTCCTTGCGCGGGTCCTGGAGCGCCGCCATCACCCCGACGCCGACCGCCCGCCCTTGCGTGGTGAGCGTCGCCAGCGCGGCGGAGATCCGCTGCTTCAAGGCCCGGTCCGATTGGTAGGCGGTCAGGAACGCCACCTCATCGACCACGACCAGGACGAACGGGTCATCGACGGTGGGGGTATGAGAGCGCTGCTGGCCGGCGAACCGGTCGGCCCGCTCCTGCATCACCTCGACGGCCGCGTCCAGGAGATCGGCGCACTGCTCCGGGGTCGCCGCGTACCGCTCCCCGAACAAGGTCCGGCCGAAGGACAGTTCCATGCGTTTGGGGTCCAGCGCCCAGATCTGCACCAGGCCCGCCATGACAGCGGGGAGCAGGCCGCGGATGGTCGACCAGATCACCGAGCCCTTGCCCGCCCCGGTGGCCCCGGCGACCAGGACGTGAGTGCCGTGAACCTTGAGGAACCAGGACGAGCCGTCCTCACGGGTCCCGACCAGGACCGGCCCCACCGACGCCGCTTCGGGGATCGGGATCGCCGGGAGCGGCGTGGACAGCGGATCGCGGCGGGGGAAGACGAGCGTCAGGCGGCCCGCCCGCGCGATGGAGACCCGGCAGGAGCGGACGCCGAAGCCGTGCGCCAGGTGGTCGATGCGGTCGGCCCAGTCCTTGACCGCCTGACCGTGCAGCATCTTCACGGTGACCACATCGGCCCACGAGGTACAGGTGACCTTGACCAGGTGGGGGAGGTAGTCCCGGCCGCGCAGGTGCCGCCCCAGCCCGGAGACGACCATCACGGCCTGCCAGTGCCGCCGGTAGATCCACAGGAAGCGCCAGAAGGCCAGCAGCCGCCAGCCGACCAGCCGCAGGAACGAGGGCCGGTGCACCGAACACCACAGCGCGAGCACGGTCACGGCCACCGCGATCAGGACCAGGCCCGTCCGCCAGCCGTACAACCACGCCACGGCGCACGGGACGGCGACGACGGCCGAGGCGACCGGGTGCCGCCAGACCAACCGCACCAGACCGGCGAGCAACCGCCAAGCGAAGATGACGAGCGTGACGAACGCCGGAGTACGGACCACGGCCGGGCGGAAGACCACGGCGGTATCAGGGGTGGTGGAGACGAGGTGCTGCGCCTCGTCACCGGGCATCTTCTTGAACATTAGGCTGGTGTCCTCTCTTGAATCGCATCTGGGGAGAACCGAGGGGCCGCCGGAAGTTTGCCGCTTCTGGCGGCCCCGCTTGCAGGTCAGGCCGCGTTCGCGTCGGCCGAGGTGGAGCGTTCGGCGTGCAGGTGCTCGCACATGGCGAGGTAGCGGGCAGCGGCGTCGGCGAGCCGGCGGGCGAGTGTCACGTCCTGGTCGGTGACCGGTCCGCCGCCCGTGGTGGACAGTGACACCCGCGCCTCAGCGCTGGAGATGGTCAGGATCGGCCGCTGCCGTTCGGTCCCCAGCACCGTGACCGCCAGGTCTCCGGTGTGGAAGGAGACGCCGAGCCGGGTACCGTCGGCGTCGATCGACGTCGTGACGAAGGTGTACGGCTTGTGCTCGCTCACGCCGCGACCTCCTTACCGGCCGTCGGCTTGACCGGGGCTCCAGCCGCGCGGGGAGCCCGCATGGACGTGGCCCGGATGGAGTAGGCCAGGCGGCCGGTGTTCTGGCCGACGTACGGGGTCACGGTCATGCCGTCGAACTCGACCGGCACGAACGGCAGGCCCGGCAGCGCGGGCGGAACGACCGGCTCGACCGGCGACAGGATCTTGACCGAGACCGTCTTCTGGCCGGCCTTCACCGCCGGGTCGGCGTCCATCACCGCGACCTGCCAGACCAGTTCGCCGGTGGTCTTGTCCTTGGCGTAGACGGTCCGGCTGCTGGTCGAGGCGTCGAAGTCCTTGACCTGCTCGACCGCGCCGACGATGTAGCAGCCGTGCGGGAAGACCTGCTCGAAGCTGATCGGGATGGGTCCCTGAATAGCCATGATCACTCCTTTCGTTGGGAACGCCCTTCATTCGGACGTCCACTTGTGCGGACAAGTTGAGAATAGGCGATCCCACTCGTCCGCACAAGTGAATAAGCGGATCGAGTGGGAGAGCCGTCAGGTCACCGGATAGACGTCGAGCAGCTCATGCAGGTCCCCCGGCATGGCCACGCTCATCGCCAGCAGCACGGTTCCCGAGGCGTCATGCACCGTGGCCAGCACCCCGAGCACGGGCGTGGACGAGCCGAGCAACTCGGCTTCCTCCTCGGTGGACATGCGCGCGGTCAGGCGTTCGGTGATGTGGTCGAAGCGCAGGTGCTTGACTGCCTGGAGATGCTGGCGGATCCCGTGCCGCAGCGGTTCGGCCTTGTCCAGATCGGTGCCGAGCGCCACCTCCAGCGGGAACCAGAAGGTCTCCACCGCCGAGCGCCGACCGCCCTGCTTGGCCACCCTCCGGCGTTCGATCACCGGAGTCCGGGCGTCGACCCCCAGCAGGCGCGCGACGTGCCGGGGAGCCGGAACGCGGCGCACGTCGGTGATGTTCTCGGCGCTCTCGGCGTGCTCGGCCGTCTCCAGCGCGGGCCGGATCCGGTCGGCCGAGGTCTCCGGCCGGCCTTTGACGAACGAACCGCGCCCGTGCTCACGCTCGATCCACCCTTGCATGGCAAGCGTCTGCAACGCCCGCACCACGGTGGTCCGGCCGACGCCGAACTCCCGGACGAGCTGCGTCTCGGACGGCAGCATGTCACCGGGCGCGTATTCACCCTCGGTGATGCGTTGCTGTATCGCCGTCATCACCTGGGCGTACTTCGGTGGGGCGAAGTCCATGCTCATCTCAACCGCCCGATCACTCTTCCACTTGTCTGCATAAGCACAGTACCGGCGGAGTGGAGACCTGTCAGGACCTCAGCGCCCACGGGCATGCCGAGGTCAGCGGACCAGGCCCGCCACCAGCGCCGACCACATCTCCCGCGCTCTGCGGCACGACCACGCCTCACTGTAGGAGACGGCCCGCCCGCCGTCCCGGTCAATCGTGCGGCGGATGAACGCCAGCCCGCCGGCCTCGCACAACTCGTAGAAGGTCACCCGATGCTGATGGCAGGTCCAGGCCACCACCCGCACCCGACCGAACCGCGCCGCGCCGTACCAGGTCAACGCCCGATGCTCATCCCGCACCGGAGGCAGGTGCAGGGACGGGCACGGCGACTCCCAGCCGAGGGCCCGAGCGTTCACGAGGTGACCCGCTCAAAACGCACCGTCCCAGCCGGGTCCACCGTCGCCGTGAAGATGATCCGCCGGGACCAGTCGTCCGGGACGGTGCCGAAGTCGTAGACCCGGTGGACGACGCGCCCCCACACCGTCACGCCGGCCTGCGCAGGTTCGGCCGCCAGGCGGCGCAGCGCCGTGCGCAGGGTGTCCATCGCGGTGGCCTGCCCGGAGTTGGTCCCGCACGGTCCCAGCTCGTCGACCCCGGCGGAGGTGGAGAACACCTCCCACTCGAACATCTCCACGACCTGCGTGCTCGGGTCGCCGCTGTCGCAGTACAGGCAGTCCTCGCGCGCGGACATCTCCAGGTGCAGCCCCATGGCCGCCACGCATCCCCGACGAGTGACGATCTTCCAGCCGCGCCCGTCACACGCGGTGCACTTAACCGGTGTTGTCATGCCGGAAAGGATGTCCAACCAGACTTTCTCCGCCTATTCCACGCGGATATACCAGGGTGAGATATAGAGTCCGGCCTGTAGCGATGCACCACCTCGGGGACTGGCAACCGGAGGACGGGAATGCACGGGAACGCGTTCGACCCGATCGAGATCCCCGCTCAGGTGTGGGACCGCGAAGAAAGCCGGGAAATCCTTAAAAGCCGGGATGTAGCCGGGTTGTTCAACCTCGCTGTCAAGTACAGCGGTGCCACCCAGGTCCGCATCAGCACCGCCACCGGCATCCCGCAAGGCCGCATCAGCGAGATCATCCGCCGCCAGCGCCAAGTCACCGACCTGGAGGTGTTCGAGCGCATCGCCGCCGGCCTGGGCCTGCCCGACCACGCGCGCATGCTCTTCGGCCTGGCCCCGCTCGATACCGCCTCCCCGACCGGCGACCACGGAGGCGAGCACCAGGAGCAGATAGAGAAGCTGACGGCCCGGCTTGAGGCCTCCGCCGTCGTCGACCCCGTCATGGTCATGATTCTGACGATGGAGACCAACAACCTCCGGCTGATGGACCGCCGCGTCGGCGGGGTGGCCATCGCCGACAAGATGCGCGCTCAGATCGCCCACATCGAACACGTCCACCGCCACGCCGTACGGCCCGGCATCCGCGCCCAGCTCGCCCACGTCCTTGCCGAAACCGCGTCCCTGGCCGGGTGGCAGGCCATCAACACCGGCGCCCTGGCCGACGCGTGGGATCACTACGAGCGCGCCAAGGCCGCCGCCCGGGAAGCCGACAACCCCGCCGTCCTGGCCTACGTCTCCGGCGAGCAGGCATATGTGCTCATGGACCTGGGACGGCCGGCCGAGGCCACCGAACTCCTCCAATACCTGCACGCCACCCACCGCGACCGCATCCCTCCGCGCCTGCGGACCTGGCTTGCCGCCGCCGAAGCCGAGGCCGCCGCCATCCTCGGGGACGAGGCCACCTGCCGCACCGCGCTGGAGCAGGCCGCCGCGCTGCTGCCGGACGGGGCCGCCGACGAGGACATGCCGTACCTGTCACTGGACCGCCATCACCTGGCCCGCTGGCGCGGCAATTGCCTGGTGCGGTTCGGCGACCCCGGCACCGTCGAGGACCTGCGCTCCGCGCTGGCCGGGATGGACGGCACCTACAACCGCGCCGAGTCCGCACTCCGTTGCGACCTGGGACACGCTCTGCTGGCCGGAGGAGAGCCCGAGGCCGCCCAGCCGCACATTCAGCGCGCCCAGCAGTTGGCGACCATGACCGGCTCCCGCCGCCAGCGCAAGCGCATCGAGGAGCTGTCCCGAGCGGTCAAGCGCGCCCTGAACTGAGCCGCGCCTGAGCCGCATACAGCCCGATCAACGTCCCCGACGTCCAGATGTCCCCGCGGGCGATCATGTCCGGGATCTCCGCCATCGGGATCCACTCGATGAGGTCCGCCTCCACCTCTTCACCGGTCGGCTTGCCGACGAGGTCAGCACCGCGGACGAGGAACAGGCTGTGCTCCGAATCCACCATGCCGGCCATCGGCTGGTAGGTGACCAGGTGCTCCGTCTCCTTGGGCCGGTACCCGGTCTCCTCCTCCACCTCCCGCACAGCGGTCGTCATCGGGTCCTCGCCCGCGTCGACCAGGCCGCCGGGCAGCTCCCAGCCCCACCGGTCGAACAGGAACCGGTGCCGCCACATCATCAGCACCCGGTCCTGCTCATCGACCACCACCGCGATAGCCGCCCGGTCCAGATGCACCGCGTGATGCTCGAACCGCTCCCCATCGGGGATCTCCACGTCGACCAGGCCCAACCGGATCCACCGGTTGTCGTAGACCAGGCGTTCCCCGTGCACGATCCAGCGCGTCTGCTCTTCGTTGGTAGCCACACCGTGAAGTTACCGGCCGAGGTCGTCGGCGTACATCTCTCTTGCGGCCCGGGACATCTGGGGGCGGCGTGTGCGCGGACCCTGATTTCACGCACATACGAGAACACGGAGCATGTTCCACGCACCTGCCTGTTGGGTGCTCGTCGATTCGGAAAGAGGGGTCGCGGAGGGAGCCACCGCTCGTCATGAAGATCCGAGGCCGGATAGCGAGCTTCGCCTATGCGTGCCCACAAGCCCGGTAAAGTACGAATCTTCGGCTGGCGCAGCCTGCTGGAGTCTTTGAGGGCAGATGCCATGATGACCCCCGGCCAGAGTCCTGAGCGGCCCCGTCTCCGTGCCGCGCTGAAGCGCGTGGCCGTCACCTTCCGCGGGATGACCGCCCACCCTGACGAGAGCAACTGCGAGTGCCACTGGGGCAGCGCGGAAGAGCTCGCACAGTTGAAGGTCCCCAACGTGACGTTGGAGCCCGATCTTCTACATCGCGCCTGGCAGGCCGCCGACTGGGACGACCACGCGGCTGTGCTGCGCCGCATCCTTCCCCAGCTCTCCACAGCCCTCGTCAGCGGTCTCGTCAAACCCTTCTCCGGCATGGAAGAAGTCGGACGCTCGCTGGATCGCGGCCAGTGGCAGCAATGGCCCTCCATGCAGGCCGCAGCGGTGCGGGAATTCCTGAACGCCTGGTGGAGCCACACTCTCACCGACCCGGACCCCGCCGTGCCCGCGCACGAGGTACTCGCTCTGTGCGCCGAGGCATCCACCGCACTTGGTCCGTGGCTGGAGACCTGGGAGGCGCAAAGGTGCGCCGTGGCCGACCGGCACCTGATCGAGGCGGTAACGCGCTGGGAGTACGACCTGCTGGGAGACCAACTTCCCTGGGAGAGCTGGGAGAACGAGGAGGAGACGTGCGCGGAGCTGACGGCCTGGCTGATCCGCCACGCCCCTGACCGGCTTCGCGCCCAGAACGCCCACGAAGAACTGCTCCACCGAGTACGGCTACTTGGTCTGGCCGGCCCTGCCCGGTGGGAGGACCCGCACTGGCCCGACTACCGATACTGAGCCACCGTCCACCCTGATCTTTGTGTGCAGTCTTCTTGACGGCAACATGGCAGCATCGACGTTACGGGACAGCCGTTATCGCAGCTCATGCATCGAGGGCTCGTCAACGTGTGGCTTCATCACTCAGAGCACTGCCGAATTGTTCTTGTAGGGATCAAGGCGGCGGCGCGCCGCGCCGCCGCACCCCGGCCCAGCGTCGCGGACCCCGGCCGCGCATGCGGCCTGGGGGCCGGTCACGGCCGGGGCCGCACTCGGGCCGGCCACCGTACCGCGCGCCCGCCGTACCCAGCCCACGCGCCGACCACCGGCCCGCCGCCGCTACATGCCGTCGGACCCTTCTGCCTCACGCCTGCGAGCCGGCCGCTCTTCCGCTTCGCGCTTCTGAGCCGCCCGCTCCACCGCTACCCGCTCCCGCAGCTCCGCATCCGCCACATCCCGGGGACGTGGAATCTGACTCCTCCGATCATGCTTGAGCGCCAGCCGTATCGCCCCGTAGATCACCAGGAACAGCACCGCCAGCGAGAACAGCCACGAAAGTACTTCGCCCAGCGATACAAACAGGTTTCTCAATTCATTCACCCGAGCTCTGCTGTCGGTGCCTCGACCATGATTTCGATCAAGCCTGCCTGACGCACCCCCTCACCGTCCATCGCCTCCGGCGGGGGCACTCCGGCTCCGGGATATCCACCACGGGCGTGCTCATCACCGCTGGCCTGTCGGTGGCTGGGGTAGGGGCCTGCTCATCCCGTCCGCCATCGACCCGGGACAAGCCGAGCGGGGCAGGGCCAGGCGGTCAAGGTCGTTCGTCCAGCGGGGCGCTCCACCTTGACCGCCTGGCCCTGCCCCGCTTCCCCTGCGGGCGGGTCGACGGCGGACGGGATGAGCAGGCGGGCGGAGTGTGCGCGTCCGCGCAGGTGAGGAACCAATCGGGGGACGGCCAGGAGCCGAGCTGCTATGCCGTATAGGTCCTACACGTACCTGACGCTCGCTTCCTCAAAGTGCTGCGCTGCCATACGATCATCCGTTATGACCGATATCTTTGACAGTCTTTTGGTGCTGCTTCCGCTGGTAGCTATCGGGCACGCGGCGTATCGCGCATTCCTGAACCCGCGCGATGTGACTGGAATCTTCCGTAGAGGATTTCTCGCCGGTGGCGTTGTTTTGCTTCTTCTATCTCTGGTGGGCGTAGTTCGGATCTTCGGTAACGGATTCTCCGCTGACTCGGAGACGCTTGATGTCGCAGTGAAGGCAGGGCTCGGAATGCTGATCGCAGCTCTCATCTGTGCAATCGTCGAGAATAAGCAGAGCCAACACCAGAGGTGAGTGTCCGAGGTTTACCTGGTTGCCCTATTCTCAACCCGAATCTTAATGACGCGGCAAGATTGAGCTGCTCCATGTACATGTTTTCTGCCAGTGCCTGCAGAATGGAGTTTTTTGACCCATTTATCGGATCACCTGATATTGCTCACATCAGCTGAACAATCAGCGTCGGGATTTGTCGCAGCTGTGTAGATGATGAGGCAGTACGAGTTCAGATTGGATTGCAGCCCGTAGCTATCCAATGCCATCACGGCCTGTTGTTCATGCTGAACCGAGCAGGGCGATCAGAGGTCAAGCTAGTATGCAAATCCATCAGAATAAGGTGGGAGCTCCTGGCTCTTCCGCCAGCGTGTCCATCAGCCTAGATTCTGTGCTGCTCACATAGTCACGCAATAGAGGAACAGCCGTTAACACGAGTTCCCTTAATGGTATTTTAGCAGGCCCCTCTGTTGTTGCGAGTGCTCGCGAAAAGTGAACCTTCAGATGCTTTCCTCTAGAGAGCGAAGCAACAGCACTAGTTACGGTTGCGGAAGGGCCCAAAGAAGTAGATATGTTAAGAAGGTTTGGATCCCCCGATACGTCTTCGTTGTCTTCCGATCCGTAGCTCATGAATCTTTTTCCATTTTTAAGAACTAGCTCACCGAGGCGAATGTCATTACTTTTCGCCCGCTCTATCAATTCCTCGATAGAAGGCTCTTGGGAATTAATCGAAATATGTTCTAGTTGTTCACTTAGTGTTCCAATTAATGCCTCATAGGAGTCCCCTATTAAGCATAGAAGACTGTTTCTTACCGCCCACCACGGAGTTGGATATTCATGGGCATCCAAGGTTGTTTGTAGGCCATGGCTTGAGACTTTAACGACTCGTCCCCATAGTCTATCGATGTTGGCATCAACTAAATACTGAAGGTTTGGAAAGTGTCGTGGCGGTATTGGCAGCCTACCGATTTGATCGATGGTCAGTCTGCTACCGATCCTCCGCCAAAATTCTGCAGAGTCCGCTACACCTTCCGTTTCGATTAGAAATGCTAACGCGTCATCGTCGAGAGGGCCTGAAAGAGCTGTTTCACCCGGAAATGTGCTCTCGGCTCCTCCTGATCCCACCCATAGTGCTTGAAGGAACCGTTGGATGCGACTCTGCGATGGTCCACTAAGAACATCCTCCAGAACTTCAGCAGCGCGACGGGTCGGTTCGGCGTCTAACGACTGGGCTGCTTCGACGCCAGTTGCTAAGGTTTGACTAGTCTGAGAGGCGAGATGCTCATCAATCACACCTCTCCCGCCTTGGAGTAGCGCCCGACCGAGTAAACGCAGGATGGGCTGATTCCGCTGCTCCGCTTCAATTTCTGTTAGACCATCAGGATTTGTGATTAAAGTGTCACTACCTCTGGCAACTTCCCGCAGTCTATCAATAGACTCCTGATCTTTTGTTTGCTTTTGATTTGCATTAATATCTAATTCTATTACCATGGGATGCTGTTGCGCGACTAGCTCAACTTCTTCAGCAAGATATGCTGGATCATCTGCAAACTTTAAGTATACGGGCCTGTTCGAAGTCTGACTTCCAGGCCAGCTCAGAATGAAATCTGGTGCATAAGAGTGATTGAAATATTCTGTTTCATGCACCTTCGGGGTTTTGTCGATTGCGAGCAACCCTTTGCGTACTGCTTCTTTGACTCTCCTAATGCTAACCTCTGGATTACGTTCCTCCAGGCCGTCTTGGACGGCCGCGGCTAGCTCAGATCTAGCCATCAGTCATCCCTCCCAACAATAAAAGCTTCCACTACCTGACGGGATGGCTTGGTTGGTACGAGCTGCTCCTGTTCTGTGGAAAGAAAGACCAGCCAAGTTCTTTTCGATACTTCTTTACACGTTTCTTCGTCAATATCCGGTTCGCCATCGCTTGTCGTGACACCGAAGACTTTTTCCTGATGGGTGCGAACGCATTCTCTCACAAATTCTGGGGTTCGAATTTCATCCCACCTGGTCACCATGAACGGGGACCAGGTAATCCATAAGAATACATCGCAGCGTTGAGGAAGAATTGAGAAGGCGCGATAGCACTTAGCTAGATATTCCCGATATAGAGCATTTTGGTCGTATGCCCTGTGGTAGTACTTAGACTCAGCCAGAAATTCTAGCCCTTCCAGTTCTTCGCCGCGGAATAGTCCACCTAGATCAAAAGAAAATGTGCTCGCGTTTGCCCAGGGAAACTTCAGCTTGGCTGCCCCAACTGGGTTTACCCATGGGGCGTTGGCTCTAGTGGTAGCTTCGAGCCACTTCTTGGCGCGGCGGGCGCCTATGCGGCCAGCCTCCTGCGTTTCCTCCCCTGTCATGCTTTCAGACATTACAGTCCCATGACCCTCTATGCACCCCCTTGCCGGCCACTGATTGACGCCTTCAATCATTTTGTTATGCGGAAATTCGCCATAAAGCGGACATGGATGTCCGATTCTTTCGTTGGATGGTTACCTCTTAAGGAAGGTGGGTATCCAACACCTCTTGCCTCCCCCTCCTATAGCCCTTGACGGCCTGAATGGACATAGGGGTATGAAGTGGACAGACGTCAATCGCATATAGCGAGCTGATGAGACCCTCTAGAGATCGTTTGTCCTCGCAAGGCTTATGGCTGCAGTGCGGGATATATGCGGGATGATCTTCTGTCGTTGCAGCCAGAGGAGAGCCTTCCGCCCTGCTAGGAGGCCTCGTCACTCTTGGGAGCGCAGCCCTCTTGAAAGCCGCTAGGGCTGGTGAGAGTGTTCGCCGGGAGCTGTCGGTGTTCCGTGTCGGTGCCGCCTCCTAGGCTTCCCGCCATGGCACTGACCACCCCTGACCCTCCGATCGATCTCACCCAGCTGTTCCCCGAGCTGCGCGCGTACGCCAGAACGGCGGTCCGCCTCCATCCGCGGCCAGGGAAGCCGACCATGCATGACAGTCACATCGGGGCGCCGCTGATCTGGCCGGTCGCCGAACCGTGGCCCTCATGCGACCAGACCCTCCAAATGCCGGCCGCTCCCTTCGGCGAGCCAGGCTGGGCGGACTGGGGAGATCGCGTACCCGAAACCTCGACACCCATGGTCGGCGTCGCGCAGTTCTATGCACGCGACATCCCGGAGATCCCCTTTCCCGAGGGAGTCGACCTTCTTCAGGTGCTGTGGTGCCCCAACGAACACGAGCTGGATGACATCCGGGGACCCGCGCCCCTACTGGTCTGGCGCAGCACCGCAGATCTCACCGACGTCCTCACCGAACCACCCATGCGCCACCACGCCACACCCGACAGCCTCCCCGGAGCCCCGGCGGCAGACCTCAGCCGGGAGGACTACCTGCCGCGTCCCTGCGTGCTCCACCCCGAACGGGTCACCGAGTACCCCGATAACGAGGAACTTCCCGAGCAGGTCCGGACAGCCCTCAACGAGTGGGACGACCAGGCAGGTGACGGCAGCTACCAGTACCTGCTGTCCATGGCGCCCGGCTGTAAGATCGGCGGGTGGGAGTCCTGGCATCTCACCGACATGTACCCGCTGCCCTGCACCGTCTGCGGCACCGAGACCGAACCGCTCCTCAAGCTGGACAGCAGCGAATGGGACGGCGGCAGTGAGCCACGATGGCGTCCATGGGAAGAACGCCACCTCGAATGGGGAACGCCCGAATGCGAGGAGACCGTCGAACCCACCACGCTCGCTCTCGGACGATCCGGAGCCCTCACCATCTTCCTCTGCCCCCGCTCTACCGAACACGGCTACCGCCTGACCATCCAGTAGTCGTCCACCAGCCTTCACGCCTCCGACAGGAGCGCAACGGCTCCATGGTGATCGCCAGTGGAGAGCTCCCAGGCTCGACCGATTTCGGGAGCCACGTTGGGAGCCACCCAAGCGGACGATCACGAACCGAGCCGGACGGATCTGAACGACCGGAGTCCCGACGAGCAGCGCGGCGAACGGCCCTGAACGATCCTGGAAGCCGTTTGGGGACCTTGTAAACAGAAGGTCAGGGGTTCGATTCCCCTCGTCGGCTCGTAAAGAGAAAGGCCCCTGAACAGGCGCTATGCCGTCAGGGGCCTTCTTGCTTCCTTGATCGTCCGGCCGGTTTGCTAACACCCTTGCTAACAGGGTGGCTCCCGGCTGGCTCCCATCACTCGTCGAGCTTCTCGGCGAAGACGTCGGCGGCCGTCGCCGCCTGCTCGTGGATCACGTGGGCGTAGACCCGGAGCGTGATCGCCGGATCGGCGTGGCCGAGGCGAGCCGCGACGACGTGAACCGGGACGCCCGCCAGGAGGAGCGTGGTGGCGTGGACGTGGCGGAGGTCGTGGAGCCGGGCAGGAGGAAGCGGCGTTTCCGGTCGTGCGTCCGCCTCAACGTGCGCCGTCGCCGGCCGTACGGTCTCACTGCGGGCCGGAGCGGGTGTGCCGTCTCACCAGGAAGATCAGCCCTAGCTGGATGACGAGCACCACCAGTGCGATCAGTCCTGATGCGGCGGACATCTCTTCCTCCGAAAGCCCGCCGCCGCATTCTGTTATGTTGCCGCCCCCGTACAACACGACACAGTCGCGCCCCAGGATCGCCGCAGCGATGAACCAGTTGGCGAGCAGAAGGGGGACCGCGCCCAGGACAAGGGCCGGCGTGATGTACCTCGCCTTCCCGACCGTCGGCTCCGTCTTCGCCGCAACAGGTTCGAGACGCCTGACCATATCCGAATCAGAACTCACACCGATCACGTAAGCACAGGCGAGCGATCGCGTACCAGATGCGCGCCAGAACAGGCGGGAACCGCGGTCACCCAGGGACACTGAGCTGATTCCATCCTGTTTTCGCAGGTAAATGAGGGTGGCCTGGTCGGGATTGGCGTGATCTCTGCTGGTGAGCGGCGATAATCATCGTCCTCGATCGTCTGTCACCGGGTGTGCTCGGTCGTGGACAGGACCATCAGGG
>NZ_BMQE01000010.1:0-218354 GCF_014647955.1 Planomonospora antibiotica | reverse complement strand
CACCTGGCCCAAGGACGGCGACGGCTGCCGGTGGGACTCCCAGCCGCAGCACCCGACCGCCACGTTCGTGCGGCTGCAGGGCGTCGGGCATGTCCGGGTGAACCAGCACCGGCCGGTCAGGGGCCGGGTCAAGACGATCAGCGTGCAGCGGGAGGGCTCCCGCTGGTTCGTAGTGCTGTCGTGCGACGAGGTGCCCGCCCAGCCCCTGCCCGCCACCGGCGCCGCCGCCGGGATCGATCTGGGGGTGGCCTCCCTGGTGACCACCTCCGGCGGCGGGCACATCGGCAACCCGCGTCACCTGGCCGCCTCCGCCGACCGGCTGGCGGCGGCGCAGCGCGACCTGGCCCGCAAGAAGCGCGGGTCCACGCGCCGCCGCAAGGCGGCGGCCCGGGTCGCGGCGCTGCACGCCCAGGTCCGGCGCCAGCGCCTCGACCACATCCACAAGACCGCACTCGCCCTGGTCCGGGACTACGACCTCATCGTGCACGAGGCGCTGAAGGTCGCGAACATGACCCGCAGCGCGTCCGGCACCGCGGAGCAGCCCGGGCGGGGTGTCGCGGCCAAGTCCGGGCTGAACCGTTCAATTCTCGACGCGGGTTGGGGGGTGTTCCTGACGGTCCTCGCGTACAAGGCTGAAAGCGCCGGTCGCGAGTTGATCGCGGTGAACCCCGCCGACACCTCCCGCACGTGCTCGCGCTGCGGGCACGTGGCGAAGGAGAACCGCCTCACCCAGGCCGCGTTCGCCTGTACGGCGTGCGGGCATGAAGCGCACGCCGACGTGAACGCGGCGGTCAACATCCTCAGGGCAGGGCTTGCCCTTCGTGAGGCTGCGCAAGCGGCTTAGCGAGAAGCCGCTCCCTTCAGGGAGCGGAGGAGTCACGAAGAAGACACACCTGATCGCCAGGATCACCCTCGCCGCCGTCGGCACCGCCGCCCTGCTGGGCACCGTCGCCGGCACCGCCCTCGCCTCGGGCGCCACCGCCACGGCCACCGCCTCAGGAATCGCGACGGCCCCCGCCGTCCCCGTCTCGTGCGCCAAGGCCGTCAGGATCGCGAAGAAGCGCGTCCCCGGCGCCCGCGTCAGCGAGGTGGAGCGGGAGTGGGAGCACGGCCACCGCGTCTGCAAGGTGGAGCTGGAGAAGGGCCGCTGGGAGTACGACGTCTACGTCTCCCAGCGGACCGGGAAGATCGTCAAGTTCAAGCGGGAATGAGACGACTGACGACGGGTGCGGGAGGTCAGCAGGCCTTCAGCACCCGCTCCATCGCGTCCTTCTCCGCGGAGGTCACCCAGAGCTCGTACTTGACCTTCACCTGGATCTGGCGCGTGACGTAGGGGCACCGGTAGGCGCGGCGCGGCGGCAGCCAGGTCGCCGCGTCCGCGGCGCTCTTCTGGCCGTTCAGCGGGCCGTCCACCGCCAGCAGGTTCAGCGGGTCGTTGGCCAGTTGCCTGCGCTCTTCCTTGCTCAGCTGCCGGGCGCCCTTCTGCCAGGCGTCGGCGAGCGCGACCACGTGGTCGATCTGCACCGCCATGCTGGTCTTCTGCCCGCGCTCGAACTCGATGGTCCTGCCGCTGTAGGGGTCGCGGAGGGTCCCGGTGAGCACGATGCAGTCCTGGGTGCCCTTCTTGAAGGTCTCCCCTTCGAGGTCGCGCTTGAGGATGTCGTTACGGGTGTCGCACCCGTTGTGGTCGACGTCCGCCCACGCGGGCCCGAACTCGTCCCGGTCGAAACCGGTCATCGGGGCGCGGCCCTTGACCTGGAGCTTCTTCAGGTCCGCCAGGGCCTCGGAGGCCGGCTTCCCGCCTCCGGCCGGGGACGGGTCGCCGAGGGTGTCGCCGGCGGGCCCGCAGCCCGCCAGCGTCAGTGCGACCGCCGCGACCACCACGCCCCTGGCGCTCCGGCCCAGCCCTGTCCGCATCCTGCCGCCACCTCTCACGGGGTACGGCTACCCCGAAGTGGCAAATCTACTCAATGCCCGCGTAAAAGCCTTGTCCCGCCCTCGGCGTACGACTCCGCATGCAATCGGACGGTTCCGCGGGCAGCCGGACGGATGCACACGCGATCCGGCGGTTCCCACCTGACCGGACGGCCCGGAACCGAGGTCCGGGTCCGAGCCGTACGCCGTCATCCCGGCGGTGAGTCGTCCGTTCAGACGCCGCCGTGTCCGCTCAGGAGCGGCCCTGTGTCCGTTCAGACGCCGCCACGACCGTTCAGACGCGGCCGTAGGAGTCCTCGAGTCGCTCGATGTCGTCCTCGTCGAAGTGGCCGAAGGCGATCTCCAGGATGCGGATGGCTGGCCCCGAGGAGCTGAGGCGGTGGGTCTGGCCCGCCCGGATGAGCACCCGGTCGCCGACCGAGGGGGTGATCCGCTCCCCGTCGATCTCGAAGACCGCCCCCGGGTCCAGGGCGACCCAGAGTTCGTCCCGGTGCTCGTGCCGCTGCAGGCTGAGCCGCTGGCCGGGCGCGACATCGATGATCTTCACCGTGGTCGGCTCGTTGAGCGTGTAGCGCTCGAACCCGCCCCAGGGACGCTCGTCCCGCACGACCGCTCCGAGCCTGTCGACTTCCAGCAAGATGTCCTCCGTCCGCTCCGTCTCGTCACGAGAACTCTCGCACGCGTCCGTGACGGATGAGCGGTGTTCACGCAACCGGATGATTAAGAGTCAGGGCTTTCCGCCCGAATGGATATCCGGCCCGGGAGGTCCGCCGCCGGAAGATCTCTGGCCGGACCGTCCCCCGCCCGGACGCCTCCCGGCTCAGGTGGTGAGGATCCCGCCGTCCACGGGGATCACCGCTCCGGTGACGTACGACCCGGCGTCGCTCGCCAGGAAGACCGCCGCGGCCACCAGTTCGGCGGGGTCCCCCGCGCGCTTCATCAGGACGCGGTGCTCCAGCTGCCAGGCCAGGTAGCCCTCGGCGTACTGCTCGGTCATCTCCGAGGCGAAGAACCCCGGCTCCAGGCAGTTGACGCGGATGCCGCGCCGCGAGGTCCACTGCTGGGCCAGGTCCCGGGTGAGCCCGACGACCGCGGCCTTGGAGGCGCTGTAGGCGGCCTGCGGCAGGCCGGCCGTGGTCTCCCCGAGGATGCTGCCGATGTTGACGATCGAGGACCCGGGCCGCATCACCCGGGCGCAGGCCTGCGCCATCCAGTAGGTGCCGTGCAGGTTGACGTCCACCACCTGGCGGAACTGCTCGGGCGTCTCCTTCAGCGCGGGCATCGCCGTACCGACGCCGGCGTTGTTGATCAGGACGTCCACCGCGCCCAGCTCGGCGACCGCCGCCTCGGCCAGGGCCCGGCAGTCCTCGGGCCTGGTCACGTCGGTGGCGACCGCCACGCACCGGCGGCCGGTCTCCTCGACCAGGCGCCGGGTCTCCTCCAGGCGGTCCTTGCGGCGTGCGCCGATCGCGATGTCGGCGCCCGCCTCGGCCAGGCCGCGCGCGAACGCGACGCCCAGCCCGGAGGAGGCCCCCGTGACGACGGCGACCTTGCCGTCCAACCGGAACCGGTCGAGCATTCGATCCTCCTGACCTGCGGGACATGACACCGAACGATGTTCTGGAGCTGGAGAAGCATACCGCCCGCGAGGGAGCCCCTCGCGGGCGGCACACCGTCTTTCCCCGTGGAAGGCCTACAGGCCGTACTCCCGGGTGATGCGCTCGTGGCGCTCGGCCTCGACGCCGACCTCCTTGGCGAGGTCCAGCCAGGCCAGCGGGTGCGTCCAGCGCTCGGTGGCGTCGTCGAGCACCGCGTCCAGCTCGACCGGGGTGACGTTCGGCGGGATCGCGATCCAGCCGAACAGCCCGGGCAGGGGCTCACCCGTGCTCGGGTGGGTCACGGTGTAGTCCTCGTCGCTGTAGACCCACATCGGCCAGCCGCGTTCGGCCATGACCTCGTTGAACTCGGTCCACTCGGCCTCGGTGGGGGCCGCGCCGTCGAAGAACCAGCTGGTGTAGCCGCCGGGGCGGAGCATGCCGACCGCCGCGAACGGCGGGATGAAGCTCTCCTGCTCCTCCGGGCTCTCCGGGGGGGGCTCCAGCAGCGCCGGGTCGAAGACGACCAGGTCGCCGGCGTTGTACTCCAGCCCCGGGGGCTGCGGCATCGCCAGACGGGCCGTCGCGGGTCCGGTGCGCACGCTGACGACCGCGCGCTGGCTGCCGTCGGGGGCGGGCAGGACGATGCGCACCAGGCCCATCTCCTCCTCGATCGGGCCCTCGGTGGACTTCAGCGGCATGCCGATCTTCGCGGCGCCGGCGCGGACGGTCTCCCAGTCCTCGGCGGCGGTCGCCATGGTGATCATGCGCCAGACGTCCTCGGCCTCGATCTCCTCGGAGTCGAGGATCTCCCGCAGGATCCGGGCGCCCTTGGCGTTGTCGTCGAGCTGCTGCACGGCGGAGGCCCACAGCCGGCGCGCCTCGATGCCCGCGCCGGCCGCCACGGCCGCCTCGCCCTCGGCCGCCGCCTGCTCCCAGCGCTCCCGCGCGCGGTGCAGCCGGGCCAGGGCCAGGTGGCGCTGGGCGGCCGGGAGCCGCTCGGCCATCTGCTCCAGGCGCTCGTCCTGGCGGGCCTCGACCAGCAGGCCGGTGATGAAGGAGACGTCCTGCTCGTCGGCGGTCTGGATGTCGCCGGACTCGACCAGCATGTCCCAGTAGATGTCGGCGCCCCTGGCCGGGTAGCCGAGGAAGCCGATGGTGGTGGTGTGCCGGCGGGTGGCCTCCAGGTCGCGGCCGGAGAGCGGGGCCAGCCAGCCCACCCAGCGCTCGGGGTCGGCGTTGAAGCCGTCGGCTGCGTCGAAGTAGCCGACGAGCTCGTCCTGCGGGCCGGGGGCCGGGAGCGGGGTCACCGCGTCGGCCGCGGCGCGCAGCGCGGCGATCCGGTCGGCGACGGCCGACGGGTCCTTCAGCTCGGCGGCGGCGGACTCGGCCAGGTCGGCGAGCATCCGGGCCTGCCAGACACCCTGCCGGGCCACGGCCAGGTCGCCGGCGATCAGGGCCAGCTCGATCCGGGCCCGGTAGGCGCCCATCACCGCGAAGTAGTCGACCCACTGCTTGAGGACCCGGCCGAGCTGCCAGGTGTTGGTGATCTGCGCGGAGCCCGCGAGCAGGAGCACGGCGCGCGACCACTCGACCCAGACCCGGGGGTGGTCGCCGACCACGTCGAGGTCGGGCAGGGCCTGCACGGCCTCCGCCTCCCGGCCCAGGGTGGCGAGCACCAGTGCGCGCAGCACGCCTTCGCGGTGCGTCTTGGCGACCGGGTCGTCGGGCTTGAAGCCGGCGGCGGCGTCCAGGGCGGTCAGCGCGTCCTGCGGGCGTCCGGCGGCGAGCAGCGCCCGCGCGGAGGCCGCCCCCAGCTCCCAGCTCGCCTCGCGACCGGCGGAGCCCAGCCGCTCCGCCGCCGCCTCCGCGTGGGCCACGGCCTCCACCGCGCGCCCGTCGTCCACCAGGGCCGCGACGTACTGCTCGGCGAGGGCGGAGAAGGCGAGCGATCCGGGCTCGACCTCGGCGGCGGCCAGGGCCTCCAGCCGCTCGGCCGCGTGTCCGGCGCCGTCGGTGTTGGCCTGCGCGATCACCAGCGCCTCGACCGCGCCGGGGGCGGCCGGGCAGTCGCGGACGTCCTCGCGGCGGGCGAACTCCACCAGGGTCCGCGCGTCGTCGAGCGCGACCACGCCCTGCGCGCGGTCCCCGATGCGGCCGATCAGGTGCCAGTAGCGGGCGTAGAACTCGAGCCAGGGCAGCTCCAGCTTCTCCGCCTCCTGCGCGATGGCCGGCGCCAGCACGTCGAGCTGCCCGTACCGGCCCTCCAGCGCCTGCGCGGGCACGCTGCCGATCGCCATGGCCAGACCGGTGTTACCGGCTTCGTGCAGTTGCCGCTGGGTGTCGCCCACCCAGGCCCAGATGTCCACGTCCATGGGACGTCAGTCTGCCAGCTCGGGGGGGATGACCCAAACGAACCGGCCGCCCGGCGGCTATCCGGCGGCGGCTCGGGCCCCGCCGAGCAGATCGGCCAGCTCCGCCGACTCCGCCTCGTCCAGCACCGCGAAGGCGGGCGCCATCAGCCGGTCGGTGAGTTCTTCGGCCCGCGCCCGGGCCCCGGCGAGTTCCGGGCCGGGCACCGGGTACGGCTCCGGCCACTCGAAGAAACGGGCCATGGCCTCCCCCGGCATGTCGCCCAGCGGGGACTCGTGCGATTCGAGCAGCATGGCCTGCAGCGGGGTCAGCCCCTCGGCCAGCACCGCCACCGCGTGCAGACCGCCGCGCAGTTCGCGGAGCACGTGCATGAGCTGGGTCGCCCGGGCCGGGGCGTCGTCCGGCAGGGGCACGGCCCGCCATCCGGCGAAGAGCGGGGCGCCCGCCACCTCCGCCCCGGCGGCCACCCGCTCCAGCAGCTCCGCCAGGCGGGCGGCCCCGTCGAAGGAGCCGAGCCGGCGGCGGCCCCAGGCGTGGCAGGCCTCCGCGTAGAGCTCCACCGCCTTGTCCACCGGCAGCGACCGTCCGGCCTCCCAGTTGGCCCGGACGTGCCCGGCGGGGAAGAAGGCCACGGCGGAGCGGACCACGTCCGCGTCCACCTCGCCGAGCACGCCGCACCGGCCGCGGAAGTACATGGCCCGCCCGGCCAGCCCGGCTCGCTCGCTCGCCGCCTTGGCCTCGCGCGAGATCATGAAGCCGCCGCCGAGTTTTCCGATCGCTCCCTTGACCGCCACCGCCGTCGCCTGTGAATCCGCCATGCCACTCCTCCTGAGTTCATCGAAGGAACTCAGAATGACCCACCAGAACAACCTTCGGCAAGTCCCGATCAGAAGGAGAGCTCTCCGGAGGCCACGAGGACGGCGGGACCGGCCAGATGGCTGGTCTTCCCGTCGAGGGTGACGGTGACCGTGCCGCCGGGCACCTCGACCTCCCAGCTGCCCGTGCTCTCCCCCGCCAGGCGCGCGGCGGCCACGGCCGAGGCGACCGCCCCGGTCCCGCAGGACCGCGTCTCCCCCGAGCCGCGTTCGAAGACCCGCATCACGATCCGGCGCGGGCCCACCGCGTTGATCAGCTCGACGTTCACGCCGTGCGGGAAGACCCCGGGGTCGAATCCGGGCTGGCGGGTCAGGTCGAGACCGGCCACCGGATCGCCGATGACGCAGGCCAGGTGGGGGTTTCCCATGTCGACGCGGAGCCCGCCGTACTCCCGCCCGGCCACGGTCGCCCGGCTCTCGCCCAGCATCCGGGGCGGGCCCATGTCCACCGTCACGTCACCGGTCTCCGCCAGCCGCACCCGCCTGACCCCCGCCCGGGTGGCCACGGCGAACTCGCCGGCCTCCGCCAGACCGGCGTCGACCAGGTAGCGGGCGAAGACCCGCGTCCCGTTGCCGCACATCTCGGCCAGGCTGCCGTCGGCGTTGCGGTAGTCCATGAACCACTCCGCCTCGCCCGCCTGGTCGGCCACCTCCGGGCTGAGCTTGGCGCGCACCACCCGCAGCACCCCGTCGGCGCCGATGCCCGCCCTGCGGTCGCAGATCGCCGCCACGAGGGCGCCGGACAGCTCCAGCTCGCCCTCCGGGTCGGGGAGGATGACGAAGTCGTTCTCGGTGCCGTGGCCCTTCACGAAGCGCATGCCCTCACCCTATCCGCGCCCCGGACCCCGCCCCGACGAGCTCCGCCGACCCCGGAACCGGGCCTGGGACCGGCCTGGGACCGGGCCTGGGACCGGACCTGGGACCGGACCTGGGACCGGAAGCCGGACCCGGGGCGCACCCCGCCGGGCCCGCCGCTCACCGGCGGACCTCCGCCAGGGCCCGTTCCAGGAGATCGGGGGCCTGCTGGGGGAGCCAGACCACCCGGGGGTCGCGGCGGAACCACGACTCCTGCCGGCGGACGAACCGGCGCGTCGCCCGGACCGTCTCCTCCCTGGCCTGCTCCTCGGTCCACTCCCCGGCCAGGAAGCGCAGCACCTGGGCGTAGCCGAGCGCACGACCGGCGGTCCGCCCCTCGGCCAGGCCCCGCCCCGCCAGCGCCCGGACCTCCGCCACCAGCCCGGCCTCCCACATGCGGTCCACCCGGAGCGCGACCCGCTCGTCCAGCACCGGCCTGGGCACCTCGACGCCGAGCTGCACGCTGTCGTAGACCGCGTCGTAGGAGGGCATCGAGGCGGAGAACGGCCGCCCGGTCAGCTCGACGACCTCCAGCGCGCGGACGATCCTGCGGCCGTTGCCCCGCAGGATCACCCCGGCCGCCTCCGGGTCCAGCCCGCGGAGCCGCTCGTACAGCGGAGCCGGGCCGTGCGCCTCCAGCTCGGCCTCCAGCCGGGCCCGGATCCCCGGATCGGTGCCGGGGAACTCCAGGTCGTCGAGGGCGGCCCGCACGTAGAGCCCGGACCCGCCGACCAGGATCGGCACGACGCCCCGGGCCAGCAGGTCGTCCATCAGCGGCCGCACCCGCTCCTGGTACTCCGCCACGCTCGCCGTGCGCCGCACGTCCCAGACGTCCAGCAGATGGTGCGGGACTCCGCGCCGCTCCTCCATCGTCAGTTTCGCCGTGCCGATGTCCATGCCCCGGTAGAGCTGCATGGAGTCGGCGTTGATCACTTCGCCCCCCAGTCGCAGGGCGAGATCGACGGCGAGATCGGACTTTCCGGCCGCCGTGGGGCCGACGACGGCGATGACGGGTAGCTGAGGCACGGGATAAGTGTCCCAACACCGGGAAGGGTCTGCGGATGGCGGCGCCCGCGACGGCGCACCGCCGCATCCGACCAGTAGTCACCAGGGGGATCGCCATGTCCGTCTTCGACAGGGGCAAGGACCTGATGGGCGAGCACTCGGACAAGATCGAGGAGCTCGCCGAGCAGGGCATCGACAAGGGGGAGCAGGCCGCCGGGCAGAGGTTCGCCGGGCACGAGGAGCACGTCGGCATGGCCGCCGACAAGGCCAGGGAGATGGCCGAGGGCATCGACGGCCGGACCGACCCGGCCCCGGACGCCCAGAACGCCCCGGAGGCCGGGCAGAACGGCTGACCTCCGGCGGGGCCGTCCGGGCGCGACCTGGGCGGCCCCGCGTTCCCGGCCCTCCGAGCGCTCAGTCCCAGTCGAGCGTCGGCTGCAGGTAGCCCTCCAGGGTCAGCAGCCACCGCTTGGACTCCACGCCCTCTCCCCCGCTGAACCCGCCCAGGCCGTTGCCCGCCACCACCCGGTGGCAGGGCACGATGACCGGGAGCGGGTTGGCGCCCATGATCGACCCGATGGCCCGGGCCGGCACGCCCGTCCCGCTGCGCGCGGCCAGTTCGCCGTAGGTCACCGCGCGGCCGTACGGCACTGTCCCGTGCAGCGTGCCGAGGACCGCGCGCTGCACGGGGGTGGTCAGCCGCCAGTCGACGCGGGCGGCGAAGACCCGCAGCTCCCCCGCGTAGTAGGCGGCCAGCTCACCGAGCACGGGAGCGGTCCGCGCCGGGTCGTCCACCTCGGTCAGGCCGGGCCGGTCCAGCAACCGCGCCCTGAGCCGGCCGCCGTCGCCCCAGCACACGCCCGCCACTCCGTCCCCGGTGACGGCGACGGACATCTCACCGAGCGGGGTCGGCACACTTCCGAAGGCCACGGTTCCTAGCATTGAGATCGTGTCCCTTCGCGAACTCGTCGTCCTCGGCACCTCCAGCGCCGTTCCCACCCGACACCGTAACCACAACGGCTACCTGCTGCGCTGGGACGGCCAGGGCTTCCTGTTCGACCCCGGTGAGGGCACCCAGCGCCAGATGCTCCACGCGGGCGCGAGCGCCCACGACATCACCTGGATCTGCGTCACCCACTTCCACGGCGACCACTGCCTGGGCGTGCCCGGGATCGTCCAGCGCATCGCCAGGGACGGCGTCGAACACCCCGTCCGGGCCGCCTACCCGGCGAGCGGGGAGGCCTACTGGCGCCGGCTGCGCCACGCCTCCGCCTTCGCCGACACCTCCGTGATCGCCGAGCGTCCCGTCTCCGGGCCGTCCGCCTCCTTCGACGCGGGCCCGGTCACCCTCACGGCGCGCCCGCTCTCCCACCCCGTCGAGTCGTACGGCTACCGCGTCGACGAGCCGGACGGCCGCCGGATGCTCCCCGAGCGGCTGCGGGAGCGGGGCGTCCACGGGCCCGCCGTCGGCGAGCTCCAGAGGACCGGTACGGTGACCGCGCCGGACGGCTCCACCGTGCGGCTGGAGGAGTGCAGCGAGGTCCGCCGCGGGCAGAGCGCCGCGTTCGTCATGGACACCCGCCTGTGCGACGGGGTGTTCGCGCTCGCCGAGGGGACGGACCTGCTGGTGATCGAGTCGACGTTCCTGTCGGCGGAGTCGGGGCTGGCCGCGCGGTACGGCCACCTCACCGCCGGGCAGGCC
Organism: Planomonospora antibiotica; assembly: GCF_014647955.1. Classification (NCBI taxonomy): domain Bacteria; kingdom Bacillati; phylum Actinomycetota; class Actinomycetes; order Streptosporangiales; family Streptosporangiaceae; genus Planomonospora; species Planomonospora antibiotica. The sequence continues at coordinate 208,014 of NZ_BMQE01000010.1, read as the reverse complement.
GGCCGGGTGGCGGCCGAGTGCGGGGTCCGCCGCCTGGTCCTGACCCACGTCTCCGAGCGCTACGGCACGGACGACGAACCCCGCTTCCTGGACGAGGCCCGCGCGGCCTTCGGCGGTGACGTCGTCCTGGCCCACGACCTGCTGCGGGTGCCCGTGCCCGGGCGCGCCTGACCCTCCCGTCCGGCGCCGGGCGTCAGGCGCCCCGCGACCGGAGCCGGGCCACGACGTAGCCGACGCCGTAGGGGGCGTCGTGGTAGAGGACCTCCCCGCTGAACGGACCCCCCGCCCCGGCTGCGGCGGCGAGGACGTGGAAGGCCGCCCGGCCCGCGACCCAGAGCTCCGCGGCCTCGGCGGGGTCGAGGTCCGGCGCCTCGCCCCGGGCGAGCGCACCGGCGATCTCCTCGTCGTACGGCCGCGCGCGGGCGTCGAGGTAGCCCGGCGACTTCTCGGTCAGGCGGGCCGAGCCGTCACCCATGACCAGCATCGCCACCCGCCCGGCCCGGTCCGCCAGACGCCTGCCCAGGGCCGCGCACTCCTGGCGGGAGGCGTCGAAGGGCACCGCGTGGAACGCGGCGGCGGCCAGGCCGCCCGCCTCCAGCAGCCGGCGGCCGATCGTCAGCGAGAGCGGCAGGACCGGCTCGCCCGCACCGGTCCGGACGTCCACCCCCCAGGGGGCGAGGCTCCCGGCGGCGCCGGGCCCGTGGTCCGCGGCCTCGTCGGCTCCGCCGACGACCACGACGGCGTCGGGCCGCGCGTCCCGCAGGCCTGCCACGGCGGCCGCGCAGGCCGTCCGGAGCCCGTCGAGCTCACCGGCGGCGGCCCCCGCCAGTTCGGGGACCAGCAGCGGGGGGTGCGGGCAGACGGCGGCGGCGACGAGCACGCCGCCAGACTAGCTCAGAGCGGTTCAGAGCGGTTCAGCCCGTGGGGCCCTGCGGGGCGACGAAGCCCGGGGCGCCGTCGGAGCGCGGGTCGGTGTAGCCCTCCTCGCCCTGCTGGGACGGCGTGCCGCTCTGCTGCTCCCTGGCCGGGGTGGAGGGCTTGGCGCGCGAGGTGCCGGAGTCCCCACCGGACGTGCTCGCGGTGGACCCGCCGGAGCCCGACCCGGCGGACCCGGCGGAGGAATCACCGGACGACCCGCCGGACCCGCCGGACGATCCGCCGGAGGCGTCCTCCTCGGGCGCACCGGAGGCGTCCTCCTCCGGCCCGCCGGCGGCGTTCCGGTCCTGGTCCTCACCGGCCGGCGCGCCGTCCTCGCCGGCGGTCTCCTGCCGCTCGTCCTTTCCGGTCCCGGGCGACTGCGGCACCGAGACGGAGCCGCCCTCGTCGCCGGAGGAGGCGAAGGTGTAGGCGGCGACGCCGCCCACCAGGAGCACGGCCGCGGCGGAGGCGGCGGCCATGGCCAGGCCGCGCCTCCCCTTCGGGGCCGAGGCCCGCCCGCGCCCGGCTCCACGCCGGGATCCGCGTCCGGGACCGGTGAGGATCTCCGCTGCTTCGTGCTGCTCGGGACGGTCGGGGGTGGAGGGGACGTGCATTCGACAACAACTCCCTGCGGTTCTCGGGGAAACCTCCACGGCTTCCGCGGGTGCCGAACCACACTAGCCACAGCAGGGAAATGCTCGCGCCGCAACCACATGATGATCACGACTTGTCATCTTTTCCGCGGATCCGTCACGGACCCGCCCGCGGGACGGGCCCGTACGGACTCGGAAGCCGGGGACGGGCCCGTACGGACTCAGGAGCCGGGGACGGGCCCGTACGGACTCAGGAGCCGAGGGAGCAGCCCGGGGTCTCCTGCGCGACGGGGGCGGGCCGGCCGATCGACGGCATGCCCAGCATGACGCCGGAGGGGGCGCCCGCGGGGGCGGACCGGCGGGCCTCCCAGGCGTCGCCCGCCCGGGTCCGGCGGAGGCTCAGCGCGGGCCCGTCTGCCACCAGGTGGTGCGGCGCGGCGTAGGTGACCTCGACGCCGACCATGTCACCCGGGCGCGGGACCTCGTCACCCGGGACGAAGTGCACCAGGCGGTTGTCGGGGGCCCGGCCGGACAGGCGGCGGGTCGCCTCGTCCTTGCGGCCCTCGCCCTCGGCCACCAGCACCTCGAGCGTCCGGCCGACCTGCTTCTTGTTCTCCTCCCAGGAGATCGCGTTCTGCAACTCGACCAGCCGGTCGTAGCGCTCCTGCACGACCTCCTTGGGGATCTGGCCGTCCATCGTGGCGGCGGGCGTGCCCGGCCGGATGGAGTACTGGAAGGTGAAGGCGTTGGCGAACCGCGACTCCCGCACCACGTCCAGCGTGGCCTGGAAGTCCTCCTCGGTCTCGCCGGGGAAGCCCACGATGATGTCGGTGGAGATGGCCGCGTCCGGCATGGCCGCCCGCACCCGCTCGATGATGCCGAGGTAGCGCTCGGCCCGGTAGGAGCGGCGCATCGCCTTCAGGACCCGGTCGGAGCCGGACTGCAGCGGCATGTGCAGCTGGTGCATCACGTTGGGCGTCTCGGCCATGGCCGCGATGACGTCGTCGGTGAAGGCCGCCGGGTGCGGGCTGGTGAAGCGGACCCGCTCCAGACCCTCGACGTCGCCGCAGGCCCGCAGGAGCTTGCCGAAGGCGAGCCGGTCGCCGAACTCGACGCCGTAGGTGTTGACGTTCTGGCCCAGCAGGGTGATCTCCAGGACGCCCTGGGCGACCAGGGTCCGGACCTCGGCCAGGACGTCTCCGGGACGGCGGTCCTTCTCCTTGCCGCGCAGCGAGGGCACGATGCAGAAGGTGCAGGTGTTGTTGCACCCGACCGAGACCGAGACCCAGGCGGCGTAGGCGGACTCGCGCTTGGTCGGCAGCGTGCTCGGGAAGGTCTCCAGCGACTCCTTGATCTCGACCTGGGCCTCCTGCGCGATCCGCGCGCGCTCGAGGAGGACCGGCAGCGAGCCGATGTTGTGCGTGCCGAACACCACGTCGACCCAGGGCGCCCGGCGGACGATCTCGCCCTGGTCCTTCTGCGCCAGGCAGCCGCCCACGGCGATCTGCATGCCGGGGTTGTCGGTCTTCGCCGGTCGCAGGTGGCCGAGGTTGCCGTAGAGGCGGTTGTCGGCGTTCTCCCGGACGGCGCAGGTGTTGAACACGACCACGTCGGCCGTCTCCCCCTCGGCCGCGGGGACGTATCCCGCGTCCTCCAGCAGGCCCGACAGGCGCTCGGAGTCGTGCACGTTCATCTGGCACCCGTAGGTACGAACCTCGTACGTGCGGGCGCTCTCCACGGTGACAGTCATCTCAACACACAAGGGTAGGCGCTTCTCCGACCTCGCGGAGCCCCCGATCCTGCCCGGTCCGCCCCTCCCACGGGGGCGTTCGGGCAGGTCGTGACCGGATCGGTACCGCAGGGTTAGCACGGGGTGCCCTTCACCGAATTACGTTGTCCTCCATGACGGAGAACGGGGACGCGACTCCTCTTGTCGTGCTCGAAGGGGTCAACAAGCACTTCGGCAGCCTCCACGTGCTGCGTGACATCAACCTCACGATCTCGCGCGGCGAGGTGCTGGTCGTCATCGGTCCCTCCGGCGGGGGCAAGTCCACGCTGTGCCGGGCGATCAACCGCCTGGAGACCGTCGACGGCGGGACGATCACGTTCGACGGGCAGCCGCTGCCCGCCGAGGGCAAGGCGCTGGCCAGGCTCCGCTCCGAGGTCGGCATGGTGTTCCAGTCCTTCAACCTGTTCGCCCACAAGACGATCCTGGAGAACGTCACGCTCGGGCCGATCAGGGTCCGGGGCGTCGCCAGGGCGCAGGCCGAGCAGCGCGGCATGGAGCTGCTGGAGCGGGTCGGCATCGGCAGCCAGGCGTCGAAGTACCCGGCGCAGCTGTCCGGCGGCCAGCAGCAGCGCGTGGCCATCGCCCGCGCGCTGGCCATGGAGCCCAAGATGATCCTGTTCGACGAGCCGACCTCGGCGCTGGACCCGGAGATGGTCCAGGAGGTGCTCGACGTCATGGTCGGCCTCGCCCGTGACGGCATGACGATGATGGTCGTCACCCACGAGATGGGCTTCGCGCGGCGCGCGGCCAACCGCGTGGTGTTCATGGCCGAGGGGCAGATCGTCGAGGAGAACACTCCCGACGAGTTCTTCACCGCCCCCAGGACCGACCGGGCCAGGGACTTCCTCTCCAAGATCCTGACGCACTGACCATCTTCCGGGCAGGCTGTTCATCCCGACGACGAAGAAGAGGAAACGGAACATGCGAGTAATGCGTATCGGTGCGGCGATCGCCGCGGCGGGTGCGCTCACCCTGGGCCTCGCGGCCTGCGGGAGCGACAGCGGCGGCGGCGGTGGCGACACCACCGCCTACACCACGGTCGTCGACAAGGCCAAGGGCGCCAAGAAGCTGGTCGTCGGCACCAAGTGGGACCAGCCGAGCCTGGGCCTGAAGACCGGCGCCGAGCCGGAGGGCTTCGACGTCGAGGTCGCCAAGTACGTCGTCAAGGAGCTCGCGGGCGGCGCCGACGTCGAGATCGAGTGGAAGGAGTCCGCGTCGTCCAACCGCGAGGCCTTCCTCGCCAACGGCACCGTGGACATCATCTTCGCGACCTACTCGATCACCGACAGCCGCAAGGAGAAGGTGACCTTCGGCGGGCCGTACATCGTGGCCCACCAGGACGTCATGGTCCGCGCCGACGACGCCAAGATCACCAAGCCGCAGGATCTGGCGGGCAAGCGCATCTGCCAGGCGGCCGGCTCCAACTCCTACAAGCGGATCACCGACCCGCCGCCGGACGGCGAGCTGGACCTGGACGCCCAGCTGGTGGGCGCCGCCAACTACTCCGAGTGCGTGCAGAAGCTCGGCGGCAACAACCTGGACGCGGTGACGACCGACGACCTGATCCTGGCGGGCTTCGCCAAGCAGGCCGGCGGCGGCTTCAAGATCCTCGGCCAGCCGTTCACCGACGAGAAGTACGGCGTCGGCCTGAAGAAGGGCGACACCAAGACGTGTGAGGCCGTCAACGCGGCGATCACCAAGATGTACCAGGACGGCACCGCGCAGAAGCTGTTCGACAAGTGGTTCGCGGGAGCCCAGGGCCTCAAGCCCCCGACGGGCGCCCCGCAGTTCGAGCCCTGCGCGTAGTCCGGCCTCACGTGGCGGCCGGTGACCCCCGACCGGGGGCGCCGGCCGCCGCCGTCTTCGCTGTGGAGCACCGTTGAATGACCTGATCAAGTACGCGCCGGACCTCGCGCTGGGCTTCCTGGAAAACATGAAGATCGCAGTGATGTGCGGCGTGCTCTCCCTCATCCTCGGCACGGTCCTGGTCTCGATGCGCGTGGCGCCGACACCGGTCCTGCGCGCGGCCGGGACCCTCTACGTCAACATCGTGCGGAACACCCCGCTCACCCTCGTGCTGGCGTTCTCCGCACTCGGGCTCAGCGACACGCTCGGCCTGACCCTCTCCCAGACCCCGAGCACCAACTCGTTCTGGCTGGTGGTGATCGGCCTGTCGGTCTACACCGCGGCCTTCGTCTGCGAGGCGCTGCGCTCGGGCATCAACACGGTCCCGCTCGGGCAGGCCGAGGCGGCGCGCGCCATCGGGCTCACCTTCCTGCAGTCCCTGCGGCTGATCATCCTGCCGCAGGCGTTCCGCACGGTGATCGCCCCGCTCGGCAGCGTGATCATCGCGATGATCAAGAACACCACGGTGGCGGTCGCCGGCGGCTACCTCGCCGAGTCGGCGTTCGTCATGAAGGACACCTTCGACGACACGGGCGTCTCGATCCCGATCTTCATCGGCATCGCGGCGGCGTTCATGGTGGTGATCCTGCCGATCGGCTTCTTCACCGGCTGGCTGGGCCGGAGACTGGCGGTGGCCCGATGAGCACCTCGGTCCTCTTCGACGCGCCGGGCCCCCGCGCCCGCACGCGCAACGCCGTCTACACGGTCGCCGCCCTGGCCGCGATCGCCGCGGTCCTGTACTTCGTCTACGCCAAGTTCGACGAGAAGGGTCAGTGGGAGGGCCGGATCTGGGAGCCCTTCCTGCAATGGGGCACCTGGGAGACGCACATCTTCCCGGGCCTGCTCGGCACGCTGAAGGCGGCGGGCCTGGCCGCGGTCCTCGCGCTCGTCTTCGGCGCCGTGTTCGGCCTGGCCCGGCTCTCCGACCACGCGTGGATCCGGGTCCCCGCGGGCGCGGTCGTGGAGGTCTTCCGGGCCATCCCGCTGCTGCTGCTGATCTTCTTCATCTTCTACCTGGCGCCCAGCGTCCTGGGCGGCGCCGACTACGCCTTCATGGCGGTGGTCGCCGGACTGACCCTCTACAACGGGTCGGTGCTGGCCGAGGTGGTCAGGGCGGGCGTGCTGTCCGTGCCCCGGGGCCAGTCCGAGGCGGCCTACGCCATCGGCCTGCGCAAGAACCAGGTCATGCGGATGGTCCTGCTGCCCCAGGCGGTGACCGTGATGATGCCCGCGATCGTGAGCCAGCTCGTCGTGCTGCTCAAGGACACCGCGCTGGGCTACATCATCGCCTACGTCGACCTGCTCAACACGGGCTTCAAGATCCTTCCCGCGGTCTTCTTCGGATCGCTCATCCCCGCGGCGATCGTCGTCGGGGTCATCTACGTCGGGCTCAACATGGTGCTCAGCGCCCTGGCGACCTGGCTGGAGAAGCGCAGCCGGCGCAGCCGGAAGACCTCCGCCGCCCCGGTCGCCCCGCCCGGCGCGGTGGGCGTGCCCGGAGGCGGCGTCTCCGCAGTGGACTGACCCGGTCGAGGGGGCGAGGGGTCGAGGGGGCGGGCGGCCTGACCAGGCCGCCCGCCCCCTCGCCTCCCGGCCCGGACGCGTCCCGCCTCCCCGCGGTCTCCGCCCTCTCCTCCCCGGTTCCCGCGGTCTCCGCCCTCCCCTCCCGGGTCCCCGCCCGGACGGGACGGCGGATCCGGGAACGTCCGAACGTCATACCGGCGACACGCGACGGGTTATCGGGCAGGATTACGGCATGCCCGCAGAGCGTGATCTCCTGCCGTACGCCGCCTGGCCCTCCCCCGTCTCCACCGCCGACGTCGCCCGCTCCGGGCTGCAGCTCGCCTTCCCCGCCGTGCTGGGTGACGAGGTGTGGTGGACCGAGGACCGCCCCGCCGAGGGCGGGCGGACCACGATCGTGCACCGGGGCGCCGACGGCGTCCGCCGGGAGCTGCTGCCCCCGCCGTGGAGCGCCAGGACCCGCGTCCACGAGTACGGCGGGCGGTCCTACGCGGTGGTCCCCGGTGACGGCCCCGGTGAGGGTGCGGGCCGGAGCGTCGTCTTCGCGAACCTGGCCGACCAGCGCCTCTACCTGCTGGCCCCCGGCGCCGAGCCGCGGCCGATCACGCCGGAGCCCGAGCGGGCGGCGGGGCTGCGCTACGCCGACCTGACCGTCCGCGACGGGCAGGTGTGGTGCGTCCAGGAACGGCACGACGGCGGTGACGACGGCGACGGCGGTGACGGCAAGGTCAGCCGGTCGATCGTCTCCGTCCCGCTGCACGGCGGCGCCGAGCCCCGCGAGCGGGTCTCCGGGAGCGACTTCTACGCCTCCCCCGTGCTGTCCCCCGACGGCGAGCACCTGGCCTACATCTGCTGGAACCACCCGCTCATGCCGTGGAACGGCACCGAGCTGCGGATCACCCGGCTGGCCGACGGCGCCTCCTGGACCGTCAAGGGCGGCGTCACCGAGTCCGTGCTCGCCCCGCAGTGGCGCGACGACCGCCACCTCTACCTGGTCTCCGACTGGTCGGGCTGGTGGAACCTCTACCAGGTCGGGATATTCGGCACCTCCCCGCAGGCGCTCCACCCCGCCGAGGAGGAGTTCGCCGGGCCGCTGTGGCAGCTCGGCGGCTCGCCGTACGCCGTGCTGGACGACGGGCGGCTCGCGGTCCTGCACGGGCAGGGGGAGCTGCGGCTGGGCCTCCTCGACCCGGCCGCCGGCACGCTGACCGACCTCGACGTGCCCTACGACGGCTGGCTGCCCGCCCTGGCCGCCGACGGGCGCACGCTCGCCGGGATCGGGTACGGCCCGGCGGTGCCCCAGTCGGTCGTCCGGGTGGACACCGCGACCGGACGGGTGGAGGGGCTCCGGCGCGACGTCGACGAGCTGCCCGACATCGCCTACCTGCCCGTCCCGCGCACCGTGGAGATCGAAGGGCGGTTCGGCCGCCGGGTGCACGCCCACGTCTACCCGCCGTCCAACCCGGAGGCCCGCGGCGACGGCCCGCCGCCGTACGTCGTGTTCGTCCACGGCGGCCCCACGGGTTACAGCCCGACGGCGCTCGACCTGAAGAAGGCGTTCTTCACCAGCCGCGGCATCGGCGTCATCGACGTCAACTACGGCGGCTCCACCGGGTACGGCCGCGCCTACCGCGAGCGGCTGCGCGGCCAGTGGGGCGTGGTCGACGTGGAGGACGCGATCGCGGCGGCCGAGTGGCTGGCCGAGGAGGGCCTGGCGGATCCGGCGCGCATCGCGATCCGGGGCGGCAGCGCGGGCGGCTGGACGGTCATGGCGGCCTGCGCGCGCTCCGGCGCCTTCGCCGGGGGCGTCTCCTACTACGGGGTGAGCGCCCTCGGCCCGTTCGCCGAGACCACCCACGACTTCGAGTCCCGCTACATCGAGTGGCTGGTCGGCCCCTCCGACCCCGCCCTGTACGGCTCCCGCGAGCCCCTGGGGCAGGTCGCCGGGGTCACCTGCCCCATGCTGCTGCTGCAGGGCCTGTCCGACCCCGTGGTCCCGCCGGCCCAGTCGGAGGCGTTCGCCGACGCCCTCGCCGAACACGGGGTGCCCTGCACGTACCTCACCTTCGAGGGCGAGTCCCACGGTTTCCGCCGCGCCGAGACCCGCAGCGCGGCGCTCGCCGCCGAGCTGGCCTTCTACCAGCAGATCTTCTTCGCCTGATCTTCTCCGCCTGACGGCCACCCGCCTCCTTCATCCCTCCGGCCCCTTCCACCCGATTCCCGCTCCGGTCCCACCCTGGGCCTTTCGCCCGAACCACGCCGAGCCTTCCACCCGAACCGCCCGAACCTCCACCCGAGCCGCCCCGGAACCACGCCGGGGCGGCCCTTCCGCGTGCCGACCGGCGCCCGGGGCGGTTGACCGATGTCCGCATGCCTTCTATGGTTCATTAGTGCAGTAATGAACCATAGAAGCAGGTGCCATGTTCGATGACCGGAGCCCGATCTACCGGCAGATAGCCGACCGCATCAAGGCGGACGTGCTCAGCGAGGCGCTCAAGGGCGACGAGCAGGTCATGTCCACCAACCAGTACGCCGCCTTCTACCGGATCAACCCGGCCACGGCGGCCAAGGCGTTCCAGCAACTGGTCGAGGAAGGCGTCCTCTACAAGAAACGAGGTATCGGCATGTTCGTCAGCCCGGACGCCCGGGACGCGCTCAGGACCGAGCGCAGGGAGAACTTCTTCACCGACGTGGTCGACCCGATGGTCGCCCAGGCCAAGACCGTCGGAATCCCGCTCGGCGACGTGATCGAGCGCATCAGGCAGCTGGAGGGGCGATGAGGATCGACATCGAGGACCTGGTGCTGCGCTACGGCGACGTCACGGCACTGGACGGGCTGACGCTCAGCCTGGAACCCGGGAAGATCTACGGGCTGCTCGGCCGCAACGGCTCGGGCAAGACGAGCCTGCTCTCGGTGCTCGCCGGCTTCCGCAGGCAGACGGCGGGCGACGTGCGGATCGACGGGCGGCCGGTGTTCGAGAACGGGTCCGTCACCAGCCGGATCAGCCTGATCCGGGACGCCGGCGAGACCGTCGACATCGGCAGCGCCGAAGACGCGATCTTCTTCGCCGAGTGGCTCCGCCCGGACTGGGACGGCGATTACGCCCGCTCGCTGCTGGACCTGTTCGGGATCGATCCGAAGAAGAACGTCAAGGAGATGTCCAAGGGGCAGCGCTCGGCGGTGGGCGTGGTGATCGGCCTGGCCGGCCGGGCGCCGCTGACCATGTTCGACGAGTCCTATCTGGGCATGGACGCCCCCTCCCGGCAGGCGTTCTACGACGCGCTGCTCGCCGACTACATGGCGCACCCCCGCACGATCGTCCTCTCCACCCACCTCATCGAGGAGGTCAGTTCGCTCTTCGAGGAGGTCGTGATCATCGACAGGGGACGGCTGGTCGCGCACGAGGAGAGCCAGACCCTGCTCTCCCGGGGAACGGCCGTGACCGGGCCCGCCGCGCAGGTCGACGCCTTCACCGCCGGGCTGACCGTGCTCGGCGCCAGGCAGCTCGGCCCGACCAAGTCGGCGATGCTCTACGGCGACCTCGACGACGCCCGGCGCGGGGAGGCCGCCGCGTCCGGGCTCGAACTCGGCCCGATCGACATGCAGGACCTGTTCATCCACCTGACCGGAGGCTCCGGAACCTCCAGCACCGAAGCACCCCCCGCCGCAGAGCTCCGCACCGGAGAGACCCGATGAGATTCCCCACCCGGCTCCTCGCCGCCCACTCCTACTTCGCCCTGCTGCTGTTCGCCGCCTACGTCGTGGTCGTCGCCGTGATCGCGGTCGGCGTCGACGTCTTCGGCACGCTCAACCGGAGCGCGTGGGAGGCCGCCGTCCAGCTGCCCCGGTGGTACGCCCTGTTCGTCGGGGTGGCCCTGGTCCGGGAGTACCTGCCGCTCTACATCGCGCACGGGCAGACCCGCCGCCAGTTCGGCGCGCAGGCCGCCGTCACCATCGCCCTGTTCGCCCCGTTCCTGTCGGCCCTGATCACGGTCGGCTACCTGCTGGAGACCCTGCTCTACGGCCTGTTCGACCGGCCGCAGGTGATCGACCGGGTCCACCTGTTCACCGAACCGGCCCAGGTGCCGCTCGTCTTCGCCGAGTACCTGGTCGAGTTCGTCGCCTGGATCGTCGCCGGCGCCTTCATCATGGCCGGCTTCTACCGCTGGCAGGGCGGCGGGCTGCTCCTGATCCCGGTCGGCATCGGCCTGTGGGTGCTCGTCGAAGGGGCGATCGGCAAGGAGCTCCGCCTGCCGCTCATCGGCGACCGCCTCTCCGGCCTCTCCGCGGACCTGCCCCAGTCGACGGGCCTGGCGCTCGGTGTGGGTCTGGGGGTCTTCGTGTTCGGTCTCGCGCTGACCTGGTTGATCATCCGCGACGTGCCGCTGCGCAACCGGTGACCGGAAGGGGCTCGCGCCGCCGGGCCGGATGCCGCCGGAACGCACCGGAGGAGGAGTCCGTGCACGACCGGCTCCCGCGGCGCGGCCCTCGCCGCGGTTCGGCAGAATTGCCGATGTGGAAGTCGGATTGCTGGGGCCGTTCGAGGTCCGGAGCCACGACGGGGCCGTGGTGGAGGTTCCGGGGATCCGGCTGCGCGCGCTGCTGGCCGCACTCGCCCTCGAACCCGGCCGGGTCGTCACGCGTGCGAGGCTGGTGGACTGGATCTGGGGGCGACGGCCGCCCGCGGACGAGGTGAACGCCCTGCAGGCGTTGGTGTCCAGGCTGCGCAGGGCGCTGCCGGACGGTGCGATCGAGGCGGGTTCGGGCGGATACCGCCTGGCCGTGCCTCCCGACGCCGTGGACGTGTGCCGGTTCGAGCGGCTGGCCGCTCAGGCCCGTGCCGCCGGGCCCGCGGTGCGGGCCGATCTGCTGCGCTCGGCCCTGGCCCTGTGGCGCGGTACGGCCATGGCGGACATCGCGCTGCGGGACAGCGACGCGTTCGACGCCGCGGTCGCGCGGCTGGACGAGCTGCGCGCCGCCGCCCTCGGGGACCGGGTGGAGGCCGACATCCGCCTCGGCCGCGGCGCGGAGCTGGTCTCCGAGCTGACCGGGCTGGTCGCCGCGCACCCGCTCCGGGAGGGGTTCACGGCGGCCCTGATGCGGGCGCTCGCCGAGGCGGGACGCGCGACCGAGGCGCTGACCGTGTACCAGCGGACGCGCGAGCGGCTCGCCGAGGAGCTGGGCGCCGATCCGTCGGCCGAGCTCTCCGCCCTGCACACCGCGCTGCTCCGCGGCGAGCTGGGCGAGCGGCCGGAGAACCGCAGGACGAACCTGCGCGCCGAGCTGACGAGTTTCATCGGCAAGGACGACGACGTCTCCGCGGTCGCCGGCCTGGCCGTCGAACACCGGCTGGTCACCCTGACGGGGGCGGGCGGCTCCGGCAAGACGAGGCTGGCCGCCGAGACCGCGCGGACGATGCTCGCCGGACTGCCGGACGGGGCGTGGCTGGTCGAACTGGCCTCGGTGCGGTCGGGCGGTGAGCTGACGCAGGCCGCTCTCACCGCGCTCGGCCTGCGTGACCAGGCGGTGCTCGGTGAGGCGCGGGCCGGGGAACCGATGGACCGGCTCATCGCCGCGCTCCGGGAGCGCGCGGTCCTGCTGGTCCTGGACAACTGCGAGCACGTGATCGAGGCGGCCGCGGCCTTCGCGGACCGGCTGCTGGGCGAGTGCCGGAGGCTGCGGATCCTGGCCACGAGCAGGGAGCCGCTCGGCATCACCGGCGAGGTGCTCTGGCAGGTCGAGCCGCTCGCACTGCCCGCGGAGGGAGCCGGCCCCACCGAGGCCGGCTCCTCGCCCGCGGTGCGGCTGCTGCGCGACCGCGCGGATCTGGTGCGCAAGGACATCGGTTCCGCCGCGCACACCTTGTCGGCCATGGTGCGGATCTGCCGGGCGCTCGACGGGATACCCCTGGCGATCGAACTGGCCGCGGCGCGGCTGCGCACCATGTCCGTCGACCAGCTGGCGCGCCGGCTCGATGACCGGTTCCGCCTGCTGACCGGCGGCAGCCGTACGGTGCTCCCCCGGCACAAGACGCTGCGCGCGGTCGTGGACTGGAGCTGGGATCTGCTGTCCGGGGCCGAACGCGGCGTGCTGCGGCGGCTCTCGGTGTTCTCCGGCGGGGTGAGCCTGGAAGCGGCCGAGCGGGTGTGCGGGGACGAGGCCGCCGGGGAGCAGGTGTTCGACGTGCTGACCGCGTTGATCGAGAAGTCGCTGCTGCTCGCCGACGGCGAGGGCACGCCGCGCTACCGGATGCTCAACACCATCAGGGAGTACGCGGCGCAGCGGCTCGCCGAAGCCGGGGAGAGCGAGCCGGCGCGCCGGGCGCACCTCGCCTACTTCACCGAACTGGCCGAGACGGCCGAGCCGCACCTGCGCCGGGCCGAGCAGCTGGAATGGCTCGCCGTGCTCGAGGCCGAGCACGACAACATCAGTGCCGCCCTGCGCGGGGCGATCGCCGAGGGACGGGCCCGGGAGGCGGTGCGGCTGGTCGCGGCCGCGGGCTACTACTGGTATCTCAGCGGGCACCGGGCCGAGGGCGCCGAGTTGAGCATCGCGGCGGTTTCGCTGCCCGGTGAGGTGCCCGACGAGGTGCGGGCGATGGCCTACCTCATCGTGACGATGTTCGTGACCGCCGGGATCAATGGTGACCAGCATCAGGCGCGGGAGTGGATCCACCAGGCGCACCGCCTGGCCCGGCGCAGCGGGTCCCGCCACCCGCTGCTCGGGTTCGCCGGGCTGCTGGAGCTGACGCTGCGGAGCCCGGCGGAGCTCCTGCCCGCGTTCGAGCCGCTCATCGCCGGCGACGATCCGTGGGTACGCGCGCAGGCCAGGCTCACGCGTGGCCGGTTCCGGCTCACGCTCGGCGGCGACGAGACCGACGTGGACACCGACGCCGAGATCGCTCTCGCCGAGTTCCGCACGCTGGGCGAGCGGATGGGGATCTCGTTCGCGCTGACCTTCCTGGCCGAGCGGCTCGCCATGCGCGGCGAGTCCGCACGTGCGTGCGAGCACTACGAGGAGGCGGCCACGGCGCTGACCGAGGTGGGCGCGACCGAGGACGTGGTCGGCGTGCGGGCGCGGCTGGCCCAGCTGTACTGGCTGCTCGGCGATGAGCGGTCCAGCACGTCCGCCATGGCGGAAGCGCAGCGGTGCGCGGGCGGGCTCGTCTGGCCGGACGCGCTCGCCGAGCTGGCGCTCGCGAAGGCGCAGCTGGCGCGCTGGCGCGGCGAACCGGACGAGGCACGCGAGCACCTGGCCACGGTGCGCGCGGTGCTGGGCGACACGGAAATGGTCGACGCCGTCCGTGCCATGACCATGCACCTGTACGGTTATCTCACCGATGATCTCGAGCAGGCCCGTGCGTACCGCGCCGAGGCGTTCCGCGCGATCACGATCATGGAGCACCCGCATCTACCGATGATCGCCGAGATGCTGATCGGGATCGCGGATCTCGCGCTGCGCCGGGGGCGGTACGAGCAGGCCGCGCGACTGCTCGCGGCGAGCGACGCCGTACGCGGCACTCCGGACCGCTCGCATCCGGACTTCTCCCGGATCGCCGCGGAGACGCGGAACCTCCTCGGCGAAACGGCGTTCACCGAGGCGGCCCGCGACGGGCGGCGGCGGGACTGGCGCGAGCTGGCCGAACTCACGCTCGCCTCGTGAACGGGCAGGCGTCGCCCCCGGACCTCCTCACCCCCGGCTGACCGGTCCTCACGCTCGCCGCCGAGCGTGCACCGCCGTGTCAGCGGCCGTGTCAGCACGGCGGCGGCCCGGTGTCAGCGCGGTCGGCGACGGTGGACGCCAAGAGCGGTTCAGCGACCGCGGCCTCGGGGCCGCGGAGGGCGCACAGAGACACGGCCGTGCTCGACGGCGTGAGCCGGACCACGGCCGAGGAGAGGAACGACCATGGAGCACACCGTCACCGCGCTGCCGGCCGCACGTCGGCCCGGCTGCCCCTTCGACCCGCCCGCGGAGCTGGTCCGGGCCCGCGAGCACGGCCCCATCAGCCGGTATCCCTTCCCCGACGGACACCAGGGCTGGCTGGTCACCGGCTACGACCTGGCCCGGTCGGTCCTGGCCGACCCGCGGTTCAGCTCCCGCAAGGAGCTCATGCGCCACCACCCGCTCATCGACTACGGCGACATCGAGGTCCCTCCGGCGGCGCCCGGCGAGTTCCTCCTCATGGACGAGCCGCAGCACAGCCGCTACCGCAGACCGCTGGTGGGCAGGTTCACCGTCCGGCGGATGCGGCTGCTCACCGAGCGCGTCGAACAGGTCACCGCCGAGCACCTGGACGCCATGGAGAAGGCCGGGCCGCCGGTCGACCTGGTGACCGCGTTCGCCAAACCCATCCCCGCCATCATGATCTGCGAGCTGCTGGGGGTGCCGTACGGGGACCGGGGCTCCTTCCAGGCGAACATCGACACGTTCATGAACGGGGAGACCGGCGACGAGGAGCTGATCGCGGCCTACACCGCGACCCAGCACTACCTGGCGGAACTGGTGGCCGCCAAGCGCGCCGACCCGACCGACGACGTGCTCAGCGACCTGCTCGACAGCGACCTGACCGACGAGGAGCTGCGGGGGATCGCCCTGATCCTGCTGGCGGCCGGGCTCGACACCACCGCGAACATGCTGGCAGTGGGCACCTTCGCTCTCTTGCGCAACCCGGAGCAGCTGGCCGCGCTGCGCGCCGAACCCGCCCTCGCCGACCAGGCCGTGGAGGAGCTGCTGCGCTATCTGAGCGTCGCCAAGACGTTCATGCGCACGGCCCTGGAGGACGTCGAGCTGGGCGGCCGCACCATAACGGCCGGTACGACGGTCATCCTGTCGATGAACACCGCCAACCGCGACCCCGAGCGCTTCGCCGACCCCCACGTACTCGACCTGCGCCGGCGGGACGGCGGCCACCTGGCCTTCGGCCACGGCATCCACCAGTGCCTGGGCCAGCAGCTGGCCCGCGTCGAGCTGCGGGTCGCGCTCCCCGCGCTGGTCGGCCGCTTCCCCGCGCTGCGCCTGGCCGTACCGGCCGAAGAGGTCGCCCTGCGCCCCGAGACCGCCGACGTCTTCGGGGTGAAGAGCCTGCCCGTCACCTGGGAGGCGTGATCCATGAGAATCACCGCGGACGCCGAGCGCTGCATCGGCTCCGGAATGTGCGTGCTGACGGCCGGCGAGGTGTTCGACCAGCGTGAGGACGACGGCAAGGTGATCGTCGTGCACCCCGAGCCGCCTGCGGGAACCCTGGACGCGGTGCGCGAGGCCATCGACCTGTGCCCCGCCGCAGCGATCTCCGCGGATCCCGGTGCGCGCGACGCTACCGGGCGAACTCGGTCGCCCGGGACTCGCGGACCACGGTGATGCGGATCTGCCCCGGGTAGGTCAGCTCCTCCTCGATCTGCTTGGCCACGTCCCGGGCGATGACCGACGCCTGGATGTCGTCCACCGCGTCCGGCTTGACCATGACCCGGATCTCCCGGCCCGCCTGCATGGCGAAGACCTTCTCCACGCCCTCGTAGGACTGGGCGATCTCCTCCAGCCGCTCCAGCCGCTTGACGTAGGCCTCCAGCGACTCGCGCCGCGCGCCCGGCCGGCCGCCGCTGATCGCGTCGGCGGCCTGCGTCAGGACCGCCTCGACCGTGCGGACCTCGACCTCGTTGTGGTGCGCCTCGATGGCGTGGACCACGTCCTCGTGCTCGCCGTACCGGCGGGCGATCTCCGCGCCGATCAGCGCGTGGCTGCCCTCGACCTCGTGGGTGAGGGCCTTGCCGATGTCGTGCAGCACCGTGCAGCGCTTGAGCAGCATCTGGTCCAGTTTGAGCTCGGCGGCCATGATCCCGGCGATGTGGGCGGACTCGACGAGATGGCCGAGGACGTTCTGCCCGTAGGAGGTGCGGTAGCGCAGCTGGCCGAGCAGGGTGACCAGCTCGGGGTGCATGTCGGTGATGCCGAGCTCCACCAGGGCGTCCTCGCCCGCGCGCACGCACAGCTCCTGCACCTCCGCCCGGCTGCGCTCGTAGGCGTCCTCGATGCGCTGGGGGTGGATGCGCCCGTCCAGCACGAGCTTCTCCAGCGTGAGCCGGGCCGTCTCCCGCCGGACCGGGTCGAAGCAGGACAGCAGCACCGCCTCGGGCGTGTCGTCGATGATCAGATTGACGCCGGTGGTCGACTCGAAGGCGCGGATGTTGCGGCCCTCGCGGCCGATGATGCGGCCCTTCATCTCGTCGCCGGGCAGGTGCAGCACGCTCACCACGGACTCGGCGGTCTGCTCGGTGGCCACCCGCTGGACCGCCAGGGTCACGATCTTGGTGGCGCGCTTCTCGCCCTCCCGGCGCGCCTCGCTCTCGATCTCCCGGACGATCAGCGCGGCCTCGCGCTTGGCCTGGTTCTCGATCTCCATGACCAGCTCGGCCTTCGCCTGCGCGCCGGTCAGCCCGGCCACCCGCTCCAGGACCGACCTGCGCTCCTCGGCGACCCTGTCGAGATCCGCACGACGGTCGGCCAGCTCGGTCTCCGTCTCGGCGAGCTTGCGGGCCCGCTCGGCCTGGCGCCTGGCCTCCTCGTCGAGCCGCTGCTCCCGCTCCGCCAGGCGGTTCTCCCTGCGCTCCAGGTCGGCGCGGAGCTCCTTGAGCTCGAACTTGAGCACCTTGGCCTCGGCCTCGACCTCCCGGCGCATCTGGGAGGCGCTCTCGGCCGCCGCCTCGGAGCGACGGAGGATCTCCCCGGCCTCCTGCTCGGCGCGGCTGCGGAGCTCCTCCGCCTCGCGCCGGACCTCCTCCAGCTCGGCGTGGACCTCCTCCAGTTGCTCGGGAGAGGGCCCCGCAACCTTGCCGAACCCGGCCCCGGTGCGGCGGAGCAGCAGGACCAGCAGGGTTATCGTCGCCCCGGCAAGAACCACAAGCGTCCCCGCCAACATGACGACCACAACTGGCTCCATGCGCGCCCCGCCCTCCTCGCTTCAGCCAAGCACACGAGGGGTCACACGCACGGCACGGAAAGCCCAGCGGTACAGCCACCAGGACAGGTATCAACCCAGGACCGGCACCGTGCCGGCTCCTCTCGCCGACACCTCGCCCGCCCGTGCCGTCAAGCTCACACGTCCGTAGTCCACCGTTATGACAATCCGCACTGCGCGGAGTAACTCCTCACTGGAGTCGAGATTAAGCGTCGAAGAGGTAACGAGCAAGCAAAGACCCGCTGGCCCGCGTGTTCTCCTCACGCGAACGGAAGATCCGGATCATCGGGAACGACCGGATCATCCGCCTCCTCGCTCTCCAGCACCTCCCGGATGACGCGGAAGGCCAGACCGGGGCCGTATCCCTTGCGGGCGAGCATGCCCGCCAGCCGCCGTGTCCGGACGGCGGGCTCCAGCCCCCGGGTCGCGCGGAGCTTGCGCGCCACGAGCCGGCGGGCGGTCTCGGCCTCCTGCTCGGGGTCGAGCTGCTCGACCGCCTCCTTGACGGTGTCCTCGTCCACCCCGCGGTGCCGGAGCTCCGAGGCGAGCGCGCGCCGGGCCAGCCCTCGCCCGGTGTGGCGCGAGCTCACCCACGCCGCCGCGAACGCCTCGTCGTCGATGAGGCCGACCTCGGAGAACCTCTCCAGCACGGCCTCGGCCGCGTCCTCGGGGACCTCGCGTCTGCGCAGGGCCTCCGCGAGCTGCGCCCGGGTGCGCGGCGCCATGGTCAGCAGACGCAGGCAGATCGCCCGCGCCACCGCCTGCGGATCCGCCGCAGGCCCCTGATCCGCCGGAGAGCCCTCGACGGGGCCGTCGGGGAAGGGCCCTCCGCCCGCGTCCCGGGCCCCGCTTCCCGGGCCGCCCTCCGGCGCGCCGCGCCGCTTCCGGCCGCCGCGCCGGCCCGTCCGGGCGGGACCGGGCTCGGGCCGGTCAGGCCAGGCCCCCCAGTCTCCCGGTCCGGTCTCACCGACCGGACCGGAGTCAGGTCCCGTCACCGGTCGCCTCCAGTGTGGAGGCCCCGGTCTTCAGGCCGAGGTCCTTGACCATCCCTCGGCCCGGATCAGGCGTCACCGGGCTTGGCCGCGGCGGCCGCCTTGGAGCCCCGGCCGGAGGCGGCGGGAGCCGCCGGAGCCGCGGGGGCGGCGGGCGGCGGGGTGGCGGGGGCGTCCACCCGCGGGCCGACGCCGAGCTTCTCCTTGATCTTCTTCTCGATCTCGTTCGCCGTGTCGGGGTGGTTGCGCAGGAAGTTGCGGGCGTTCTCCTTGCCCTGGCCGAGCTGGTCGCCCTCGTAGGTGTACCAGGCGCCGGACTTGCGGACGAAGCCGTGCTCGACGCCCATGTCGATCAGGCCGCCCTCACGGGAGATGCCGACGCCGTACAGGATGTCGAAGTCGGCCACCCGGAAGGGCGGGGCCATCTTGTTCTTGACGACCTTCACCCGGGTGCGGTTGCCGACCGCCTCGGTGCCGTCCTTCAGCGTCTCGATGCGGCGGATGTCGAGACGGACCGAGGCGTAGAACTTCAGCGCCTTTCCACCGGTCGTGGTCTCGGGCGAGCCGAACATGACGCCGATCTTCTCGCGGAGCTGGTTGATGAAGATCGCGGTGGTGCCGGTGCTGTTGAGCGCGCCGGCGACCTTGCGCAGGGCCTGCGACATCAGGCGGGCCTGGAGGCCGACGTGGCTGTCGCCCATCTCGCCCTCGATCTCGGCCTTGGGCACCAGGGCCGCGACCGAGTCGATGACCAGCAGGTCGACGGCGCCCGACCGGATCAGCATGTCGGCGATCTCCAGCGCCTGCTCGCCGGTGTCGGGCTGGGAGACGAGCAGCGCGTCGGTGTCGACGCCCAGCTTCTTGGCGTAATCCGGGTCGAGGGCGTGCTCGGCGTCGATGAACGCGGCGATGCCGCCCGCGCGCTGGGCGTTGGCCACCGCGTGCAGCGCGACGGTGGTCTTACCGGAGGACTCCGGGCCGTAGATCTCGACGATGCGACCGCGCGGGAGCCCGCCGATGCCGAGCGCGACGTCGAGGGAGATGGATCCGGTCGGGATCACTTCGATGGGTGCGCGGGTCTCGTCGCCGAGACGCATGACGGAGCCCTTGCCGAACTGCCGCTCGATCTGAGCGAGCGCGGTCTCGAGCGCCTTCTCGCGGTCGTTAGCTGCCACTGGGAGCCCCCTGGAGGGTTGTGGGTCGGATCGGTGTTGCCAGAAAGCTACGGGGTGCCACCGACATTTTCCGGAGAGCACGCCACTAGGGCTGACCCGTCCAATATAGCCGAACGGCTGTTCGATCGAGGCTCGACCGCATCACCCGTCCCACCGGAGCACGGCCCCCCGCCGCGCCGCCGCCCGCTCCCCCGGGTGACATTCCCGGGCATTCCGTCAGACCTGTTGTGACCCGGCTGACCTGGGGGAATCCTGGAGCGAAAACGAACCAGAAGGTGCTTCCGCGTGACCGATACGTTCAGCAGGCAACGCCTGGCCCACCTCGAGTCCCTGTCCGCGGAGCTCCCCGGGCGGGGGCTGGTCGGCCGCATGCTCGGAGGCGGCGATCCCGTGCTGTGGGTGTGGCACCCCGGCACCGGGAGGCAGACGATCGTCTTCGCCACCCCCGCCCAGGACGGCTGGCTCTTCCTGTGGTCCCCCAGCGGCCAGGAGGGCACCGGTGATCCGGCCCACGCGGCCGGGCTGATCGGCAAGTCGCTGGAGGAGGCCCCCGACCCCTGAGCCCGGCGGCGCGGAGCCGGTCACCGGAAGAAGAGGGGGCGTCCTTCACGGGAGCGGACGCCCCGTCCGGGCCTCGGCCGGCTCCGTCCGCCGCGCGGCCGGGGATCGGCCGCCGCCCTACCGCAGCCGGGAGTCGACGCTCACCACTCCGCAGACCGCGTGCCAGACCTCCTTGGCCGCGATGCCGTCGGCCAGCGCCTGGGCCACCGTGCGGCCGCCCAGCTCCGCGATGACGTAGTCGCGGGCCCACGACTCGGCGTAGGGATCACCGAAGTGCAGCTTCATCCGGTTCCAGAAATCCGACAGGCGCATCCCTCCAGTATGGATCCCCGGGGGACGTGACCGGACTGCGACGGGATCCGTCCTCAGATGACGTGGGAGCCGTACATCTCGCCGAGGGGGTCGGCGAGCAGCTCCAGGCGCGTCCCGTCGGGGTCGCGGAAGTAGATCGAGGCGCCGCTCTCGATCTGGTGCGGCACGCCCGCGGCCTCCAGCCTGCCCCGCAGCCGCTCCCACGTCGACGGGTCCACCGAGATCGCGATGTGGTGGAGGCCGCCGAGGACCTCCGCGTAGGGGGCGAGGTCCAGGCCGGGGAAGTCGAAGAAGGCCAGCAGGTTGCCGTTGCCGATGTCGAAGAAGAAGTGGTTGGAACCCCGGTAGTCGCGGTTCTCGAAGATCTCGGTGAGGGGGAACTCCAGGAGGTCCTGGTAGAAGGCGATCGTCCGCTCGGCGTCGGAGCAGATCAGGGCGAAGTGGTGCATCCCCCGGGCGCTGCTGGGCGGGCGGTGCGCCCGCAGGTGCTCGGCCCTGATCCGCTCACGCGCCGTCTCGATCGCCGGATAGTCGATGCTCATCGCCTGACCCATCATCTCCGTGTGCCGGTTGCCCGCCGTGCCGTGTCTGAGCTATCTCTCCGTACCGGGAGTGGCTCAACCTTTCCGGACCGTCATGCCACCGTCACTCCCGCCCGTCACTCCGGGCCGTCCCGTCCCGGCGGATCACGGCCGTCACACCGCGGAGACCGCCGCCGGTCCGGCGTCGCGGCCCCGCGCCGCCCGGCCGTCACGCCGTCACCCCGTCACGCCGTCACGCCGTCACGCCGTCACGCCGTCACGCCGTCACGCCGTCACGCCATGGTGGCGAGGATCTCCTCCACGATCTCCATGGACGTGCCCGGGTGCAGGAACGCGAACCGGGCGACGGTCTCGCCCTCCCACCCGGTCGGGGTGACGAAGCCGATCTGCCCGGCGAGCAGCCGCTCGGACCACTCGTGGTAGTCCTGCGCGGTCCACCCGGTCCGGCGGAACAGCACCGCCGACAGCTCCGGTTCGCGGATCAGCTCCAGGTGCGGGGTCCCGTCGATCAGCCGCGCGGTGTCGCGGGCCAGGGAGAGGCCCTTCTCTACGGCCTCGGTGTAGGCGTCCGTGCCGTTGACCGCCAGGGAGAACCAGAGCGGCAGGCCCCTGGCCCGGCGCGTCAGGTGGTAGGCGTAGTCGGTCGGGTTCCACTCGTCGCCCCCCGTGTGCAGGACGTCGAGGTAGGAGGCGTCCTGGGTGTGCACGGCGCGGGCCAGGCGGGGCTCGCGGTAGAGCAGCGCCGCGCAGTCGAAGGGCGCGAACAGCCACTTGTGCGGGTCCACGACGAAGGAGTCGGCGTGCTCGATCCCGGCGTAGCGGTGGCGGACGGAGGGGGCGAACAGGCCCGCGCCGCCGTACGCGCCGTCCACGTGGAACCAGAGGCCGTGCTCGCGGGCGACCTCGGCGACCCCGGCCAGATCGTCGATGATCCCGGCGTTGGTGGTGCCGGAGGTGGCGACCACGGCCATCACGTCCGACGGATCGGGGTCGGCGGCGAGGGCGGCGCGCAGGGCGTCGCCGGTCAGGCGGTGGTCGAGGGAGGGCACGACGAGGGCGTCCACGTCGATGATGCGCAGGGTGTTGGAGATCGAGGAGTGCGCCTGGTCGCTGACCGCGACGCGCAGGCGTCCCGCGGGGCGGGTGCGCCGGGCGGTGTCGCGGGCCACGACGAGGGCGGAGAGGTTGCCCGCCGAGCCGCCGGAGACGAAGCAGCCGCCCGCTCCGGCGGGCATCCCGGCCCGGTCGGCGAGCAGGCGCAGGACCTGGTTCTCCGCGGCGATCGCGCCGGAGGCCTCCAGCCAGGAGATGCCCTGCAGCGAGGCACAGGAGACGACCATGTCGAACAGGAGCGCGGCCTTGGTCGGCGCGGCCGGGATGAAGGACAGGAAGCGCGGGCTGTCGGCGGAGATGACCGCCGGGGCCAGCTGCGTGGCGTAGACGTCCAGGACCTTCCCGGGGTCGGTGCCCGCGGCGGTGATGATCCCGTCCAGCGCCGCGTCGAGCTTGTCCTTGATCCCGGGGTGGTCGAGGGGGACGGGATCAAGGGAGAGCCGGTCCCTCATGTAGTCGAAGACCAGGTTCGTCAGGCGCTCGTCGTAGCTGTGCACCCGAGAAGTATGGAGATAAAACAGTTAAAACAACCAATAGCCATTATGGACATCACAACAGGGGTTTTTCTCCGTCCCGTACGGTTGCCGGGCGGAGCCGGTTCTGTCGGTGCCGCCCGGCAGTATGGAACCGTGACCGGATCAGCGCTCGACCACTTCACCCAGGTGACCAGGGAATGGTTCGCCGGGGCCTTCGCCGCGCCGACCGCCGCCCAGCAGGGGGCGTGGGAGTCGATCGCCCGGGGGGACAACACCCTGGTGGTCGCGCCGACCGGGTCCGGCAAGACCCTGGCCGCGTTCCTGTGGTCCCTCGACCGCCTGGCCGCCGAGCGCACGGCGGGCCCGCGTGCGCAGGCCCCGGCAGGCCCGCGGGCCGCGATCGGCGCGGAGACCCCGGCCGCCGCGCGGGACGCCGGGCCCGGGGGGCCCGGGGAGACGGCGGCCGCCCCGGACGGGCGGCGGCGCTCCCGGGCGAAGGGCGGCGGTGCGAAGGGCACGGCGGAGGACGACGGGGCTCCCCCGCGGTGCCGGGTGCTCTACGTCTCGCCGCTCAAGGCCCTGGCGGTGGACGTCGAGCGCAACCTGCGCGCGCCGCTGACCGGGCTCGAGCAGACCGCCCGGCGGCTCGGCCTGCCGGTGCCGGAGATCTCGGTGGCGATCCGGTCCGGCGACACCTCCGCCGAGGAGCGCCGCAGGTTCGCGGCCCGGCCCTCCGACATCCTCATCACCACCCCGGAGTCGCTGTTCCTGCTGCTGACGAGCCAGGCCCGCGAGGCGCTGCGCGGCGTGCAGACCGTCATCGTCGACGAGGTCCACGCGGTGGCGGCCACCAAGCGCGGCGCGCACCTGGCCCTCAGCCTGGAGCGGCTCGACGCCCTGCTCCCGAGCCCCGCGCAGCGCATCGGCCTGTCGGCCACCGTGCGCCCGGTGAGCGAGGTGGCCGCGTTCCTCGGCGGGCCCCGCCCCGCGACCGTGGTGCAGCCGCCTTCGGAGAAGGTCGTCGAGGTCGAGGTCGTCGTCCCGGTCGAGGACATGACCGAGCTCGACACCGCGCCCCGGCCGGACGCCGGCGACGACGCCTGGCCGGAGCGGCGGCCGGCCCGGCGGACGATCTGGCCGCACGTCGAGGAGCGGCTCCTCGACCTGATCGGCGGCCACCGCTCGACGATCGTGTTCGCCAACTCCCGCCGGCTCGCCGAACGGCTCTGCGCCCGTCTCAACGAACTGGCCGCCGAGCGGTCCGCCGCCGGGAGCGGCTCCTCCCCCGCCGGTCCGGAGCCGGTCCACTGGTCCGGGGGCTTCCCCCGGCCCCCCGCCCCGATCTCCACCCCGGCCGAGATGATGGCCCAGGCGGGGACGGGCGCGGGAGCGCCGCCGGAGATCGTGCGGGCCCACCACGGCTCGGTGTCGAAGGAGGAGCGCGCCCAGATCGAGGAGGCGCTCAAGTCCGGGCGGCTGCCCGCCGTGGTGGCGACCTCCAGCCTGGAGCTCGGCATCGACATGGGCTCGGTCGATCTGGTCGCGTGCGTGGAGGCGCCGCCGAGCGTGGCGAGCGGCCTGCAGCGCATCGGCCGGGCCGGGCACCAGGTGGGCGCGGTCTCACGCGGGGTGATCTTCCCCAAATACCGCGGCGACCTGGTCCAGACGGCCGTGGTGGCCGAGCGGATGAAGCGGGGCGAGATCGAGGAGCTGCGCTACCCGCGCAACCCGCTCGACGTGCTCGCCCAGCAGATCGTCGCGATGACCGCGCTGGAGGAGTGGACCGTCGACGAGCTGGAGGCGGTGGTCCGCCGCGCCGCGCCGTACCGGACGCTGCCGCGCAGCGCGCTGGAGGCGACGCTCGACATGCTCGCCGGGCGCTACCCCAGCGAGGAGTTCGCCGAGCTGCGCCCGCGCGTCGTCTGGGACCGGGTCACCGGCGTCCTGCAGGGGCGGCCCGGTTCCCAGCGGCTGGCCGTCACCAGCGGCGGCACGATCCCCGACCGGGGCCTGTACGGCGTGTTCCTCGTCGGGGAGAAGGCCTCCCGGGTCGGCGAGCTGGACGAGGAGATGGTCTACGAGTCCCGGGCGGGCGACGTCTTCGTGCTGGGCGCGACCTCCTGGCGGATCGAGGACATCACGGCCGACCGGGTGCTGGTCTCCCCCGCCCCCGGGCAGCCGGGCAAGCTGCCCTTCTGGCACGGCGACACCCCGGGCCGCCCGGCCGAGCTGGGCCGGGCGATCGGCGCCTTCCTGCGCGAGCTGTCCGCGGCGGACGCCGAGGCCGCGCCGGCCCGGGTCAGGGCGGCGGGCCTGGACGGCTTCGCCGCGGCCAACCTGCTGTCCTACCTGGCCGAGCAGCGCGAGGCCACCGGATACGTGCCGGACGACCGCACCCTCGTGGTCGAGCGGTTCCACGACGAGCTGGGCGACTGGCGCGTGGTGGTGCACTCGCCGTACGGCGCGCGGGTGCACGCCCCGTGGGCGCTGGCGATCGGGCGGCGGCTGCGCGAGCGCTACGGCGTCGACGTGCAGGCCGTGCACTCCGACGACGGGATCGTGCTGCGCATCCCCGACACGCTCTCCGACCCGCCCTCGGACGTCGCGGTCTTCGACCCCGAGGAGATCGAGCGGATCGTCACCGAGGAGCTCGGCGGCTCGGCGCTGTTCGCCTCCCGGTTCCGCGAGTGCGCCGGGCGGTCCCTGCTGCTGCCGCGCCGCAGCCCGGGGAGGCGGACCCCGCTCTGGCAGCAGCGGCAGCGGGCATCCCACCTGCTGGGCGTGGCCGGCCGCTACGGCTCGTTCCCGGTCGTGCTGGAGACGATGCGCGAGTGCCTGCAGGACGTGTTCGACGTGCCGGGACTGGTCCGCCTCATGCGGGACGTCGCGGCGCGGCGGGTGCGGCTGGTCGAGGTGGAGACGTCCCAGGCGTCGCCGTTCGCGGCGTCCCTGCTCTTCGGCTACGTCGGCGCGTTCATGTACGAGGGGGACGCCCCGCTGGCCGAGCGCCGCGCGCAGGCGCTCGCGCTCGACACCGGCCTGCTGGCCGAGCTGCTCGGCCAGGCCGACCTGCGCGAGCTGCTCGATCCCGACGTGATCGCCGACACCGAGCGCGAGCTGGCCCGGCTGGACCGGCCGCTCCGCGACGCCGAGGACGTCGCCGACCTGCTCCGCTCCCACGGCCCCCTGGTCCCCGCCGACGTGAGCCTGCGCGGGGGCGACCCGGCCTGGCTGGACGGCCTGGAGGCGGCCCGGCGGGCGATCCGGGTGCGGGTGGCGGGGCAGGAGCAGTGGGCCGCGGTCGAGGACGCCGCCCGGCTGCGCGACGCGCTCGGCACGCCGCTCCCGGTGGGCCTGCCGCACGCCTTCCTGGAGCCGGTGGACGATCCGCTCGGCGACCTCCTGTCCCGGCACGCCCGCACGCGCGCCCCCTTCTCCGCCGCCGCCGCCGCGGCCAGGTTCGGGCTGGGCCCGGCCGTCGTCGCTGACGCGCTGCGCCGCCTGGCGGGCGCCGGCCGCGTGGTGAGCGGCGAGTTCCGGCCCGGCGGCCGGGGCGAGGAGTGGTGCGACGCGGGCGTGCTGCGCATGCTGCGCCGCAGGTCGCTGGCCCGGCTCCGCAAGGAGGTCGAGCCGGTCCCGCCGGAGGCGCTGGCCGCGTTCTCCCCCGCCTGGCACGGGATCACCGGCGCCGCGCGCCGGGGCAGGCCGCCGGTCGACGCGCTGGTGGACGCCGTCGAGCGGCTCCAGGGCGCGGCGGTGCCCGCCTCGGCGCTGGAGACGCTGGTCCTGCCCTCCCGGGTACCGGGTTACGACCCGTCCCTGCTGGACGGGCTGACCTCCTCCGGCGAGGTGGTCTGGGCCGGGCAGGGGTCGCTGCCCGGCGGGGACGGCTGGGTCTCCCTCTACTTCGCCGACACCGCCCCGCTGCTGCTCCCCGCCCCTCTGGAGATCACCACGACCCCGCTGCACGAGGCGGTCCTGGAGGTCCTCGCCGGCGGGGGCGCGCTGTTCTTCCGCGAGCTGGCGGGCCGGACCGGCACCCTGTCCGGGGAGGTCCCCGACGACCGGGCCCTGGTGGCGGCGGTGTGGGACCTGGTGTGGGCGGGACGGGTCACCGGCGACACCCTGGCCCCGCTGCGGGCGGTGCTCGGCACCGGGCGGCCCGCGCACCGCCCGGCGTCCACCCGCAGGCGGCGGGCGGTGCTGCCCACCCGGAGCGGCCCGCCGACCGTGGGCGGACGCTGGTGGCTGCTGCCCGCCCCGGCCGAGGACGCCACCCAGCGGGCGCACGCCCAGGCGGAGGCGCTGCTGGAACGGCACGGCGTGGTGACCCGGGGCGCGGTCGCGGCCGAGCGGCTGCCGGGCGGGTTCTCCGCGGTCTACCAGGTGCTGCGCGCGTTCGAGGAGAGCGGCCGGTGCCGCCGCGGTTACTTCGTCGAGGGCCTGGGCGGCGCCCAGTTCGCCCTGCCGGGGGCCGTCGACCGCATGCGCGCGACCTCCTCCCCGCCGCCTCCGGCGCCCTGGGACGCACCCGCACCGCCGGGGACGACCGACCCGTGGAGCGCCCCCGGCCCGCCCGCCGACCGCGGGCGGGGATCGGCCGGCCCGTGGGGCGCCGCTCCCCCCTCCGGACCGGAGGCCGGCCCATGGGACGCGCCCGCCCGCCGGGGCGGCGGCGACGGGCGGCGGGCCGTGGTGCTCGCCTCCGCCGACCCGGCCAACCCGTACGGCGCGGCACTGCCGTGGCCCGCGCATCCGGGGGACGTGTCCCACAAGCCCGGGCGGAAGGCGGGCGCCCTGGTGGTGCTGGTCGACGGGCATCTGGTGCTCTACGTCGAGCGCGGCGGCAAGACCCTGCTGTCGTTCGCCGACGACGACCGCGTCCGGCCCGCCGTCGACGCCCTGGCGCTGGCCGTGCGGGACGGCGCGCTCGGCAAGCTCACGGTGGAGCGCGCCGACGGGGCCGCGATCAACGACTCCCCGCTGGCCGCCGCACTGGAGGCCGCCGGGTTCCACCCGACCCCCCGCGGGCTGCGCCTGCGGGCCTGAGGCCTGTGTCCTGTGGTTCATGGAGGAGGATCCACAGGACAGGCCTCAGGCGGAAGCAGCCGAGCGGCCGAGGAACCGGCGCAGGCCGTTCCGCACGCCGTCGGTGGGCACGGTGCCGGCGAAGCAGCCGGCCTCGACGGCCAGTCCTTCGTCGATCGGCAGGTTGACGCCGCGCGTGACCGCGCGCAGGCAGGCCGCCACGGCCGTCGGCGCATGCCGTACGATCCGGGCGGCCAGGTCCCGCGCGGCATCGAGGAGGTCGTCGGCCGGTACGACGGCGTTGACCAGGCCGATGTCGGCGGCCCGCGCGGCGGGGATCGGGTCCCCGGTCAGGATCATCTCGAGGCCGCGCTTGCGGCCGACGTGGCGCGGCAGCCGCTGGGAGCCGCCGAACGGCGGGGGGAAGCCGAGGGCGATCTCCGGCTTGGCGAACGTCGCGTGCTCGGCGGCGATCGCGAGCGGGGCGGCCTCGGTGATCTCGCAGCCGCCGCCGTAGGCGAGACCGTTGACGGCGACGATCACAGGCTTCGGGAACTCCTCGATCCGCCGGGTCAGCGCGTGGCCCCGCCGGACCACCTCGCGCAGGGCGCGCTCGGTCCCGCCCGCGATGCTCGCCGCGACGGACGGGATGTCCGCGCCCGCGCTGAACGCCCTGCGGCCGGCACCGGTCACGATGACCGCGCGGGCCGAGTCGTCGGAGTCGATGCGGTCGAGTGCGGCGAGCAGCGCGTCGATCGTCGGGTAGTCGAGCGCGTTGAGTTTCCGTTCCCGATCGATGGTGATCGTGATCAGGTGGTCGTTCCGGTCGATGTGGACGGTCATGCCCGGCGCTCCGTTCGGTGAGGCGAGTCGCACCGAGCCTAGGAGGCGTAATCTAGGACGATCCATTAATCGTCCTAGATACAAGGTCCGGCATGCGGCCACCGTCCTACCGGCGCATCGTCGACGAGCTCGCCGCGGCGATCCGCGCCGGCGCGATCCCGGCGGGCACCCGGCTCCCGACGCACCGCGGCCTCGCCCGCGAGCGCCGGATCGCCCTGGCCACGGCCACCCGGGTCTACGCCGAGCTGGCCGCGATGGGGCTGGTCACGGGAGAGCCGGGACGCGGGACGTTCGTCCGGCACCGGTCCGGCTACGACGGGCCGGAGCCGTCGCGTGCCCTGCCGGCGCCGCGGGTGGCCGACCTGTCGTTCAACCAGCCCCTGGCCCCGGATCAGGGCGACCGGTTGCGTACGGCCCTGCGGGCCCTTTCCACGTCGGGCGAGGTCGAGTCGCTGCTGCGTCAGCATCCGCCGGGCGGGCGCAGCGGCGACCGCGCGGTCGTGGCCGCCTACCTGCTCGGCCGCGGGATCGACGTCGCGCCGGCGAACGTCCTGCTGACGGGTGGCACCCAGCAGGCGCTCGACGTCACGCTGCGGGCCCTCACCCGGCCCGGCGACCTCCTGGCCGTCGACGCGCTCAGCTACCCCGGCATCAGGCTCCTCGCCGCGGCGCAGGGCCTCGACCTCGCCCCGATCCCGGTGACGGCGGCCGGCCCCGACCTCGCCGCCCTCGACCGGCTGTGCCGTACCCGGCCGGTCCGTGCGATCTACACGATCCCCACCGTGCACAACCCGCTCGGCTGGGTACTCGACCGGGAGCAGCGCGCCGACCTCGTCGCCGTCGCCCGCACCGCCGACTGCGTGATCATCGAGGACGGCACGTACGCGTTCCTCGAGGCCGCACCGCCCCCTCCGCTCCAGGCCCTGGCCCCCGGACGCACCTGCTACGTCGCCGGTCTGTCCAAGAACGTGGCGACCGGGCTCCGGTTCGGCTTCGCCGTACTCCCCGACCGGCACGTCCAGGCCGTCACCAGGAGCCTGCGCGCGGCGGCGTGGAGCGTGCCCGCCCTCGTCACCGCCCTCGCCACCGGCTGGATCACCGACGGCACGGTCGCGCAGCTGGAGCGGGCGCGCCGCGAGGACGCCGCCGCCCGGCAGGACATCGCCCGGGACGCGCTCGCCGGCATGGACGTCGTGGCGCACCCGGCGTCCTACATCGTGTGGCTCGGCCTGGAGCCCCACCAGCGTCCCGACCATGTCGCGGCCGTGCTCGCGGAGGAAGGGATCCTGGTGTCCACCTCCGATGCGTTCGCCACCGGTCCTCGCCGTCCCCGGGCGCTCCGGCTGGCGCTGGGCACTCCGCCGCTGGACGGGCTCGCGTCCGTCCTGCACCGCCTGCGGCGGGCCGTCGAGGCGATTCCGCCGTGACGCACCGGCGGGCGGCGCGCGTTCCGGTCCCCCGGCGGGCGCGGTCGCCGGGGATGCCTGCACAACCGTTCAAGACCGGTGCCGCCGCCCTCCGCTACAACTGTTCCCGCCGGTGCCCCGCCGCGGGGTGCGGCGGAGGTGCGGGTGGATGGACGTGGGTTTCCTCGGTCTCGGGCTCATGGGCCGGCCCATGGCGCTCAATCTGGCCCGCGCGGGCACGCGCCTCGTCGTCTGGAACCGCTCCCCCGGCCGGTGCGACGTCCTGCGCGCAGCCGGCGCGGGAGTGGCGGCGAGCCCCGCCGAGGTGTTCGAACGGGCCCGCGTGGTGGTGCTGATGCTGGCGGACGAGGCTGCGATCGACGCCGTACTGGAGCGCGGGACACCCCGGTTCGCGGCGAAGGTCGCCGGGCACGTCGTCGTCCACATGGGAACGACCGCGCCCGGCTACTCGGCCGCGCTGGAGGCCGACGTCCGCGCCGCCGGAGGGGACTACGTCGAGGCTCCGGTGTCGGGGTCGCGCGGACCCGCCGAGGCCGGGCGGCTGGTGGCGATGCTCGCCGGGGAACCGGATGCCGTCGAGGAGGTCCGGCCGCTGCTCCGGCCGATGTGCCACGAGACGGTCGTGTGCGGCGCCGTCCCGTCGGCGTCGCTGACGAAGCTCGCGGTCAACCTGTTCCTGATCACGATGGTGACCGGCCTCGCCGAAGCCGTGCACTTCGCCGACCGGCACGGCCTCGACCCGGAGGTGTTCCTGCACGTGCTCGGCTCCGGACCGATGGCCAGCACCGTCTCCCGGACGAAGGCCGCCAAGCTCACCGGACGCGATTTCAGCCCTCAGGCGGCGATCGCCGACGTGCTGAAGAACAACCGGCTGATCGCGGAGGCCGCCCGCGGTTCGGGGACGGCCTCGCCCCTGCTGGACGTCTGCCTGGCCCTGTTCGGTGAGACGCTCACGCTGGGACACGGCGAATCGGACATGGCAGCCGTCATCCATGCCATCGAGGCCAGGACCTCCCGGCCGGAGGGACCGGCGACGGAAGGGGCACGGTGACGGCCGCCGGTCCGGCGCCGCCCCGTCCCGGCTCGCGGGAGCCCGCAGGCCGGGGTCACGGCCCGGCTCGCGGGAGCCCGCGGACCGGGGTCACGGCCCGGCGAGCGCCGCGGTCCACGCTCCCGGCGTCATGCCGTACGCCCGCTTGAACATCCTGGTCATGTGGCTCTGGTCGGCGAAGCCCGCCTCCAGCGCGGCCTCGCGGGGCGGCGTGCCGTCGCGCAGCGTCCGGCGCACCCGGTCCAGCTGCCGCATCGTGCGGAAGCGGGTCGGACTGGTGCCGAACGCGGCGCGGAACTGGCGGGCGAGCGTCCACCGGTCCAGCCCCGAGATCCGCTCGAGCTCCTCGACGGAGCGCCTGGTCACCGGATCTTCGGTGACCAGTTCGCGCACGCGCGACAGCGCTTCCAGCGCCAGCCCGGCCCGCCTGCCCGGGCGGGGGGCGGAGTGCCTTTCCAGCAGGTCCGCTACCAGCAGCGCCACGTCGAGCCTCTCGAAGTCGTCGAGTGGCTCGTCGATGCGCCGCAGGAACGCCGACAGCGGCGGGCGCACGTCGCGACGCCGCACGACCGGATCGGCGACGAACGGCAGCGGCCGCCCACCCAGCGCCTGCTGCACGAGGAACGGGTCGACGTAGAGGATCCGGTAGCCGAAGCCCTCGTCCGTGCCCGGCATGCCGTCGTGCACCTCGTCGGGGTGCAGGACGTGCCAGTCGCCGGGCAGGCAGTGCCGCAGCTCGCCGCGGTAACGGAACGTCTGCACGCCCGCCAGGGTCACCCCGATCGCGTAGGTGTCGTGCCGGTGCGGCGCGAACCCCTCGCCGATCAGCGACGCCTCCAGACGCTCGATCCCCGCGGCGCCGGAACCGAACCTCAGCCGGTGACCGCCCGTCCCCCCGGTCAGGTGGCGCCGCAGCCCGTCGTGACCGCCCGCCTCGCCGCCGCGTAAACGCCCCACCCGCTCAGGTTACGACGCCGGAGCGCTTCGCGCCGCCGCCCGCACCGAGGCCGCGGCGGGCCCGTCCCGGGACACGGCCACCCGGGACGCGCTCACCGTCGCGGCGGGCTCACCTCCGGAGCGCGCTCACCGTCGCCGCGGGCTCACCTGCGGAGCGCGCTCACCGTCGCGGCGGGCTCCGCGGGCTCCACCGCACCGGCCGGCTCCGCACGCTCCTGGACCGCCTGGAGGCCGACCAGGTCGTCCGGGAGCGCGTCCGGCATGTCGGCGTCGAACCGGGACAGGGTCCGGGTCCGCATGGCGACCAGCGCGGTCACCGCGATCGCCACCGCGAACAGCACGTACATCAGGCCGATGCCGCGGCCCTCACCGGTGCCGATGACGGCGCCGACGGTGCCGGCCAGCGGGCCGCCGGGCAGCAGCAGCGGTTCGAACAGGGCGGTGCCGTACGGCGCGACCAGGCCGAAGCCGATCGGCAGGGTGGACCAGGCGACGAGCTGGTTGAGCGCCATGACCCGGCCGTGGAACCGCTGCGGCACCTTGACCTGGACGATCGTGGCGTAGACGCCGTTGAGCACGGTCAGCCAGAACGACATGCCGAACGCGCCCGCCGCGATGACCACCAGGTTCTCCTGCAAGCCGGTGACCAGGCAGAAGACGCCGAGGGCGAGGGTGGCGAGCAGGACGCCGCGCATCCGCAGGCGGCGCGGGCCGCCCCACACCGTCATCACCAGGCCGCCGAGCAGCACGCCCAGCCCGCCGCAGAACGCGACGCGCCCCACGTCGTCGAGCGTGGCGAAGCCCAGCACGAGCGGCGAGACGAGCAGGAACAGCGGGGACAGGAAGACGTTCAGCACCACGAAGAAGAGGAGCATCCCGCGGAACCACGGGTTCCCCCAGGAGAAGCGCCAGCCCTCGACCATCTCGGCGGTCAGCGACTCGCGGCGCCGCCACGCCATCGTCTTCGGGAAGCGGACCAGGAGCAGGACCGTGATCGCGAACACGTAGGAGACGACGTCCACGACGAGGATGCCCTCCAGGCCGATCACCGCCATCAGCCCGACCGCGACCAGCGGGACCACGAGCTGCGCCGTACCGGTGACCATCTGGACCACGCCGTTGGCGTGGCCGAGGAAGCGCTTGGGGACGAGTTGCGGGATGGCGGAGTTGTAGGCCAGCCGCTGGAAGGCGAGTGCGACGGAGAGGATCGCCAGCAGCGGGTAGACGTGCCATATCTGCAGGTTGCCGGTCCACAGCAGCACACCGAGGGCGAGCTGCGTGCCGAACGCGCCGACGTCGCCGGCGAGCATGACGCGCCGCCGGTCGTGGCGGTCGACGAGCGCGCCCGCGAGCGGGGAGACCAGCATGCCGGGCAGCAGCGCCAGGACCGAGAAGAGCGCGAAGTCCACGAGCGACCCGGTGGTGACGTAGATCCACAGCGGGACCGCGAACTCGGTCAGCGAGGATCCGATGATCGACACGAGCTGTCCGGCGGCCACCGCGCCGAACCGCTTCATGCTCGGCGCCGGTCCGGCGGGCGTCCCGGCTCCGTACCGGCCCTGTTCCGGCCGGGACTCCCCTCCCGGCCGGACCTGCGCACCCGGCGGATCCGACGGATTCACGCCGTCCGGGGTGACCGGAGAAGCCGAGGCGACCGGACCGTCCGAGGTGACCGGACCGTCCGAGGTGACCGGGGAACGCCGCGAGACGCCCTCCAGCCACCAGGTCGACCGGTCGGTACGGCCCAGCGCCGCGGTGTCGCCGGAGGCGACGGCCGGGTGGACGGCGGTGACGACGGCGGCCAGCTCCCCGGCGCGGTACTTCAGGTAGAAGTGCCCCGCCTCGTCGAGGACGACCAGCGCGGCGGAGCCGGACAGCAGGTGCCACTCGGGGTAGCGCTCCTGGTAGAACTCCGTCGCCGGGTCGCGTTCGCCCACGACGGAGACGATCGGCGCCCGGAGCGGTTCGACGCCCTCGGCGAGCAGCCGGGTGAAGTAGCGCTCGGTCTCCCGGGTACCCTCCCGCCGGTTGTCGATGATCATCTTGAGTTCTTCGCGGCTGAGCTCGTCGACGTCGAGCCCGGCGGCCCGCAGCGCGTTGGCCCACGCCTGGTCGCTGCGGAACCGGTCGGCCAGGTCGGCGATCCGGCCCAGCAGGGAGGAGGGCCGGGCGAAGGGGAAGATCCCACCCAGGTAGACGGCCTCGACGGGCCGCCCCGCGGCCTCCAGCCGCCGGGCGATCTCCACGGTGAGCATGACGCCGAGCCCGCAGTGGCCGTACAGCACGACCGGGCCCCGGATGCCGGCGAGGATCTCCGCCGCGCAGCCCTCGGCCACCTCGGCGACCGGCCTGGTCTCCTCGGCGAGCCCCAGCTCCTGACCGGGGACGGCCACCGCGTGCAGCGCCCAGTCCTGCGGCAGCGCGTCGGCCAGCGGCTGGTAGACGGCCGCGCTCCCGCCGTTGTACGGCACGCAGACCAGCGTCGTGGTGGTGCTCCGGACCGGGGTGAGGCGGTGCAGGAGGGCGCGCGGCCCGCCGGCGGCGGTCTCGGCGAGCCCGGCCAGTCCGCGGACGGTCCGGTGCTTGAACAGGTCCAGGATGCCGATGCGGCGCCCGCCGTCGGGCAGGACCCGGCGCAGGCGGGCGACCACCTGGGCGGCGAGCAGCGAGTGCCCGCCCAGGTCGAAGAAGTCGTCCAGCGCGCCGACCCGGGTCAGCCCCAGGACCTCGGCCCACACCTGCGCGATGCCCTCCTCCAGCGGCGTCCCGGGCGGCGTGAACCCGCCCTCCTGGTCCGGGCGCTCGTCGCCGGGATCGGGGAGCAGGGCCCGGTCGACCTTGCCGTGCGACTTCAGCGGCAGCTCGTCCAGCCAGACGAAGCGCCCCGGGACCATGTAGTCGGGGAGGCGGTCGGCGAGCCGGGCGCGCAGCTCCCCGACGGGGGTCCGCTCCCCGACGAGGTAGCCGACCAGCCGGTCTCCGCGCAGCTCCACGACGGCCTGCTCGATCCCCTCCAGGCCGGTGAGGACGGATTCGATCTCCGGCAGCTCCACGCGGTAGCCGCGGACCTTGACCTGCAGGTCGCGGCGGCCCAGGAAGCACAGCTCCCCCGTGGGCAGCCAGCGGCCGAGGTCGCCGGTGCGGTACATGCGGGCGCCGGGCGCGCCGTACGGGTCGGGCAGGAAGCGGTCGGCGGTCAGGCCCGGCTGCCCGAGGTAGCCGCGGGCCAGGCGGTCGCCGCCGATGTGGATCTCCCCGGTCATGCCGGGCGGGACCGGGTACAGGTGCTCGTCCAGCACGTACAGCCGGACGCCGGGCAGCGGCCCGCCGACCGGCAGGGTCAGCGCGGTCCCGGAGACGGTCCCGGGGGCGGCGGTGACGGCGTGCGTGGCCACGCCGACGGTGGCCTCGGTGGGCCCGTAGTGGTTGGCCACCGCCGTGTGCCCGGCCAGCTCCCTGGCCCACGACCAGGTGGAGGCCTCGCCGCCGAGGATGAGCAGCCTGCGCGGGAGCAGCTCGCGGGGGTCGGCCCCGGCGAGCAGCGACGCGAGGTGGGAGGGGGTCATCTTCAGGTAGTCGGTGCGGCCCAGCGTCCCGGCGAGCTCCTCGACCGGGGCCTGCGGGTCGAGCAGGTGCAGCTCTCCCCCGGTGAGCAGCGACAGGTAGAAGACCGTCACGCCGAAGTCGAAGGAGAGCGACTGGAGCAGGGTGAAGACCGACCCCGGCTCGACGGCGAAGCGCTCCCGGACCCCGGCCAGGTAGTTCAGCACCTGCCGGTGCTGCACCCCGACGCCCTTGGGCCGCCCGGTGGTGCCCGAGGTGTAGATCACGTAGGCCAGGTGGTCGGGGGTGGTGCCGGGGTCGTCGAACGCGGTCTCCGCCAGTTCCTCGGCGTCCAGGCAGACCACCGGGTGGCCGTCCGGGACCAGGCCGCGCCCGGCCGAGGAGGTCAGGACGGCGACCGCCCCGGAGTCGGCGAGCATGTGGGCCAGCCGGTCGCGCGGCTGCTTGGGGTCGAGCGGGACGTAGGCGCCGCCCGCGGCCAGCACGCCGAGGACGGCGGCGGCCAGGTCGGTGGAGCGGTCGAGCAGGACGCCCACCCGAACGTCGGGGCCGACGCCGTACCGCCCGCGCAGCAGCGCGGCGATCGCCCTCGACCGGCGGTCCAGCCCGGCGTAGGTGAGGGAGGCGGGGGCGCCGCCGCCCGGCGGGATCCCGTCCGGGGTTCCATCCCGGACGCCGCCCCGGCTCCCGTCCGGGGAACCGTCCCGGACGCCGCCCCGGCTCCCGTCCGGGGAACCGTCCGGGCCCGCGGCAGAAGTGCTCCCGGCGGGCGGCGCGCAGACCACGGCGGTCGCGTCCGGGGTCAGCGCGGCCTGCGCGGCCACGATGTCGCCGAGCAGGCGGTGGCCGGCCGGCTCCGGGTCCGCGGCCGACCCGAAGCCCAGCACGAGGTCCCGCTCGGCGTCCGAGAGCAGCGACAGCTCCCCCACCGGGGTGTCGGGGGCCGCGACGACGGAGCGCAGCAGCGTCTCGAACCGGGCGGCCAGCCGTTCCACCGTCTGCGCGTCGAACAGCTCGGTGTTGTAGGTGAAGTGCCCGGCCAGCCCTTCGGGGGTCTCGAACAGGTACAGCGCCAGGTCGTGGCGGGTGGTCCTGACCGGCGCCGGCAGGTAGGCCAGCCGCGGGTCGTCCCCGCCGTCGGCGTAGTTCTGCAGGGCGAAGGCGACCTGGGCCAGCGGTGCGCGGCTGACGTCGCGCTCCACGTTCAGCTCGGTGACCAGGCGGTCGAACGGCAGCTCGGCGTGGGCGAACGCGTCCAGCGCGCGCTCCCTGACGCGGCCCAGGAACGCGGTGAACGGCGGGTCGCCGTCCAGGTCCGCGCGGAGCACCAGCGTGTTGACGAACATGCCGACGACGCCCTCCAGCTCGGGCAGGCTCCGCCCGGCCACCGGGGAGCCGACCCCGAAGTCCGTCTGCCCCGAGTGGCGGGCCAGCAGCACCTGGAAGGCCGCCAGCAGCGTCATGTACGGCGTCGCGTTCACCTCCCGGCCCACGTCGGCGAGGCGGCGGGTGAGCCCGGCGTCGATCCGGACGGCGAGCGAGGCGCCGTCGTAGCCCTGCTCGGCCGGGCGCGGCCGGTCGGTCGGCAGGTCGAGCGCGGGCAGCCCGGCCAGCCGCTCGCGCCAGTGGTCGATCTCGCGGCGCAGGTCCCGCCCGCGCTGCCAGACGGCGTAGTCGCCGTAGCCGACCGGCGGGGGCGGGAGGGTCCCGCCGTCGTACAGGGCGAGCAGCTCCCGGAAGACGATGTCGTAGGACCAGCCGTCGACGACCGCGTGGTGCGCGGCCACCAGCAGCACGTGGTCGTCCGGGGCGATCCGGGCCAGGACCGCGCGGAGCAGCGGGCCGCGCTCCAGGTCGAACGGCACGGCCAGCTCGGCGTCGAACCGCTCCAGCGCCGCGTCCTGGTCCGCGACCTCGGCGACGTCCAGCCGGACCGGGCCGGGGTCGTCGATCACCAGCTCGGGGACGCCGTCCTCGGTGGTGGGGAAGCGCATCCGCAGCGCCTCGTGGCGGGCGGCGACCGCTTCCAGGGCCCGGCGCAGCGCCTCTTCGTCCAGCGCGCAGCGCAGCCGCACCACGGCGGGGACGGTATAGGCGGTCAGGCCCGGCCGGTACTGCTCCAGGAACCACAGGCGCTCCTGGGCGTGGGAGAGCGGCGGGACCGTGCCGGACGGGCGCGGGACGACGGCGCGGGTCTCCTCCCGCCGCCGCAGCCGCCGGGCGAGCAGCGCCCGCTTGGCGTCCGACAGTTCCGGCGGCGCGGACTGCGCGGACGGGACAGGCGGCGCGGACGGCTTCGAGGCCGGTACGGCCTGCACGGACGGAGCCGGGGCCGATGCGGCCGGCGTGGTCGGCGTGGTCGGCGTGGTCGAGGTGGTCTCGGTCATTCGATCTCCCGGCGGAGGGCGGCCAGGAACAGTGCGGCGTCCCGGCCGTTGACGAGGCGGTGGTCGTAGGCCAGGCCGATGTCGGCGACGGTCCGCACCGTCACCGAGCCGTCGGCGGCCAGGACGGTCTCCGGCCGCGGGGAGGTCACCGCGAGGGCGGCGGACGTGCCGGGCAGGACGATCGGGACGGCGAGGACCACGTCGGCGTCGGTGTGCAGGGTGACCGTGATGTTCGCCCCGGTCAGATCCTGCTCCCGGAAGCCGCCGGACGCGGCGGCCAGCCGGTGGCGCATCAGCGTGGCGGCGATCTCCCGCAGGGAGCCGGTCTCGCGGACGACCGGCACGTACAGGCCCTCGCCCAGGTCTAAGGTGACCCCGACGCGGGGGGCGGCGGAGAGCCGGACCACCGGCCCCGCCGGGCCGGGCGGACCCCCGGCCGTGCCTCCGGGTGCGCCCCCGGGCGTGTCGTCGACGGAGGCGAACAGCAGCGGGAACCTCCCGTGCAGGCCGGCCACCGCCTGCACGAACAGCTCGGGCAGCCCGACCGGCCTGCGCACCTCGCGGGTGAGCGCGCCCGCCCGCTCCAGCGCCCGGCCGACGTCGAAGCGCATCACGGTGTACGCGGCCGGGACCGTCCGGTGGGAGAGGGCGACGGCGCGCGCCACGGCCCGCTGCACCTTCGACAGCTCGTGCCGTCCGGCGGTGTCCTCCTCCGCGCCGGCGAGGCGTTCGACGTCCGCCCGGCGGACCAGCGGCAGTCCCAGCGCCAGCACCCGGTCCTCGGGGACGCCCAGCTCCTCCATGGCGGCCCGGGCCGGGCCGGTGATCAGGGAGGCGGCGGCCGTATCCGGCGGCCCGTCCCCGGCCGGAGAGCCCGCGGACGCCCCGGCCGGGACACCGGCCCCCGGCGCGGCAGGCGCCTCCGCGGTCCCGGCGGGCGGCGCGGACGGGGATCCGGCGCTTCCGGCCGGGTTCCCGGAGACGACGCGGGCCAGCACGGCGCCCGGGGCGACCCAGGCGTCCTTGGCCGCGACGTGGACCAGCCGCCCGGAGACGGCCGCCTCGATCTCGTCGGCGGCCTTGGAGGTCTCCAGCACCGCCACCGCCTCACCGGCGCGCACCGGCTCGCCGTCGCCGACGAGCCACTCCACGACCAGGTACTCGGTGTCCTGGTTGTTCAGCTTGGGGACGAGGACGTCAGCCACGCAGGGCCTCCCGTACGGCGCGGTGGATATCGGACTCGCTGAGCAGGACCTCCCGCTCCAGGTGGGCGGCGGTGGGGATCACCGAGGCCCGGGAGCAGACCAGCCGGACGGGTCCCCGCAGCCGGTCCCAGACGCGCTGGTGGACCAGGTGGGCGACCTCGCTCCCCCAGGTGCCGCCGGCGGTGCCCTCCTCGGCGACCAGCACGACCCCGCCGAGGTGCGGCAGCAGCGCCTCGACGTCCAGCGGGTACAGCCGGGACGGCACCAGCAGCCGGCAGGAGACCTCCTCCTCCAGCAGCAGCGACCGCATCGCGCCCAGCGCCCGGTGCGCCGTCCCGCCCGGCGCGACGATCACACAGTCGGGGCGGGCGGCGAGTTCGGGCACGTCCGGGTCCACCACGGCCAGGTCGCCGTCGCGGCGCACCCGGAACAGCGGGTCGGCCAGGCCCGTCGGACGGGTGTAGAGGATCTTGTCCTCGAAGAACAGGCACGGTTCGCCCCGGTCCACCATGGCCGCGAGCACCTCGCGGTTGTCGTGGAAGGGCGACATCTCGTACAGCGCCAGGCCCGGCATGCCGACGAAGTGCTTCTGCAGGCTCTGGCTGTGCGTGGGGCCGTAGCCCCGGCCGCCGCCGGTGGGGCAGCGCACGACCATCCGCAGCGGCAGGCGCGAGCCGTACATCGACACCGACTTGGCGGCGAAGTTGCACAGCTGGTCGAAGGCGAGCGCGGCGAAGTCGCCGAACATGATCTCGGCCACCGCGGTGTTGCCGGTCAGCGCGAGCCCGGCCGCGACGCCGGTGAGCGCGCCCTCGCTGATCGGGGTGGTGATCACCCTGCCGGGGAAGCGGGTGGACAGCCCTTTTGTGATCTTGAAGGCGCCGCCGTACGGGTCGAGGACGTCCTCGCCCAGCACGTACGCCGCGGGATCGTCGGCGAGCAGCCCGTGCAGGGCGGCGTTGAGGTTCTCGGCTACGCGCACGGCGACCACCCCGCGGTGCGGGGACTCCCTGCCGTACGGCACGGCGACCGCCTCGCGCCGCCGAGGTCCTGCGCTACTCGCACGGCGACCACCTCGACGGCGGCCGGGCGGAGACCTCCGCGACGACGCCCTCGACCAGCGCCCTGGCGCGGGCGTCGAGCGGGTGGAAGTGGCCGGGGTGGTCGTGGGCGTAGCGGTCGTACCAGTCGTGCTCCCGGGCCGCGCGGACCGCCTCGGGCGGGCGGGTGTCGTCGCCCTTGCTGTGCGGGCCGAGCCGGTGGGTGCGGAACTCCACCACCAGCGGCCGGCCGCGCCGCACCCGGGCGACCAGCGGCTCCAGGGCGGGGCGGATCTCGTTGACGTCGGTGGAGACGACCAGGTGGTGGCCGATCCCGAACGCCGCGGCCCGCCCGGCGATGGTCCCGGCGAGCTGCGCGCCGGTGGGCGTGGACTGGGCGATGCCGTTGTTCTCCACCACCACCAGCAGCGGCAGGTCCCAGAGCGCGGCCAGGTTCAGCGCCTCGTAGACCGCGCCCTCACCCCAGGTGCCGTCGCCGATGTGGACGCAGGCCAGCGTCCCCGGCTCGGTGCGCCGCAGGTGCAGGGCCACCCCGGCGGCGACCGGCAGGCTCTCCCCCTGCACGCCCGTGGACAGGTAGCGGTCCCGGTGGAGGTGCTGGCTGCCGCCCACGCCGTCGCAGACCGCGCCCTCCCGGCCCATGATCTCCGCCAGCAGCCCGTGCGCGTCGCCGAACCGGGCCAGGTAGTGGCCGTGGCCGCGGTGGTTGCTGAACACGAAGTCACCGGGTCGCAGCAGGGGGCGCAGCGCCACCGGCACGTACTCCTGGCCCAGGCAGGTGTGGGTGGTGCCGTTCAGCTCGCCGGCGCCGTACAGCCGGAGCAGTTCCAGCTCGAAGTGCCGGATCAGCAGGAGCAGCGCGAGGTCGTCGTCGGCCAGCCGGGAGAGCCGCGCCGGGCTCGTCACCGGGACGGGGGCGAGGGTCTCAGTCATCGGTCCGGGTCATCGGTCTCGGTCGCCGCCGAGGATCGCGACGATCCCGGCGATGGTGGGGTTGTCGAAGAAGTCGTCCAGCTCGACGTCGACGCCGAGGCGCTTGCGCATCCGGACGATGATCTGCGTGATGGTCAGGGAGTGTCCGCCGAGGTCGAAGACGTCGTCGTGGTCGTCGATCGGCGAGATGCCCAGGACCTCCTCCCAGATCTCCCGGATCTGCTCGTTGAGGGTGGTGACGGAAGCCATCTCGTTCTCCAGGTGGTCGTACGGCGCCCCGTCGGCGGTCCGGCGGGGCGCGGGGGTCGGCGGCGGGCGTTCAGCGGGGGGCCGCCAGGTCGCGCAGGCGCAGGCCGGGGTCGCGGCCGGCCCGTTCCAGCAGCAGGCGCAGGTCGTCGGCGACCGGGCGGGCGTCCGGCAGCTCTGCGGGGTCGTGGCGCAGGGCGACGGCCAGGCCGTCCGGCCCGTCGTCCGCGCACTGCAGGTGGAGCGCCCCCCGGACGGAGCCGTTGGGGACCGTCCGGTCCACCGCGCAGTCCAGT
Source organism: Planomonospora antibiotica (assembly GCF_014647955.1). Classification (NCBI taxonomy): domain Bacteria; kingdom Bacillati; phylum Actinomycetota; class Actinomycetes; order Streptosporangiales; family Streptosporangiaceae; genus Planomonospora; species Planomonospora antibiotica. Next base: position 166,167 of record NZ_BMQE01000010.1, on the reverse strand, counting down.
CCGGCGAAGACCGGGTCCGGGAGGGTCCGGGCGCGGTAGCTGACCGAGACGGGCGCCAGCGCGGCGTGCGGCCGCAGGCGGGGCAGGGCCCGGCTCAGCGGGACCCGGCGGAACCGGTAGACCTCCCGCAGCCCGGCGCGCAGCCTCGCGGCGAACCCGCCGAAGGTCTCCTCCGGTCCCGGTCGCGAGGCGACCGGGAGCTCGTTGACGAACACGCCGACGTGCCCGGCGGCCTCGGCGGGCCGGGTGGACAGGTCGACCGCCGTGGTGACGTCGTCGTTGCCGTACCCGGCCAGCAGGGTGTGCAGCGCGGCGAGCAGCGTCTCGAACCGGGTCAGCCCGGCGACGGGCGCGAGGTGCGCGCGGAAGCGGAGCGTACGGCCCGCGGCCGCCCGCCGGGAGCGCAGCGCCCGGCCGCGGACCACCGTCTCACCGGGCTCGCGCCAGTGCCCGGTCCAGAACTCCCGGGCGGCCGGGATCTCCGCGGCGACCCGTTCGCGTTCGGCCCGGCCGTGGTCGAGCGCGGGCGGCGGCGCGGGGCGCCCGCCGTTGTACAGCGCGGCGAGGTCGGCCACCAGGATGTCCTTGGAGTGACCGTCGAAGACCAGGTGGTGGGCGACGAACGCCAGGGTGTGCCGTCCGGGGCCGGTCCGGTACAGGGTGAAACGGGCCAGCGGCCCGCCGTCCACGTCGAACGGGGCGAAGACCTCCTCGCGTACGGCCTCGGGCCAGTCGTCCGGGTCCCCTTCGATCGGTCCCGCTCCGGCGCCGCGCCGTACCGGCACCGGGGCGCCGGGGACGAGCCGGAGCCCGCCGCCCGACTCGGCCGCGACGGAGCCCAGCACCGGGTGCCGCTCCACGACCGCCGCGCAGGCCGCCGTGAGGGCGTCCGCGTCCAGGTCGCCGCGGAGGTGGACCAGGAGCGGCATGTGGTAGGCCGTGCCCGCCCCGGTGGTCTGCTCGGTGACCCACATGCCCTGCTGGAGGAAGGTGGCCTCGGCTCCCCGCGGTGCGGTCCGGGGCGGCCGGTCCGGCCGGGCGGCGCTCACGCGGGGGCCCGTTCCGCGGACCCCGGGCTCTCGCGCAGCGCCCGCTTGTCGACCTTGCCGCCCGCGTTGCGGGGCAGCGCGGCGACCTCGACCACGTGGGCGGGCAGTTCCTGCGGCGCGAGCCGGTCGGCGAGGAAGAGCCGCAGTTCTGCGGCGGTCAGGGGCTCGCGGACGACCACGGCGACGGCGACGACGGTTCCCAGGACCGGGTGCGGCACCCCGAACGCGGCCGCCTCGACCACGGCCGGGTGCCCGAACACGGCCTCCTCGACGTGGATGGTGGAGACCTTGTAGGCGCCGGACTTCACCACGTCGCCCTCCCGGTCGACGAGGTAGAGGTAGCCGTCCGGGTCCAGGCGCCCGAGGTCGCCCATCCGGATCCAGCCGTCGCGGAAGGTCCCGCTGCCCGGGTCCCCGTAGTAGGAGCGCGGGGCCGCCGCGGAGCGCATCCACACCTCGCCGGTCTCGCCCTGCGGGAGCGGCTCCCCGTGCGGGGTGGCGATCCTGACCCGCCCCCCGGCCACCGCCCGGCCCACGCTGCCGGGCCGCTCCGGGTCGAACATCATGATCGTCTGCGCCGGGGCGGCCTCGGTGGAGGTGTAGTAGTTGGCGATCGCCGCCCTGGGGAAGGCCCGGGTCAGCGCCTCGGCGACCGCCGCGGGCAGCGGCGCGGCGGCGGAGCCGAGCAGCAGCACGCTGGACAGGTCGTACCGCTCCGCGACGCCCGCGTTGAGCAGCTCGATCGCCATCGCCGGGACGAGGAAGACCGTCCCGGCCCGGTACTCCTCGATCAGCGCGGCGAAGCGGCCGGGCGTGAAGCGGGGCGGGGTCACCACGGCGGGGCAGGCGTCCAGCGCGTTGACGAGCATGGTCTGGCCGGCGTTGGTGCCGATCGGGAAGGCGTGCACCAGGTGGCGGGAGTGCGCGAACGGGCGGCGTCTCGCGCCGCAGCCGTGCGCCAGGTTGGCGTGGGTGGCCGAGACGCCCTTGGGCCGGCCGGTGGTGCCCGAGGTGTAGAGGATCTGCGCGAGGTCGCCGGGCGCGGGCTCGGGGAGCCGGCCGCGGGTCGGCACGGGGCCGCCGGGCGCGGAACCGGGCGGTCCGGCGTGGACCCGCGCGGGGCCGCCGGGCGCGGAACCCGGAGGCCCGGGGAGCGCCGGGACGGGATCGCCGGAGGCGGAGTCCGCCGACTCGTGGGATGTCTGCGCGCGCAGGCCGTCCAGTGTCACGGTCCAGCGGCCGTCGCCGGGGACCTCGGCCCCTTCCGCGTGGACCACCCCGGCCGCGCCGCAGTGCCCGAGCATGAAGCGCAGGTCGGCGGCGGCGGACCGGTCGGACAGCGGCACGGCCGCGGCCCCGGCCTTGAGCACGCCGAAGAACGCCACGGCGTAGTCGGCCCAGTCGGCGTTCCCGAAGACCAGCCCCACCCGGTCGCCGCGGGCCACGCCGCGCTCCACCAGGCCGTTCGCGACGGCGGTGGACCGTTCGTGCCACTGGCCGTAGGTCAGCGGCGCCGAGCCCTGGACGATCAGCGCGACCCCGTCGGGGTCGGCCAGCGCCCGGTCTCCGAGCAGCTGGGTGACGGTCAGGTTCACCATGTGAACCTCCCCATAGAGGTCGGATGTATGTGACCCAGATGCGCGCGAACGTCGCGGTCACAACAGAAAAGAATCTTTACTATTTAAATCCGGGCGACAGTCTTACATGATCGAGAGGAGCGCACAAGACCCCATCTCCGGAGCGCGCGCGGAACCGCGAACCCTTGCCCCGGCGGGTCTTGCGGACCCGGAACGGAGGTGTAAAACTGGCGAGCCATATCTAACCGGAAAGTTTCTTTCCAAAAGGTGACCCGCCGGTAACCCAGAAGAACTGGGCAAACAGCTGCAGAGCGGGCGTCAGCGTTCCCGCTCCTCCACGCACCCGGGCGGACGCGAGCCCGACTTCGCCCAAGGAGCCCCCCGTGCCCCAGCCAGAGACCGCCTTCCCCGGCGGCTCCCCCGCCGAATCGGCCGCGGAGCGTCCGCTCTCGCACGGCCAGCAACGGCTCTGGTTCCTTCACCGGTTCGATCCCGGCGATCCGAGCTACAACACCTCCTATGTTTACCGTCTGAAAGGTTTTCTTGACAAGACCGCCCTGGCCGCCGCGTTCACCGCGGTGGCGGCCCGGCACGAGAGCCTGCGCACCCGCTTCCGCGAGGTGGACGGGGAGCCGGTGGCGGTGGTCGACCCGCCCGCAACCGTGGTGGTCCACCGCCTGGCCGCCCGGGGCGAGCAGGAGGCCCGCGACCTGGTGGCCTCGCTGACCAACACCGCCTTCGACCTGACCGCCGCGCCGCCGTTCCGGGTCACGCTGGTCGAGCTGGGCCCGGACGACCACGTGCTCTGCGTGGTCGTGCACCACATCAACAGCGACGGCTGGTCGCTCAACGTGCTGCGCGCCGAGGTCGCCGCCCACTACGGCAGCCGCGGCGCCGCACCGCTGCCCGCCCTCCCCCTGCAGTACGGCGAGCACGCCCGCGAGCGGCGCTGGACGGACGACGACCTGCGCTGGTGGACCGCCCGCCTGGCCGGGGTCCCCCCGCTCGACCTGCCCGCCGACCGGCCGCGCCCGGCCCGGCGCTCCTGGGCGGGGGACGCGCTCGGCTTCCGGATCGCCCCGGAGCGGGCCGCCGCGATCGCCGCGCTCGCCCGGCGGGCGCGCTGCACGCCGTACATGGTGCTGTTCGCCGCCTACCAGGTGCTCCTGGCCCGGCACACCGGGCAGGACGACTTCTGCGTGGGCACCCCGTCGGCCGGCCGCGACCGCGTCGAGCTGGAATCCATGATCGGCTTCCTGTCGAGCACGCTGCCCGTCCGCTGCGACCTGTCCGGCGCCCCCTCCTTCACCGAGCTGCTCCGGCGCACCCGGCGCTCGGTGCTGGACGCGCTCGCCCGCCAGGACGTGCCGTTCGAGCGCCTGGTGAGCGAACTGGACGTGCCGCGCGACCTCGGCCGCACCCCGGTCTTCCAGACGATGTTCGCCCTGCACACCCACGGTGAGGACGCCGACCCGCTGCCCGGCCTGGCGGCGGTCCCGTTCCCGAACGGCTGGCACCCGGCGCGCCACGACCTGTCGGTGGACATCGCCCCCGCCCCCGACGGGGGCCTCGACGGCACCGTCATCTACAGCACCGAGCTGTTCGACCGCGAGACCGCGGTCATGCTCGTCGAGCGTTTCCAGGAGCTGCTCGCGTCGGCCGTCGCCGAGCCCGACCTGCCGGTGGGCGCGCTGCGCATGCTGCCGGAGGCGGAGCTGGGCCTGCTGGACGCCTGGAACGCGACCGGCGCGGACCTGCCCGAGGCGACGCTGGCGGACCTGGTGCTGGCGCAGGCCGAGGCCACCCCCGGCGCGGTGGCGGTCGTCTGCGGCGCGCGGACGCTGACCTACGCGGAGCTGGCCGCGCGCGCGGCGCGGGTCGCCGCCCGGCTGGCCGCCGCGGGCGTCGGCCGCGGCTCCCTGGTCGCGATCCGGATGGAGCGCGGCGCGGACCTGCTCCCCGCCCTGCTGGGCACGGCGATGAGCGGCGCGGCCTACCTGCCGGTCGACCCCGGCTATCCCGAGGCCCGCGTCGCGTACGTGCTCGAGGACTCGGCCGCCGCCCTGGTGCTGACCTCCCTCGACGACCTGCCCCCCGCACCGGACGCCCCCGGGGCGGTCGCTCCGCCCCGCCCCGGCGACACCGCGTACGTGCTGTACACCTCGGGGTCCACCGGGCGGCCGAAGGGGGTGGCGGTCCCGCACCGGGCGCTGGTGAACTTCCTGCTGGCGATGCGCTCCCTGGTCGGTTCCACCCCGCGCGACGTGTGGCTCGCGCTGACCTCCCTCTCGTTCGACATCTCCGCGCTGGAGCTGTACCTGCCGCTGGTCACCGGCGGCCGGGTGGTGGTCGCGGACGCCGGGGCCGCCGTCGACGGCGGAGAGGTCGCCCGGCTGGTCCGCGAGACCGGGGTCACCCACGTGCAGGCGACCCCGTCGGGCTGGCGGGTGCTGCTGACCGGCGACCTGCCCCGGGTGACGGCGCTCACCGGCGGCGAGCCGCTGCCGCCCCGGCTCGCCCGGGAGCTGCGCCCGCGCGTGGAGCGCCTGGTCAACGTGTACGGCCCGACGGAGACGACGGTCTGGTCCACCGCCTGGGAGGTGTCCGCCGACCCCGGCGGGATCGTGATCGGCCGGCCCATCGCCAACACCACGGTCCACGTCGTGGACGCGGCCGGCGAGACGGTCCCGATCGGGTCCCCGGGCGAGCTGCTCATCGGCGGCGCCGGGGTGGCGACCGGCTACCTGGGCCGCCCCGCGCTGACCGCCGAGCGGTTCGTCCCCGGCCCGGGCGGCTCCCGCCGCTACCGGACGGGCGACCGGGTCCGGCTGCTCCGCGACGGGACCCTGGAGTTCCTCGGGCGCACCGACCACCAGGTCAAGCTGCGCGGCCACCGGATCGAGCCGGGCGAGATCGAGGCCGTGCTGGACGCCTGCCCGGGGGTCCGGCAGTCCGTCGCGGCCGTCCGCGGCGACCTCCTGGTCGCGTACGTGGTCCCGGATCCGGTGCCGGGCACCGGGACCGGATCCGATGCCGACGCCGGGACGACCCGAGCCGCCGGGCACGCCGGGCACGCCGGGACCGCCTCAGCCGCCGGAGCCGGAGCCGCCGCGGGCACCGGAGCGACCGGGCACACCGCAGACGCCGCAGACGCCGCAGACGCCGCAGACGCCGCAGACGCCGCGGACCCGTACCGGGACCTGCCGGGCCTCCTCCGGGAGCGCCTGGCCCGGGAGCTGCCCGGCTACATGGTGCCCGGCGTGCTCACGGTGGTGGACGCGCTCCCGCTGACGCCCAACGGGAAGGTCGACCGCTCCGCGCTGCCCGAGCCGCCCGCCCCGGTCCGCGAGCACGTCGCCCCGCGCGGCGACGCCGAGGAGCTGGTGGCCGAGGTCTTCGCCGAGGTCCTGGGCGTCACCGGGATCGGCGCCTTCGACGACTTCTTCGCCCTGGGCGGCCACTCGCTGAGCGCCGCCCGGGTCGTCTCCAGGATCCGCGCGCTCGCCGAGGTGGACGTGCCGATCCGCACGCTGTTCGCGCGGAGCACGGTGGCCGGGCTCGCCGCCGAGGTGGAGGAGCTGCTGGTCGCCGAGCTGGCCGCACTGCCGGAAGAGGAGGCGCGACGCCTCATGGAAGCGGGGAACCAGGCATGAGTCATCTCGTCGTGGTCAACCACGAGGAACAGTATTCGATCTGGCCGTCCGGCCGGGAACTGCCGGACGGCTGGCGGGCGGAGGGCTTCTCCGGTGACCGGGAGGAGTGCCTGGCCCACATCGAGCGGGTCTGGACGGACCTGCGACCGCTCAGCGTGAGAGGAGCCGGCGGTGCCTGAGGAGACGACCCGGACGGTGGACGACGACCGCACGGCCGACGACGCCGTGACCGGTGACGGCACGGCGGCGCGGCGCGTGACCGGTGACGGCACGGCCGACGACGCCGTGACGGGTGACGGCGCGACGGCGCGGCGCGTGACCGGCGTGACCAGGGAGCGCCTGGCCGAGATGGTGGCCTCGGCCTCCGACGGCGCGATCACCGCCGGGGAGGCGCTGGCCGCCGAGGTGCCGCTGACCGCGCTCGGCTTCACCTCCCTGGCGCAGATGCGGCTCATCGACGCGGTGGAGAGCGAGTTCGGGATCGAGTTCGACCTGTCCTCCGCCGGGATCGGCGCGCTGGACGACCTGGACGCCCTGGAGCGCCACCTCTCCGGGATCCGCTGATGGAGATCCGGTTCGCGGGGGGCCGGGCGGGGACGGCTCCGCTCACCTGGGGACAGCGGGCCATCTGGGACACGATCGTGAGGACCGCCCCGGACGACCGCTACTTCAACTTCGGCCGGGTGCTCGCGGTCCCCGGGCGGGCCCGGCCGCTCACCCCCGCGCGGGCGGCCGAGGTGCTCGGCGCGCTGGTGGCCCGGCACGAGTCACTGCGGACCCGCCTGGGCGGGGACGAGCCCGGGCCGGGCCGGTCCGGGCCGCCCCCGCACGCCGCCGGAGGATCCGCGGAGCCGTACCGGACCGCCGGACCACACCCGGCGGGGGAGCACGGGGAGCCGTACCGGACGGCCGGGCCGTACCAGGTGCTGGAGGCGGCGGGCGCGCTCCCGGTCGCGGTCGCGGCCGGCGACCCCGACCGGCTCCTCGACGAGCTGGCGGCCACCGCGTTCGACTACGCCGCCGAGTGGCCGCTCCGGGCCGGGCTCGTCGTCGACGGCGGCGAGGTGACCCACATCGTGCTGGTCTTCTGCCATCTGGCCGCCGACGGGCTCGGCGCCGAGGTGGTCCTGCGCGACCTGCGGCTGCTGCTGCTCCGCGGCTCGGTCCCCGGACCCCCTCCGCCGCAGCCGCTGGACCTGGCCCGCTGGCAGGAGTCCGGGGCCGGGCGGCGGGTCGCCGGGATCGCGGCCGGGCACTGGGAGCAGGAGTACCGGCGCGTCCCGCCGACCATGTTCGGCCGCCCGGCCGGTGACGCCGCCGCCGACCCGCCGATCTGGCGGGCGCAGATCGTCTCCCGGGCGATGGACCTGGCCGTGCGGCGGATCGCCGCCGTGCAGTCGGCGAGCACCTCGACCGTGCTGCTGGCCGCCGCGTCCGCGATGGTCGGCGCGGTGACCGGGCACGGCGTCTGCGCGATGCTGCCGATCGTGGGCAACCGCTTCCGCGGCGACACCGTGAACGCGGTCACCACGCTCTCCCAGGAGGGACTGTTCGTGCTCGACCTGGACCGGGGCCCCTTCACCGAGCTGCTCAGGGCGGCCGGGCCCGCCGCGCTGCGCGCCTACCGCTCGGCCTACCACGACCCGCGCGACCGCGACCGCCTGACGGCCGAGGCGAGCCGGGAGCGCGGCACGCCGGTCCACCCCTACTGCTGCTTCAACGACCTGCGCTTCGCCGACCTGCCGGACGCCTCCCCGGACGAGGCGGAGGTACGGCGGGCCCTGGCCGACACGGCGCTGTCCTGGCCGCTGAGCCAGGAGCGGCTCAACTGCCGGTTCTGCCTGCACGTGACCGGCGAACCCGGCGGGCTGGGCGTCTCGCTCACCGCCGACACCCGCTTCCTGCCCCGCCCGGCGATGGAGCGCTACCTGCTCGGCCTGGAGTCGCTGCTGGTGGAGGCGGCCTTCCGCGACGTCCTGGAGCCCGTCGGATGACGATCTGCGCCTACGCCGAGTCCACCTCCCGTGCCCAGGGCGAGCGGCTCCGCTTCCACCTGTCCCACACCTCGCGGGCGCCGCTGCGCGGCTCGGTGGCCGTCGAGGACACCGCCTCCGGCCGGAGCGTGCTCGACGGGGCGTTCGACGGCCCGCACTGGACCCTCGAGGTGCCGTCCGGCTGGGCGAGCTCGCTCTACCGGGCCGTCTTCGCCACCGGGGAGGGCGAGTCGGAGGTGTACTTCGCGGTCCGGGCCGCCCGGCCGCGCTCGTCGATCCTGCTGTCGATCCCGTTCCCGACCTGGCAGGCCTACAACCGGGCCGGGATCCCCGGCGAGTCGCTCTACTGGTCCGAGGAGCCGGCCCGCGCCGCACGCGTCTCCTTCGACCGGCCGGGCGGCGGCCCGCCGCCGGAGCGCTGGGAGGAGGGCATGATCCGCTGGCTCGGGCCCGCCGGGTACGACGTGGACTACTGCTCGGCGCTCGACCTGCACGACGGCGGCGACCTGCTGTCCGGCTACCGCCTGCTGGTGGTCAACGGCCACGACGAGTACTGGTCGGCGGGCATGCGCGACAGCGTCGAGGAGTTCGTCCGGCGCGGCGGCAACCTCGCGGTGTTCTCCGGCAACACCTGCTGGTGGCAGTTCCGCCTGGAGGACGGCGGGCGGACCATGGTCTGCCACCGCGACGCCGTGACCGACCCGGTGGCCGCGACGGACCCCGCGCTGACCACGGTCGAGTGGTCCGCCGACCCGGTCGGCCGGCCGGAGAACGCCCTGATCGGCGTCAGCTTCCGGCGCGGCGCCGGGACCTGGGGACCGTACATGCAGCGGATGCACGACGAGTCCTACACCGTCCGGTTCCCCGAGCACTGGGCGTTCGAGGGGACGGGCCTGGGCGAGGGCGACAAGTTCGGCCAGGGCGCGATCGGCTACGAGACCGACGCGTGCGACTTCACCGAGGTCGACGGGGTGCCGCTGGCGACCGGCCGCGACGGCACGCCGCCCTCCTTCGTCGTCCTGGCCACCGCGGACCTGCGCCACTGGGCCCGGTACGGCCAGGGCGGCATGGCCACCATGGGCGCCCTGCGCCTGGGTGCGGGAACGGTGTTCACCGCCGCCACCGTGAACTGGGGCAACACCCTGCACGATCCCGCCGTGGAGCGCATCACCCGCAACGTGCTGGACCGGCTGTCGGCGCCGGCGGGCGGCTGGGAGGCGATCGGCCCGGCCCGCCCGCTGCGCGCGCTGACCGCCGCCGGCTCGTCGGTGTACGGAGCCGGCCCGGCGCTGTACGGCGTCGCGCCGGACGGCTCGCTGCTCACCCGGGACGTCTGCGGCCAGAACCTCCGCTGGCGCGAGGCCGGCTCCGCTCCCGGCGTGACCGCCCTGGCCGTCCCCCGCGAGGCGACCGCCGCCCATCCCGTCGCCCTGTACGGCCTGGCCTCGGGCGACCGCCTCGTCCGGCGGGAGGACGACGGCTCGTGGACCGCGCTCGGCGGGGCGCCCGCCGGCGCGGTCGGCCTGGCCATGGTGAACGGCGGCCTGTTCACGGCCGCCGCAGAGCTCCTGTGGCACTCGGGTCCCGCCGACGGCGGCTCGTGGCGGCCCGTCGGCCCCGCTCCGGGCGTCGTCGCCCTCACCGGCATGAACGGCCGTCTCTACGCCGCCTGCGCGGACGGCCGGATCCGCACCCGCCTGCCGTTCGCGGCCCCGGCCGAGTGGGCCGACCTGTGCGACTCGGGCGGGGCCACCGCGCTGGCGGCGCACGCCGGCCGGCTGGTCGCCGCCGCCCCCGACCTCCCCCTGCGCTGGCGCGCCGCGCTCCCCGGCTGAACCGCGCTCCCCGGCCGGGCGGATCCGTGCGGGACCGCACGGGAAAGGAGCGGCCGCACGAGGAAGGAGCGGCCGCACGGAAAGGAGCGGCCGTACGAGGAAGGAGCGGCCGCGCGGGCCCCGGGGCGGGCCCGGCGGCTCAGAGCGGCCGGGGGCCGTAGAGGGCGGCGCGGGCGCCGGTCGCCATCGCCCAGTAGCGGTCGCCGTAGGACCAGTGCCACCACTCCGTGGGGTAGTTGACCAGGCCCGCCGACTCCAGCGCGGCACCGAGCAGCTTGCGGTGGTGGCGGGCCTCGGCGGACAGGCCCGGCGCCTCGGTGTAGCAGGCCCCGTCGCTCTGCTCCGGGGTGGCGTTGAGCGGCGTGCCCAGATCGAGCTCGGCGCCGTCCTCAGTGCACAGGGTCAGGTCCACCGCCGCGCCCGCGGTGTGCGGGGCGACCTCCACCGGTGAGACGTAGCGGCTCGCCGCGGACCGGATCCACTCAGACGACATATCCGGAAATTTCATCTCAAGGAAGGCCGAGTAATCCTCGAAGATCCGCCGCTGCACCGTGATCGGCCGGTACCCCTCCACCACCAGCAGGCGGTGACCCGCGGGCAGCTGCGCCTGCGCCTCCTCCAGCCGGAGCAGCAGCCCCCGCCGGAGGTGGGCGAAGGCCCCGTCCGGATCGGCGGGCCGCCCGTCGACCCGCAGCCGCCCCCGCACGTCGACCAGCGGCTCGCCGTTCTCCTCGACCGGGATCGAGGCGACGCGGGAGTCGGAGATCAGAACGATGTCGCGCATAGCCGCGATTCTCCCACCCGCACCTTCTCGATCTTCGACCCGTGCACCGCCGCCGGGAGGCCGTCCCGCCGCCCTTCTCGATCTCTGACCCGTGCACCGCCGGCAGGCCGTCCGGCGGCCCTGCGACCACCGGTCAGGTCGCGGCCTCGGTCCCGCCGACCAGGTCCTGCGCGGCCTGGCCGAAAGCGCGGACGCGGGCGGTGGCGCCGTCGGCCCGCCACAGCAGCCCCCAGCGCAGCGGCGGGGCGTCGCCGATGGGGACGTAGGCGACGTCGGGGCGGGCGTAGTAGCGCCTGGCGTGGGCGCCGACCGGGAAGACACCGTGGCCGGTGCCGATGAGGGTGAGCATCTCGGTGAACGTCGAGGCCGACGGCCCGGGCTCGATCGGCCGCCCCCCGGGGGTGGTGCGCGGGGTGCGGTCCGCACGCAGCGAGCCGGGCAGGGTGTCCGGCAGTTGGAGCAGCTTCACCGCGGCCAGGTCTTCGAGGGAGACCGACGTGCGGCGGGCGAAGGGGTGCCGGGAGGGCACGGCGAGCATGCGGGGCTCGGAGACCAGGACCGGTCCGGTGGCGATGTCCGGTTCGTCGACGGGGAAGGTGCCGAGCGCGAGGTCGACGCGCCCGTCACGCAGCCACGACATGAGATCGGCCATCTGCGCCTCGCGGAGCAGGACGTCGCAGTCGGGGCGGCGCCGGCGGAACAGTTCCGCGGCCCCGGCCAGGAGCTGCCCGCCCGCCGCGCCGACGAAGGCGACCCGGAGGTTCCCGGTCAGGCCGCGGCCGGTCTCGACCGCGCGCTCGAACGCGGCGGTGATCTGCTCCCAGGCCGGGCGGACCTCCTCGTGCAGCCGCCGTCCCACCGCGGTCAGCTCCACCCGGCGGCTGGTGCGGTTGAACAGCGGAACCCCGACGCGGCGCTCCAGCCTGGCGATGATCTGGCTGATCCGGGCGGTGGACACGTGCAGGCGGTCGGCGGTGCGGCCGAAGTGCAGTTCCTCGGCGAGAGCGAGGAACGCCTCCATCTCGTGCCGCTCCAGCATGCCGCCCCTCCGGATCGTTAATTCAGGCTTCACGATCCTTGCACAAGGTCCCATTGATCGGCCGATCGCCCCGGAAGAGGGTGGAACCACTCGAACACCCCTGTGACCCGAACGGGGGCGGCGATGCACGTCACCGGCGAGTGCGCCCTGGCCGCTCCGGCCGCCGGGGTGGACGCGGTCGTCCGGGAGTCGCGGGACCGCGCCGAGACCCCGGACATACCGCTCCGGCCCGGCCCGGCCCGGCACCTGCCCGCCGTCCCCAACCCACCGCCCGGATCGGAGAGAAATGACCGACAAGCTGAGCGACCTGCGCACCCACGTCCGCGGACGGGTCCTGTTACCCGGGGACGACGGCTTCGACCAGGCCAGACGTCCCTGGAACCTGGCCGTCGAGCAGTCCGTCCCCGCCGTGGTCGAGGCCGCCGACGCCGCCGACGTCGCGGCGCTGGTCCGCTTCGCCCGTGCGCGCGGCCTGACCGTCTCGGCCCAGCCCAACGGCCACGGCGCCACCGGAGACCTGGACGGCGCGATCCTGCTGCGCACCCGGCGGCTGGACGCCCTGGAGATCGACCCCGCCGCCCGGCGCGCCCGCGTCGGCGCGGGGCTGTCCTCCGGCCGTCTCCAGGCCGCCGCCGCGCCGCACGGCCTGACCGGCCTGCCCGGCAGCTCGCCGGTCGTCAGCGTCACCGGCGTCGCCCTCGGCGGCGGGCTGAGCTGGTTCGGCCGCGCCCACGGCTGGGTCGCCGACAGCGTCACCGCGTTCGACGTCGTGGACGCCGAGGGACGGCAGCGGCGCGTCACCGCCGGCACCGATCCCGACCTGTTCTGGGCGATGCGGGGCGGCGGCGGCGACTTCGCGATCGTCACCGCCGCGGAGCTGTCCCTGCACCGCGCGCCGGGCCTGTACGGCGGGCGGGTGCTGTGGCCGATCGAGCACGCCGCGGCCGTGATGGAGGCGTACCGGCAGATCACCGCCACCGCCCCCGACGAGCTGACCCTCTGGCTGGACCTGCTGCATTTCCCCGGCTCCGACCCGATGGTCGCGGTGGACGCCACCCACCTCGGCCAGGCCGCCGAGGCCCGCGAGCTGCTGAGCCCGCTGGACCGCCTCCCCCGCCCGCTCGCCGACGGCAGGCGGACGATGACCGTCGCCGAACTCGGCACCATCACCGCCGAGCCCACCGATCCGGGTGCGGGCTCCTCGCGAGGCGAACTGCTCACCGGCCTGGACGACGCGGCGGCCAAGACGCTGCTGGCCGATCCCATCGCCCCGCTGATGAGCGTGCAGCTGCGCCATCTGGGCGGGGCGTTCGCCCGCCCGTCCGACAGCCCGCACGGCCCGCTGACCGAGCCCTACGCGCTCTACCTGTTCGGCGTGCCGGCCGACCCGGCGACGGCCGGGGCGGTCACCGCCAGGCAGCGCGAGCTCTCCGGCGCCCTCCCGGTGAGCGGCCGCAAGCCGTTCACCTTCCTCGGCCCCGGCGAGACCGCGGCCGACGCCTTCGCCCCGGCCGCGCTGAGCCGCCTGCGCGACGTCAAACGCCGCCACGACCCGCACAGCGCCTTCCGCAGCAACTTCCCCGTCCTCGGCTGAGCAGCCGGCTTCTCCGGCCCCGGCCCGTCCAGGCCCGGCCCGGCCGGAACGGGACGGGACGGGGCCGCGACTCGACCGCCCGGCGGGCGTCCAGCGGAGCGTCCGGCTGGCGTCCGGCGGGCGCCCGCCGGAGGACAGGCCGCAGGGCCGCGGGCCGGGTTCAGACGGTGTCGGAGAACACCTCCTCGCGGGCCTGGTGGAGCGCGGAGACCAGGGCGCCGCGGAGCACCGGGTTGCCCTCGACCTCCGTCACCACGACGCTGGGCCGGGTCGGGCAGACCCGGCCCACGGCCTCCTCCACCCGCGAGGCCAGGGCCGGCCCGCCCGCCCTGCCGACGTCGCCGCCCAGCACGATCAGGCCGGGGTCCAGGACCACGGCCACCGCCGCCACGCCCACCGCGAGCCGGCCCGCCAGTTCGTCGAGGAAGCCCTCGGCCCCCTCGGCGACGGCCGTGCGCACGTGCTCGCCGACCGAGTCTCCGCCGTCACCGCCGAGGCCGTACGCGCCCGCCAGGCCGGTGATGGCGTCCCCGCCGACCAGGCGCTGGAAGGAGCCCGACTGGGGCTCGCTCACGTCGGTCGGGAGCGGTTCGCCGGGGACCGGGAGCCAGCCGATCTCACCGGCGCCCCCGGTGAAGCCGCGGTGCAGCCGTCCGCCGAGCATGACGCCGAGGCCCTGCCCGACCCCGGCCCAGACCAGGACGAAGTCGTCCACCCCGAAGGCCGCACCGCACTCGCGCTCGGCCAGGGCGGCCAGGTTCACGTCGTTCTCGATCGCCACGGGGATGCCCAGCCCCCGGCGGAGCTCGGTGAGCACGCCCCCGTGCCAGGACGGCAGGTCGAGGGAGAAGCTCACGTCGCCGCTGCGCGGGTCGACGACGCCCTTGGTGCCGATCACGAAGGAGCGCAGCCGGGAGCGGGTGATGCCCGCCGCCGCGCAGGCCCTGCGGACGGCGCCGCGCACCAGCCGGACCGGGTCCTGCTCCCCGCCGGGCTCCCCGGGGAGGTCCACGGTCACCTCGGCGACGAGCTCGCCGGTGATGTCGGCGATCCCCGCGCTGATCCGGTCGGGCAGCACGTCCAGGCCGGCCACGTAGGCACACGAGGGCACCACGCCGTACAGTGCGGCGTTGGGGCCGCGTCCCCCGGCCTGCTCGCCGACCACCGAGACCAGTTCCCGCTCCTGGAGTCTGGACAGGAGCTGGCCTGCGGTTACCTTGGACAGGCCGGTCCGCTCTCCCAGTTCGGCGCGGGTGAGCGGACCGCCGGACAGCAGGAGTTCGAGCGCCGCCCGGTCGTTGAGCTGGCGCAGCAACCGGGGTGTCCCCGGACGTCTGGGCACGGTCTGCCTCCCCCGTCACGATCCGCTAACGATCGTTTCTTTTAAGAAAGTTTCTTGTTAGTTTAGCCGCAGTCAGCCCGCAGGCAAGTGCAGGAGAACGCCTCGGGATGCCAGAGCGCCGACCGTATGGAGGGCGTCTTCGACCAGGTACGGCACGGCATGGGGACCGCGCCGCCGCCCGAAGCGCGACCCCGACGCGAAGCCGGGAAGGGAGAACCCCCAAGTGAAGATCATGAAGATCGCCGTTACGACGGCCACCACCGCCGCCCTGGCCCTGGGCCTTGCCGCGTGTAGCTCCAGCGAGCCCGCCAAGAGCGCCGACCCGACGGCCGGGGCCTCCGCCGCGGGTCCCAAGTTCGCCGGCGAGACGCTCACCATGTGGCGCCTCGGAGACAGCAACCCGGCCGCTCAGAAGTACACCGACGCGCTGGTCGCCGCCTTCGAGCAGCAGACCGGCGCCAAGGTCAAGGTGGAGTGGATCCCCTGGCCCCAGGTGAACGACAAGTTCACCGCGGCCGCCGCGGGCGGCGCCGGCCCGGACGTCACCGAGATCGGCAACGACCAGGTGCCGCTCTGGCAGAGCCAGGACGCCCTGCACCCGATCACCCCGATCGTCGGCACCGGCGACCAGGCGCAGATCCCGAAGAACCTGTTCGGTCTGGAGACCATCGACAACGAGATCTACGCCGTGCCGTGGGGCGCCGGCTCCCGCGCGGTGCTCTACCGCAAGGACTGGTTCGCCGACCTGGGCATCGAGATCCCGAAGACCTGGGACGAGGTCGTCGCCGCCGCCAAGAAGATCCAGGCGGAGAAGGGCAAGGACGTCGACGGCTTCGCCTTCAACGGCGGCTCCGACGCCAACCACCTGCTGGCGGCGCTCTCCTGGTCCGAGGGCGGCGAGTACGCCGTCAAGGAGGGTGACAAGTGGGTCGGCAAGCTGACCGAGCCGGCCTTCAAGAACGGCTTCACCACCTACACCGGCCTGGTCACCGAGGGCCTGTCCGGTAAGTCCCGCCTGACGCAGAACACGGTCGACATCCGCCGCCGCTTCGCCAACGACAAGGTCGGCATGTACCTGACCGCCGGCTGGGACCTCCCCGGGATCGAGGAGGACAGCAAGGGCAAGCTCAAGGGCGACAAGCTCGGGTTCTTCGCGCTGCCCGCCAAGGCCGGCGGCGCCACCCCGTCCTTCTTCGGCGGCAACGACATCGCCGTCTGGAACGACGCCAAGAACAAGGAGCTCGCGACCGAGTTCGTGAAGCTGGCCACCAACAAGGAGTGGGCCACCAGGTACGCCACCGAGGGCGGCCTGCTGCCGGTCTACCCCGAGGCACTGGCCAAGCTGAGCGAGGACCCGGCCCAGGCTCCGTTCGCCGAGGCCTTCGCCAAGGCCAAGGCCCTGCCGGCCGACCCCAACTGGACCGAGGCCGGTGAGACCAAGGCCGTGCTGCAGAACGCCGCCCGGTCCGTCATCGAGGGCAAGGCCAGCATCGACGAGGCCCTCGCCAAGGCCAACGGCGAGCTCGAAACGATCCTGAACCAGCAGTAACCATGACGAACACGTCTACGATCGCCCGGGGCGGGGGGGCCTCCCCCGCCCCGGGGCGGCGCCGCCAGAGTTCCCAGCGCCCGGCCAAGGCGAGCGGGCTGCCCGCCTGGGTCGTGCCGTACGTCCTGCTCGTCCCCGGCCTGCTGGTCATCGCCGCGCTGCTGCTCTATCCGCTGTTCCAGATGGTCGTCATGTCCTTCCAGAAGGTGGGGCTGCGCCAGATCCGCGGCGTGCCCGCCGAGTGGGTGGGCTGGGACAACTACACCCAGATCTTCGACAACGAGATCTTCTGGTCCTCGCTCCGCAACACCGTCGGGTTCGCCGTCGTCACGGTGAGCCTCACCCTGATCCTGGGCACCGCGGTGGGCACCCTGCTCAACCGGCTCAGCAAGCGGATGTCCACGTTCGTGGTCGTCGGCATCATGTCCGCGTGGGCGGTGCCGCCGGTCGCGCAGGGCGTCATCTGGCGCTGGCTCTTCGACGCCGACGCCGGGATGATCAACTGGGGGCTCAACCTGCTGCCCGACTGGTTCTCCCGGCTGCTGTTCGGCCGGGCCGACTGGACCGGGGAACCCTGGCTGAACGACGCGCTCTCCACCTACCTGGTGCTGATCATCACCGTCGTCTGGGCGTCCTTCCCGTTCATCGCCGTCTCGGTGCTGGCCGGCCTCAAGGGCATCCCCGCCGAGCTGTACGAGGCGGCCCGGGTGGACGGCTCCAGCGCCTGGCGGACCTTCAGGAAGATCACGTTCCCGCTGCTCAAGCCCGTCTTCGCGGTGCTGACGATCCTGTCGATCATCTGGAACTTCAAGGTCTTCAGCCAGCTCTACGTGCTCATGAACGGACCGACCAACCGCGAGGCCTTCAACCTGTCGATGTTCTCCTTCGCCGAGGCGTTCCGCAGCCCGCCGAAGATGGGCACCGGCGCGGCCATCGCCGTCGTGCTGACCCTGCTCCTGCTCGTCGTCACGTCCCTCTACGTCCGGCAGATCGTCAAGACGGAGGAGATGTGATGACCGCCCTGAAGACGCCCGCCCCGCTCGACGGGCGGACCGCGCAGGCCAGAAGGCTCAAGCGGCGCAAGCAGCTCGGCCGGGCGGGGCTCAACACCGCCGGCGTGCTGGTCTTCCTGTTCGCGGTGTTCCCCGTGTACTGGATGGTGTCCACCGCCCTCAAGACGAACGACCAGATCTTCACCACGGACTTCATCCCGATCCCCACGGAGATCACCTTCGACCACGTGGAGCGGATCCTCACCGAGGGCGTGGCCGGGAACTCCATCTGGGTCTACATGCGCAACAGCGCGATCGTGGCCCTGGGCACCGTGCTGATCGGAGCCGTGCTGGCCCTGCTGGCGGCCACCGCCATCTCCCGGTTCCGCTTCCGGGGCCGCACCTCCTTCCTCGTCCTGCTGCTCATCGTCCAGATGATCCCGGCCGAGGCGCTGCTCATCCCGCTCTTCCTCAACGTCAAGCGGCTCGGCCTCTACGACCAGCTGCTCGGCCTGATCGTGATCAACGTCGGCCTGACCCTCCCGTTCGGCATCTGGATGCTGCGCACGTTCGTCGCGGCGGTGCCCAAGTCCCTGGAGGAGGCCGCCTGGATCGACGGCGCGAGCCGGTTCACGACCTTCTGGAAGGTCCTGTTCCCGCTGGTGGCCCCCGGCCTGGTGGCGACGAGCATCTTCTCGTTCATCACCGCCTGGAACGAGCTGATCTTCGCCCTCATCCTCATGTCGGACTCCTCCGGCTACACCATGCCCGTCGCCCTGCAGTTCTTCTTCGGGCAGCGCGGCACCGACTGGGGAGCGATCATGGCCGGTTCCACGATGATGACCATCCCGGTCGTCGTCTTCTTCCTCCTGGTGCAGCGGCGGATGGTCTCCGGCCTCGTCGCGGGCGCCGTCAAGGGCTGATCCCCGCGCCCAGCCCCGCATCCAGCAGAGCGCCGGTACGGCCCGCGCCCGACGACAGGGCCCGCGCCGTACCGGCCCCCACGTGACCTCCCCACCTCAGGCAAGGAGTCTTCCACCGCCATGTCCGACTTCATCGCGGGTCCCAGAGACCAGGGCCTGTACCGCCTCGCGGCAGGCACCCTGCTCGTCGCCTTCCAGGGGACCACCGCTCCGGAGTGGGTGCTCCGGGAGCTGGAGAACGGCCTCGGCGGCGTGACCCTCTTCGGCTTCAACGTCGCCGACCACGAACAGCTCTGCGCGCTGAGCGAGGGCCTGCGCGCGGCCGGCGACCCCGTCGTCTCCCTGGACGAGGAGGGCGGCGACGTCACCCGGCTCGCCTACCACGTGGGCAGCCCCTACCCCGGCAACGCCGCCCTGGGGGCCGTGGACGACGTCGAGCTGACCCGCGACGTCTACCGCGCCATCGGCGACGACCTGGCCCGCTGCGGCGTCACCCTGGACATGGCCCCGGACGCCGACGTCAACACCGCCGACGACAACCCGGTGATCGGCACCCGCTCGTTCGGCTCGGACGCCGCGCTCGTCGCCCGGCACACCGTCGCCGCCGTGCACGGCCTGCAGTCCGCGGGCGTGGCCGCCTGCGTCAAGCACTTCCCCGGCCACGGAGCCACCCGCCAGGACTCCCACCTGGAGGTCCCGCTCGTCGACGCCTCCCTGGAGCTGCTGCACGAGCGCGAGCTGGTCCCCTTCCGCGCCGCCATCGAGGCCGGGACGAAGTCCATCATGACCGCGCACGTCCGGGTCCCCGCGCTCACCGGCGGGCTGCCCTCGACGATCTCCCCGGCCGCGCTGACCGGCCTGCTCCGCGGCGAGCTCGGCTACGACGGCGTGGTGATCTCCGACGCCCTCGACATGAAGGCCATCACCGACGCCTACGGCCTGGCCGGCGGTGCGGTGCTCTCCCTGGCGGCCGGCTCCGACCTGCTCTGCCTCGGCCCCATCCCCACCGAGCCGGACATCCAGAAGATCATCTCCGAGATCGTCGCCGCGACCGGGGACGGGCGGCTGCCGGTCGCCCGTCTGGAGGAGGCCGCCGAGCGGGTGGCCCGCCTGCGCTCCTGGTCCGGCGAGCCCCGTCGGGCCGCGGCCGGGCAGAGCACCATCGGCCTGACCGCCGCCCGGCGCGCGGTCAGGCTGACCGGCCCCGCCCCGGAGCTGGTCGACCCGCTGGTGGTCGAGGTCGACACCCCGCCCACCATCGCGGTCGGCGAGGTGCCCTGGGGATTCCATCCCTGGCTGTCGCAGGCCGAGGTGGTGCGGGTGAAGCCGGAGAGCGCGGACGTCCCCGCCCTCCTGGAGAGCGCCGCGCGCCGCTCGCTGATCGTCGTCGTCAAGGACGCGCACCGCTACGAGACCAGCCGGTCGGTGGTCTCCGCCCTGCTCGCCGCCCGCCCCGACGCCACCGTGGTGGAGATGGGCCTGCCGATCTGGCGGCCCGAGGGCGTCACCTACCTGGCCACCTACGGGGCCGCCCGGGCCAACGCGCAGGCCGCGGCCGAACTGCTCGGGGTCTGACCTCACCCGGACCCGCGCCGCCCTGCCGTGCTCGGCCCCCGGCCTTCCCGCACGGTCCCGCCGACGCGTGCGGCCCGCGCCCCCGGCGGACCCCCGGGGCGCGGGCCGCACGTTCTTCCAACGGCCTCTCCGCCGGCTTCCAGCCGGGCTTCCCGCCACCGACGGGGCTCCGTCACCGCCGGGCTCCCCGCCACCGGCAGGGTTTCCCGTACCGGCGGAGTCTCCCGTCAGGCGCTGAAGATCTCCTCCCGGGCCTGCTCCAGAGCCTCCAGCACGGCTCCGCGCAGGACTGGGTTCCCCTCCACCTCGCTGGCCGCCACCTGGGGCCGGACCGGGCAGATCCGGGCCACGGCCTCCTCGATCCGCGTGGTGAGCGCGTCCCCTCCGGCCTGGCCGACCTCCCCCGCGAGTACCACCAGGCCGGGGTCGAGCACGACGCAGACCGAGGCCACGCCCAGCGCCAGCCTGCCGGCGATGTCGTCCAGCAGGGCCGTCCCCCGCTCGCCCGCCCCGACCGCCGCCGCCACGCACTCGGCCGCGCTCCGCCCGGCGAAGCCGTACGAGGCGGCCAGCCCGGCCACCGTCTCGGCGCTCACCAGCGACTGCAGGCCTCCCGCGAGCGACGGCGGCCGTCCGGGCACCGCCCGCACGTCGGCGGCCAGCGGCACGCCCGGCACCGGCAGGTAGCCGATCTCGCCCGCGCTGCCGGAACGGCCCCGGTGCAGCCGCCCGTTGAGCACGACGCCCAGGCCGATGCCGCGGCCCACCCAGAGCAGCACGAAGTCGTCGACGCCGCGGGCGGCGCCCAGGGTGCGCTCGGCGACGGCGACGAGGTTCACGTCGTTCTCTATCTTCACCTCGCGGCGCAGGTCGCGGGCGAGCGCCTCGTGGATGCCCTCGTGCCAGTCCGGCAGGTCGAAGGAGAAGCGCACGTCGCCGGTGCGCGGGTCGACGACGCCCGGGGTGCCGATCACCACCGCCCGCAGCCGGGAGAGCGCCACCTTCGCCGAGCGGCACGCCTTGACCACCGCCTCGTGCACGAGCGCCACCGGGTCGTCACGCCCCTCCAGGGCCACCGTCACCTCGCCGACGATCCGGCCCCGGATGTCGGCGACGGCGGTGGTGACGGACTCCGGTCCGACGTCCAGGCCCGCGACATAGGCGGAGGAGGGCACGATCCCGTAGAGCGTCGCGTTCGGCCCCCGCCCGCCGGCCTGCTCCCCCGCCACCTCGACCAGCCCGCGCTCCTCCAGGCGGGCGAGCGTCTGCGACGCCGTCACCTTGGAGAGCCCGGTGAGCTCCCCGATCTGCCCGCGCGTCAGCGGGCCGGAGGTGAGCAGCAGTTCCAGGGCGGCCCGGTCGTTGATCTCCCTCAGCAGCCTGGGCACGCCAGGACGTCGCTCCATACGCATGCTCTCTGTTTCGGCGTTTCCCGTCGCTGTTCCGGCCGGCGAGAACGGGGATTCGGTTGTCAATGAGACTTCCGAGAGTTTAGCGTGCGGGCCGCTCCCGGAGGGCGACAGGTGGGAGCGCTCCCCGGCGCAGCGGACGCCCGCTCCACAGGACCTCACGCATGAGTGGTCCTCCGCAGGCGGGATAATCGATCGCATGCGCCTTTCCGCTCGTGTCGACTATGCCCTGCGTGCCGCCGCCGAACTCGCCGCCGCCGGTGAGGGGCCAACCACCGTGGGCGAGCTCGCCAAGGAGCAGGAAATGCCTCCCAAGTACCTGGAGAACATCCTCCTCCAGATGCGCCGGGCCGGGCTCGTCCGGGGCCAGCGCGGCCCGGAGGGCGGCTACGTGCTGGCCCGTCCGGCCACCGAGATCACCCTCGCCGACGTGATCCGCGCGGTGGACGGCCCGCTGGCCAACGTACGGGGCGAGCGCCCCGAGCACGTCGACTACCGCGGGCCCGCCGAGTCGCTGCAGCAGGTCTGGATCGCGCTGCGGGCCAGCGAGCGGGCCATCCTGGAGGAGGTCACGCTGGAGAGCGTGGCCACGGGTGCCCTCCCCGAGCGGGTCCGCAAGCTCGCCGCCGACCCCGCCGCCTGGGACTGACCCGCCCTCGCGCGAGACCGGCGCGGTACGGGGCCGGGCCGCACGCCTCCACGGGGCCGGGTGGCGTCACACGCCTTCCCGTCTCCGCCGCGCGCCGCGCGGATACGCTGGGCCCATGCCCGAAGGCGACGTCGTCCACCGGGCCGCGGGGCGGCTCGGCCGGGCCCTCGACGGCCGGGTCCTGACCCGTTCCGACTTCCGTGTGCCCCGGTACGCCACGGCCGACCTCACCGGCAGGACCGTGCTGGAGACCGCCGCCCGGGGCAAGCACCTGCTCACCCGCGTCGAGGGCGGCCTGACCGTCCACACCCACCTGCGGATGGACGGCGAGTGGCTCGTCTCCCCCGCCGGTCGCCGGACGCCTCCGGGCGACCGGGTCCGCCTGGTGCTGGCCAACGCCGGCTGGCAGGCCGTGGGAGTGCGGCTCGGCATGGTGGACCTGCTGAGGACCGAGACCGAGCACCGGGTCGTCGGGCACCTCGGCCCGGACCTGCTCGGTCCCGGCTGGGATCCGCAGGAGGCGGTGCGGCGGCTGGCGGAGCAGCCCGGCCGGAGCATCGGCGAGGCCCTCCTCGACCAGCGGAACCTGGCCGGGATCGGCACCATCTACCGGGCGGAGACGCTGTTCCTCGCCGGGGTCTCACCGTGGCGGCCGGTGGGCGCGCTCGACGACGTACCGGGGATCGTGGAGATCGCGCAGAGGCTGATGGACGCGAACAGGGACCGGACGGACCGGGTGACCACCGGGGATCTCCGTCCGGGGCGGGGCATGTGGGTCTACGGCAGGGCGGGCCGGGCATGCCTGCGCTGCGGGAACCGGATCAGCCGGGCAGAGCTGGGGGCGCAGCCGCAGGAGCGGCTGGTCTACTGGTGCCGGCGCTGCCAGCCGGACTGAACCGGCCGGCGGCCGCGCCTAGGCGGCGACCATGTCCTTCACGTCGGGAGTGTGCTCGATGGGCGGGACGACCGCCCGGAAGCCTTCGAACGCGTCCTCCGGCAGAGAGGCCGGCACGGTCTCGGGGATCGGCAGGCGCTCCCGCTCGGGAACGTCGGCGAGCACCGGGGCGTGCTGGAGCTCGGCCAGCGCGAACTGGTCGGAGACCTCGCGGAGCACCTGGGAGAGCGGCACACCGAGGGCGCCGCAGATCGACGCGAGCAGCTCGGAGGAAGCCTCCTTCTGACCGCGCTCCACCTCGGACAGATAGCCGAGGGAGACCCGAGCCAGTGTGGAGACCTCACGCAAGGTGCGACCCTGCCGCACCCGCAGCCGCCGCAGCACGTCACCGAGCAGCTGACGCAGCAGGACCATCTGTCGCTCCCTCCCCGGCGCGGACGTCTTCACGACGCTCCGCGCGATCGGTTCGTGCCGCTCGTTCTTCGAACGCGACCCTTCGTACATTCGCCTCGCCGTCGTCATCGCTTGACGCTGCCCTCAGTCACAGCTCCACCGTACCCGTATCGGCCGACATCGCGGCAGACCGCGGTGAGCATGTTCGCTGGGGACGTAACACGGTAATCACCCGGAATGTTCCTCCAGGTTCGGCTCCAGCGCCGCCCTGAGCAGGTCCACGGCCTCGTTCGCGGTGCATCGCCGGATCTCCTCACGCGTCCCGTTCAGGTGCAGGTCCCGGTGCCATACCCGCCCAGCGGGGCCGCTAACAGCCAGGTGGACGGTGCCGACCGGCTTTCCGTCCTGCGGGTCGGGACCGGCCACGCCGGTGGCGGCCAGGCCGTAGGTGGCGCCGGTGAGCTCGCGCACCCCGGCGGCCATGGCGGCCGCGACCCCGGGGTGCACGGCCCCCTCGCGTTCCAGCAGGTCGGAGGGGACGCCCAGCAGGCGCCGCTTGAGCTCGGTGGCGTAGGACAGGACCCCGCCGGTGAAGGCGGCGGAGGCGCCGGGCGGGGCCGTCAGCGCGGCGCCGATCAGGCCCGCCGTCAGGGACTCGGCCACCGCGACCGTCTCCCCCCGGCCGGCGAGCAGTGCGATCACCCGGGCCGCGGGCGCCGGCTCCGGCGTCGCGGAGAGTGCCGGCTCCGGCATCGCGGAGGAGGACGGGGACGCCTCGGGAGGCGTCCCCGCGGACCGCGCGGAGGCCGCCCCGGGAGGCATCGCCGGGGAGGTCACGAGGAGGCCCTCGCCCGCTTGGCCACCTGCCGGAGCTTGACCGCCCTGATCACGTAGTCCAGTCCGGTCCCGACGGTCACCACGACCGCCGCGCCCATGACCGCCCAGCGGGCCGCCCCCGGCACACCCGGCACGATGTAGCAGGTGATGGCGAGCATCTGCAGGGCCGTCTTCACCTTGCCGCCGTAGCTGGCGGGGATGACGCCGTGCCGCAGGACGGCGAAGCGCAGCAGGGTGACCCCGGCCTCCCGCCCCAGGATCACCGCGGTGACCCACCAGGGCAGCTCGCCCAGGATCGAGAGGCTGATCAGCGCGGCCCCGGTCAGCGCCTTGTCGGCGATGGGGTCGGCGATCTTCCCGAAGTCGGTGACCAGTCCGTAGCGGCGGGCCAGCTCGCCGTCGAGCAGGTCGGTGAGCGAGGCCACCAGGAACACCGCCAGCGCGGCGATCCTCCAGCCGGTGCCGTTCAGGAAGAGGCAGACCACGAAGAACGGCACCATCGCCAGTCGTAGCACCGTCACGACGTTGGCGATGTTCCACAGGCTCACCTTGCCGGGGCCCGCGGGTGCCGGCGTCGCTTCGGTACCGGTCTCTGGCGTGTTGGTCATACGCTCTCCCGGCCCGGCGGCGCGCTCACGGGGCGGCCTTGATGCGGGCGATCAGGTCGACCCCCTCGGAGTCGACCACGACGGCCCGGACGATCTGCCCCGGGACCAGGCCGATGCCCTGGACCGTGACGCAGCCGTCGACCTCGGGGCCCTGGTGCGCGGCCCGGCCCTCGTAGCCGCCGTCGCCGAGGTCCTCCTCGATGAGGACGTCCACCTCGGTGCCGATCCGCTCCTCGGCCCGCTGGGCCATGAGCTCCTCGGCCAGCTCGGTGAGGGCGGCCACGCGGGCGTCGACGGTCTCCTGGTCCAGCTTGCCGGGCAGGTCCGCCGCCTCGGTGCCCTCCTCGTCGGAGTAGCCGAAGACACCGATCACGTCGAGCCTGGCCTCCTGCAGGAAGTCGACCAGCTCGCCGAACTCCTCCTCGGTCTCGCCGGGGAAGCCCACGATGAAGTTGGAGCGCACGCCCGCCTCGGGCGCGGCGGCCCGGACGGCCTCCAGCAGGTCCAGGAACCGCCGGGGGTCGCCGAAGCGCCGCATCCGGCGCAGCACGGGACCGGAGGCGTGCTGGAAGGACAGGTCGAAGTACGGCGCGACCCCGTCGGTCCCGGCGATCGCCTCCAGCAGGCCGGGGCGGAGCTCGGCGGGCTGCAGGTAGCTGACCCGGACCCGCTCGATCCCCTCGACCGCGGCGATCCCCGGCAGCAGCTTCTCCAGCGCCCGCAGGTCTCCGAGGTCCTTGCCGTAGGAGGTGGAGTTCTCGCTGACCAGCACGAGCTCCTTGACCCCCTGCTCGGCCAGCCAGGCGGCCTCGCCGAGGAGCTCCTCGGGAGCACGCGAGACGTAGGAGCCCCGGAAGGCCGGGATGGCGCAGAACGTGCAGCGCCGGTCGCAGCCGGAGGCGAGCTTCAGCGAGGCCACCGGCCCGTCGCCCAGGCGCCTGCGCAGCGGCCGCGGGCCGCTGGCCGGGGCCAGGCCGTCGGGCAGCTCGCCGTGGCCCGGGATGCCGGTCTTGGGGGCGGCGGCGCGCTCGACCGGCGAGATGGGCAGCAGCGTCCTGCGGTCGCGCGGGCTGTGCGGGACGAGCGGCCGGCCCGCCAGCACGTCGTCCAGGCGCGTGCCGATCTCGCTGTAGTCGTCGAAGGAGATGACGGCCGCCGCTTCGGGCAGGGCGTCGGCGAGCTGGTCGCCGTAGCGCTCGGCCATGCAGCCCGCAGCGACCACCTTGGCCCCGGAGTCGGCCGCGGCGAGCAGCGTGTCGATGGAGTCCTTTTTCGCTGAGTCGATGAAGCCACAGGTGTTGACGACGATGACATCGGGGTCGTCGTCGCCCAGCTGCCAGCCGGCAGCCTCAAGCCGCGCGGCGAGCTCCTCGGAGTCGACCTCGTTGCGCGCGCAGCCCAGTGTGATCAGCGATGCGGTTCGGCGGGATGACATGGTGAACACTACGGTATCGGGAGTTGGCCACTACCCGGTGCACCTCCCCCATTCCCGGCCTCCGGTGATCTACCGCGGATTGGCCTCGGGAACGCCGTAGGAGCGCTCGACGCTCTGCCCGGAGCGGCCCGGAGCCCCCAGCTTCTCGCCGTTCACCTGCAGCAGGACCGCTCCCGCGTCGTCGAAGACGACCTTCATCCCGCCCTTCGCCTTCCACTGCGCGGTCTTGCCGGCCTTGAGCGTGCCGGAGAAAAGCCGCCGCCCCTTCGCGTCCTTGACGCTGAGCCGCGAGGAGCGCTCCGCCTTGACCTTGAGCACGACCTCCTCTCCGCGCCGGACCGAGGACGCCCCGTGCGCCGGGTCGGCGGCCGCAGCGGACGCCGACGGCGCTCCCGGTACGGCGGGCACACCGGGGACGGGGGGCACGCCGGGCGCGGGAGGCGCCGAGGGCGGCGGGAGGGTGGGCAGCGAGGGCGCCGCCACCGGCCGGGCGTCCGTCGGGGTGTCCCCGGCCCCGCCCATCGTCCGCACCACGCCGAACACGACGACGACGGCCAGCGCCACGGCCATGGCCAGCGTCCAGTTGGGCGAGCGGCGCTCGCGGATCTTGATGGGCCGGTCCGCCTGGAACACGCTGGCCGCGCGCACCGGCAGCGGCACGCCGCCGTGCAGCTCGTCGAACTCGTGGACCAGGGCCTCGGCGTCCAGTCCGAGGATCCTGGCCAGGTTGCGGACGTGCCCCCGGGCGTAGAAGTCGCCCCCGCACAGCGAGAAGTCGTCACGCTCGATGGCGTGGATCAGCGTCGCGCGGATGCAGGCGCGCGCGCTCAGCTGCTCGACGGTCAGGCCCGCCGACTGGCGGGCCTGAGCCAGGACCTCCCCGATGCTCATGGCGACACCTCGCTCCGCGCTCCGGCGGCGGCGCCCGCGGCCGTGTCCGGCCCGGCGGCTCCCTCGTTCCCCTCGTTCACTGGTACACGCTCCCCCACTCTTGACGTTGAGTAGCGAGTCCCATTCAAGCAGTGATGAGAAGAGTGTCACACAGCGGGGTCCTTGTCCGTCCCGCACCCCCGCGGGCCGCCCGGGTCACCCCCGCGGGCCGCCCGGGTCACCGGCGCACCGTCTACGGGCCGCCGTCCACCGCGGTACACCGTCCGCGGGCCGCCCTCCACCCGCCTGCGGACCGCCGAGCCGCGGGTCACCGACCCCGCAGGTCGGCCAGGAGCCCGGGCAGCTCGTCCGGCTTGACCATGACCTCCCGCGCCTTCGACCCCTCGCTCGGGCCGACGACGTTCCGGCTCTCCAGCAGGTCCATCAGCCGACCCGCCTTGGCGAAGCCCACCCGCAGCTTGCGCTGGAGCATGGAGGTCGAGCCGAACTGGGTGGTCACGATCAGCTCGGCCGCCTGCACCAGCAGGTCGAGGTCGTCGCCGATGTCCTCGTCGATCTCCTTCTTGGCGGTGGCGGCGGCCATCACGTCGGGGCGGTACTCGGCCTGCATCTGGGTCTTGCAGTGCGCGACGACCTCGGCGATCTCCTTCTCGGAGACGAAGGCGTTCTGCAGCCGCATGGGCTTGCTGGCGCCCATCGGCAGGAAGAGCGCGTCGCCCTGGCCGACCAGCTTCTCCGCGCCGGGCTGGTCGAGGATGACCCGGCTGTCGGCGAGGGAGGAGGTGGCGAAGGCCAGGCGGGAGGGCACGTTGGCCTTGATCAGGCCGGTGACGACGTCCACCGAGGGGCGCTGGGTGGCGATGACCAGGTGGATGCCGGCCGCGCGGGCGAGCTGGGTGATGCGCACGATGGAGTCCTCGACGTCGCGCGGGGCCACCATCATCAGGTCGGCGAGCTCGTCGACGATGACCAGCAGGTAGGGGTAGGGCTGGTAGACCCGCTCGCTGCCGGGCGGCGGCACGAGCTTGCCCGCGCGCACCGCCTTGTTGAAGTCGTCCACGTGCCGGAAGCCGCTGGCGGCCAGGTCGTCGTAGCGGCGGTCCATCTCGCCCACCACCCACTCCAGGGCCTCGGCGGCCTTCTTGGGGTTGGTGATGATCGGCGTGATGAGGTGCGGGATGCCCTCGTAGACGGACAGTTCCACCCGCTTGGGGTCGACCAGGACCATCCGGACCTCGTCGGGGGTGGCGCGCATCAGGATCGAGGAGATCAGGCCGTTGACGCAGACCGACTTGCCCGCGCCGGTGGCGCCCGCGATGAGCAGGTGCGGCATCTTGGCGAGGTTGGCCACGATGGTGCGGCCCTCGACGTCCTTGCCGAGGCCGACGATCATCGGGTGGTGGTCGGCCTGTGCCACCTGCGAGCGCAGGATGTCGCCGAGCGAGACGAGGTCCTTGTCGGTGTTCGGGATCTCGACGCCGATCGCCGACTTGCCGGGGATCGGCGACAGGATCCGGACGTCGGCCGACTTGACCGCGTAGGCGATGTTCTTGGTGAGCGCGGTGACCTTCTCGACCTTGACCGCCGGGCCGAGCTCGATCTCGTAGCGCGTCACCGTCGGTCCCCGGGTGAAGCCGATCACCCGGGCGTCGATCCCGAACTGCTCCATCACGCTGGTCAGCGCGTTGACCACGACGGTGTTGGCCTTGGTCTGCGGCTTGGGCGCGGTGCCCGGGCGCAGGAGCTGCGCGTCGGGCAGGGTGTACGGCCCGGCCTGCGGGGAGAGCACCAGCTGCTCCACCTTGCGCGGCGCCGGGGTCGGGGCGGGCGGCTCCAGCAGAGCCGTCACCGGGGCCGCCGGGGCTCCGGTGGCGCCGGGGTCCGCCGGCTCCTCGTCGTCCACCAGGCCGGGCACGATCTCCGGGGAGTGCCCGGCGAGCCTGCCCGGCGTCTCGGCGATCACCGGCGTGTCGTACGGCTTGACGCCGTCGCCCGGCTCGGCGGTGCCCGGCTCCCCGCCGTCCGCCCTGCGCCCCTGCCGCTTCCCGGCGGGCCGCTTCGCCGCCGTCCGGGGCGGCCCCGCCGCCCGGGCGGCCCGGGCGGCCTCCTGGTTGAAGAGCATGTGCCTGATCTCGCCCAGCCGCTCGGGGACGCGGTGCACCGGGGTCGCGGTGATCACCAGGACGCCGAAGCCGGACAGGATCAGCAGCAGCGGGATCGTGATGAACGCGGGCAGGATGCTCGCGGGGGGCGCCGAGATGACGAACCCGATCATGCCGCCGGCGGCCGACACCTTGTCCATGCCGTCGGCGGGCCCTCCCGAGGGGTACGGCGTGCCGTGCGCGACGTGCACGATGCCGAGCACCCCGGTGATGAGGGCGGACCACCCGATCATCATCCGCCCGGTGTCCGGGCTCTGGTCCGGGTGACGCAGGATCCGCCAGGCCAGCAGAGCGAACATGACGGGGATCACCCAGGTGAGCGAGCCGAAGACGCCGCGCATGACGGCGTCGACCACCTCGGTGACCGCGCCCGTGGGGGTCCGCCACGTCATGGCGGCCAGCACGATCGCCCCGGAGAACACCGCGAGCCCGAGGCCGTCGCGGCGGTGCACCGGGTCCAGTTCCCGCGCGTTCTGCCCCAGCGCGCGCGCCGCGCCGCCGATGGCGCCCGCGAGCAGCATCCAGATCCCCACGAACAGCCTGGCGACCATGGTGAGGAGCCAGCCGAGCGGGTCGGGCTGGGAGGAGGCCGGCCTGCGCGCCGCGGCGGCCTTCGGGCGCGCGGCGGGCCGTCTGGCGGAGGCCGTACGGGCAGGGGTGGACCTCGACCGGCTGGAGGCTCCCTTGGCCGGAGTTTTGCCTGAGGCGCCTTTTGACGTACGGGTGGCCATGCTAGGGAGGTTAACGATCGCGCGGGCGGATCGCGCGGAGGCTCGCCGCGACGGGACGGGCCGGGCGCCCGCCCCCCGCGCGGCGGCGACGGCCGTTCCCGGGGGTCAGGGAGATGGCCCCGGCCCCGCAACACGAACCCTTCTCGCCTTCTGCGGTCGCCACATAACGGAATGACCTCCAAGGAAAGCGCCTTCCGTCCTATGTATTGACATGACGTTCCATGTAGTAGAACCTCCTCACCAAACAGGACGTTGGGAGGAGAGACCATGTCCGCACTCGACTGGTCCGTGCTGGGCGCGTACTTCCTTGTGATGATCGCCATCGGCGTGTGGTCCAGGAGCCGGATCAGGAACGTGATCGACTTCTTCACCGCAGGAGGCCGGATCCCCTGGTGGCTGTCCGGCATCTCCCATCACATGTCGGGCTACAGCGCGATCATGTTCGTGGCCTTCGCGGCGGTCGCCTACAACTACGGCCTGGCCATGTACGTCTGGTGGGCGCTGACCATCGGCCTCGGCGTCGGCATCGGCGCCTTCCTCTGGGCGGCCCGGTGGAACCGGCTGCGCTCCAAGCACGGGGTGGCCTCCCCGCTGGAGTACCTCGCCCGCCGCTACAACCTCCCCACGCAGCAGGTGCTCGCCTACAGCGGCGCGCTGCTGAAGGTGGTGGACATCGCCGCCAAGTGGGTGGCGATCGCGGTGCTGCTCAAGGGCTTCGCCGGCATCCCCATCCTCTGGGGCATCCTGATCACCGGCGCCGTCACGCTGGTCTACATCACCGCCGGCGGCCTCTGGGCCGACGTGCTGACCGACTTCGGGCAGTTCGTCATCCAGGGCGTCGCGGGCATCGCCATGTTCGTCGCGATCATGTCCCATCTGGACGGCGTCGCGACGCTCTGGACCATGTGGGACAAGCTCCCCGAGGGCCACGGCGACCCGTTCGCCGGGCCGTACACCACGACGTTCTTCCTGGCCATGCTGTTCATCAAGACCTTCGAGTACAACGGCGGCATGTGGAACCTCGCCCAGCGCTACATGGCCTCCCCGTCGGGCTCGGCGGCCAAGCGCTCGGCGCTGCTGTCCAGCGTGCTCTGGCTGGTCTGGCCGCTGATCCTGTTCGTCCCGATGTTCGCCGCCCCGCTGATCGTGCCGGGACTGGCCAACGCCGAGGAGGCCTACGTCAAGCTGGCGCAGACCCTGCTGCCGCAGGGCCTGATCGGGCTGGTGCTGGCGGGCTTCTTCTCGCACACCATGGCCATGGTCGCCTCCGACGCCAACGTGATCTCCTCGGTCATCACCCGGGACATCGCCCCGGTGATCGTCCGGCGGGTGCGCGAGCTGTCCGCGCACGCCGAGCTGACCTTCGCCCGGGTGACCACGTTCACCTTCGTGCTGATCAGCATGGTGATCGCGATCTCCACCGAGGGCCAGGGCGTCGTGCTGAAGATCGTCGTCGACCTGGTCGCGGCCACCATGGGACCGATCTCGATCCCCCTGATGCTCGGCATGCTCCCCTGGTTCAAGCGGAGCGGGCCGACCGCCGCGATCGTCTCATGGGCCGCCGGGCTGGGCGTCTGGGCCTACGTCAAGTGGATCCTCGAGTCCAAGGACACCGCGATGGTGGTCGGCGTCCCACTGGTCACCTCGCTGGTCCTCTACGTGGCGATCGGGCTGCTGAAGCCGGAGGACACCCCGGACCGGGACGCGCTCGTCGACTCGCTCGACACCGACCCGGAGTCCGAGCGGGCCGCCGCCGGCGCCTGAGCACGCGGCGGGAGGCGCCCGCGGAAGCCCCCTGAGCCCGCGGGAGGCGCCCGACCGCACGGGAGAGGGGGCCGGACATCCGTCCGGCCCCCTCTCCGCGCGTCCGCTCCCCTGCGGCTACTTGTCGGACTCCAGGACGCCGCCGTTGGCCACGTCGGACTTCTCGATCTCGGTGAAGAGGATGCGCACCGCCTCGCGGCGGGCCTTGAGGACGTCCACCGCGGCCTCGGTCACCGCCGCCGCGAACTCGCGGCGCTGGTCGAGGGTCCGTCCGGAGAGCAGTTCGACGGTGATGTTGGGCATGTCGGCCTCCACGTTGCATGACATAAGACTAAGTCCCGCTACATGAAACAATATGCCATCAGCCACCGTTACGGAAAGCGCTTGCCTAAAGGGAGCGCTCCAGGACGGCGGTGATCCTCCGGGATCAGCCCCGGACGGCGGAGAGCGGGGCGCCGAGCGCGAGCGAGACCTCCCGCGCGGCGGCGACGACCTCGGGGGCCAGCCGCTCGAGGCCCTCGCGGTCCATGTCCATCGCGAGCGCGGAGATGGAGATGCCGCCCAGGACCCGCCCGGTGTGGTCGAAGACCGGGGCGCCCACGCAGAGGATCTCCGGGTGGTTCTCCTCGTCGTCCAGGGCGTAACCCCGGGAGCGCACCACGGCGAGGTGGGCCAGGAGGGCGTCCACCTCGGTCAGCGTGCCGGGGGTCATCCGGGGCAGACCGGTCCGGGCGCAGATCGCGCGTACCTCGTCCGCGGGGAGCCAGGCCAGGACGGCCTTGCCGATGGCGGTGCAGTGCAGGCGCAAGCTCATCCCGACGCGCGAGGGCATCTGGTACGGCCGGCGGCCCTCCAGCTTGGAGACGTAGACCGCCTCGTCGCCGCTGCGGATGGCGAAGTGCGTGGTGTAGCCGATCCGCTCGTGCAGCGCGCTCAGCGCGCCGGAGGCCTGGCCGGCCGGGTCGAACCGGTTCATGACCCGGCCGGCCAGGGTGAGGATGCGGGGGCCGGGCTCGTAACCGCCGTTCCCGTCCGTCCGGGCGAACCCCCACTCGACCAGCGACTGGAGGATGCGGTGGACGGTCGACTTCGACACCCCCGTCTCCGCGGCGATGTCGGTGACGCGGTGGTGCTCGGCGATCGCCTCCAGCACCGTCAGCGCCTTGTCGATGGAACTGCCTTCCCTGGCCACGTGGCGATCCTACTGGTCAGCGCGCCAACCAGCCTCCGTCGACCGCCAGCACGTGCCCGTTGACGTAGTCGGAGGCCCGGGAGGCCAGGAAGACGGCCGCCCCCGCCAGGTCCTCCGGCTCGCCCCAGCGGCCCGCGGGGATGCGCCCGGAGATCTCGGCCTCGCGCACCGGGTCCGCGCGGAGCCGCTCGGTGTTGGCGGTCGCGATGTAGCCCGGTGCGATCGCGTTGACCTGCACCCCCTTCGGCGCCCACTCGCACGCCAGCGCCCGGGTGAGCCCGGCGACCCCGTGCTTGGCCGCGGTGTAGCCGGGCACGTTGACTCCGCCCTGGAAGGAGAGCATGGAGGCGATCATGATGATCTTCCCCGAGCCCCGGGCCAGCATGCCCGCCCCGACCGCCTGGCTGAGCAGGAAGACGGCGTCGAGGTTGACGTCGATCACCTCCCGGAAGGCGGCGTAGGAGTGCTCGGCCGCGGGCGCCCGGCGGATGATCCCGGCGTTGTTGACGAGCACGTCGACCGGGCCCAGCCGCGCCGCCGCCTCGGGGATCCGTGCGGGGTCCGACAGGTCGAGGATCCACCGGGAGGCCTGCCTGCCCGTCTTGCGCACCTCGGCCTCGACCTCGTCGAGGTCGTCGTCGCGGCCGTGCAGGACCAGGTCGGCCCCGGCGGCCGCCAGGGCCAGCGCCACCGCCCGGCCGATGCCGGTCCGCGCCCCGGTGACGAGGGCGGTCCGGCCCGCCAGCGAGAACATCCCCTCCTGCGCCGCCATCAGCGCAGCTCGCCGATCGCGACCGGCTCCATGTCGTCGTAGGCCTGGTTCTCCCCGCCCATGGCCCAGACGAAGGAGTAGGCGTGCGTGCCGAAGCCGCAGTGCACCGACCAGGGCGGCGAGATGACCGCCTGCCGGTCGGCGACCACGAGGTTGCGGGTCTCGTCGGGACGGCCCATCAGGTGGATCACCCGCTGGCCGTCCGGGAGGCCGAAGTAGAAGTAGACCTCGGTCCTGCGCTCGTGGGTGTGGCAGGGCATGGTGTTCCACATGCTGCCGGGCTCCAGCACGGTCACGCCGAGCACCAGCTGGCAGCTCTGCAGACCCTTGGCGTGGACGTGCTTGTAGATGGTGCGGTCGTTGGAGCCCTCCGGGCCGCCCAGCCGTACGGGCTCGGCGTCGGCCAGGGTGCTCAGCGCCGTCGGGTGGTCGGCGTGCGCCGCGGTGGAGACGAGGTAGAAGGCCCCGTCGAAGGCCACCTCGCGGCTCCCCCGGCCGACGTAGAGGCACTCCTTCGGCCCCAGCTCGTACGGCGTGCCGTCCACGGTCACCGTGCCCGGCCCGTCCCCCACGTTGACCGCGCCCAGCTCCCGGCGCTCCAGGAAGTGCCCGGCGCGCAGCGGGTCCGGGTTCGGCAGGGCCGCCCGCCCCAGCGCCCCGCCCACCACGATCCGGTCCTCGTGCGAGTAGACCAGGCGGACCTCCCCGGGGGCGAACAGGTCCTCCACCAGGAACCGGGAGCGCAGCCAGTCGGTGGTGGAGCCCGGGATCTGGTCGGGCGCCGTGGCGTGCCGTACCTCCATCGACCCTCCTTGTTCTGTTACATGAAATTAAAATTCGCTATATGGAACACCCTGAGCATACAACGACGCCGCCTCCCGGTACATCGACCGGGAGGCGGCGTCGTCAGGAAGGGCGCCGCCGGGGACGGCGGGGCCGCTGCGGGCCGGTCAGACCTCGACGATCACCGGAATGATCATCGGGCGGCGGCGGTAGGTGTTGCTCACCCAGCTCCCCACGGCCCTGCGGACCACGCGGCGGATCTGCTGGACGTCGACCACGCCGTCGGCGGCGTTCTCCTGCAGCGCCTTCTCCAGCTGCGGCAGGACCTCGTCGAACCGGTCGGGGTCGATGCCGGAGCCGCGGGCGTGGATCTCCGGGCCCGCGGTCACCTTGCCGGTGTTGGAGTCGACCACGATGACGACGGAGATGAAGCCCTCCTCGCCCAGGATCCGCCGGTCCTTCAGGGCGAACTCGGTGACGTCGCCCACCGAGGTGCCGTCCACGTAGACGTAGCCGGCCTGGACCGCGCCGGTGATCCGCGCGCGCCCGTCGACCAGGTCCACCACCACGCCGTCCTCGGCGATCACGATGTGGTCGTCGGGCACGCCGGTCAGCGCGGCGAGCTTGGCGTGCGCCCGCAGGTGCCGCCACTCGCCGTGCACCGGCATGAAGTTGGACGGCCGGGTCAGGTTGAGCACGTACAGCAGCTCGCCCGCGGCGGCGTGACCGGAGACGTGCACCTTGGCGTTGCCCTTGTGCACCACCCGGGCGCCCCAGCGGGTCAGCCCGTTGATCACCCTGGTGACCGCGGTCTCGTTGCCGGGCACCAGCGACGAGGCCAGCAGCACGGTGTCGCCCTCGGCGACCCGGATCGGGTGGTCGCGGTTGGCCATGCGCGACAGCGCCGCCATCGGCTCGCCCTGGGAACCGGTGCAGATCAGCACCACCTCCTCCGGCGGCCAGCCCTCGATCTCCTTGGAGTCGACGATCAGCCCCGGCGGGATCCGCAGGTAGCCCAGGTCGCGCGCCACGCCCATGTTGCGCACCATGGAGCGGCCGATGAGGGCGACCTTGCGGCCGTGCCGCTCGGCGGCGTCGACGACCTGCTGCACGCGGTGGATGTGCGAGGCGAAGCTCGCCACGATCACCCGCTTGGACGAGGTGCGGACCACCTCGTCGATGACCGGCCCGATCTCCCGCTCGCTGGTGACGAAGCCCGGCACCTCGGCGTTGGTGGAGTCCGACATCAGCAGGTCGACGCCCTCGCGGCCGAGCCGGGCGAAGCCGCCCAGGTCGGTCAGGCGCCCGTCGCTGGGCAGCTGGTCCATCCGGAAGTCGCCGGTGTGCAGGACGATGCCCGCGGGCGTGCGTACCGCCACCGCCAGCGCGTCCGGGATCGAGTGGTTGACCGCGAAGAACTCGCAGTCGAACGGCCCGAACGCGCGCCGCTGCTCCTCGGCCACCTCGACCTTGACCGGCTGGATCCGGTGCTCGGTCAGCTTGGCCTCGAGCAGCGCCAGCGTCAGCTTCGAGCCGACCACCGGGATGTTCCGGCGCTCGCGCAGGAGGTACGGCACGGCGCCGATGTGGTCCTCGTGCCCGTGGGTGAGGATGACCGCCTCGATGTCGTCCAGGCGGTCCCGGATGTAGTCGAAGTCGGGCAGGATCAGGTCGATGCCCGGCTGCTCGGCCTCGGGGAAGAGCACCCCGCAGTCGACGACCAGCAGGCGCCCTTCGAACTCGAACACCGCCATGTTGCGGCCGATCTCACCGAGACCGCCCAGCGCCACGATGCGCAGCGCGCCCTCGGGCAGCGGCGGAGGCGGCCCGAGTTCGGGATGGGGGTGACTCATCCGGCCACACCTCTCTCACATGCGTCGTGCAGCCCGCGGGCCGTCGGGACCGCTCCCTCGCCGAACGCTCCGGACCCCTGCGGGCCTTGGTGTCTTCTCTGCTTCAAACCGGTTTTCCTCCAAGCTGCGACCGATCCCGATCGCGACGTTCCTTCTCGCACCACATCTCAGTCGGACAGCTTCACGCCGCCCGCGACCAGTTCCGCGCGCAGGTTCGCCACCTGCTGCCCGGTGGCCTCCACCAGGGGCGAACGCACGGGGCCCGCGGGGCGCCCCACCAGCGCCAGCGCCGCCTTGGCCATGATCGCGCCACCCGCCTGCATCATGATCCCCGAGACCACCGGGAGCAGCCTGCGGTGGATCTCCAGCGCGCCCGCCACGTCGCCGGAGCGGTGCAACCGCATCATCTCGGCGATGTCGGCGCCCACGACGTGCCCCACGACGCTCACGCACCCGGCCGCCCCGACGGAGAGCCACGGCAGGTTCAGCGTGTCGTCACCCGAGTAGAAGACCAGATCGGTGAAGGCCATGACCTGCGAACCGGTGAACAGATCCGCCTTGGCGTCCTTCACCGCGACGATCCGCTCGTGCTGCGCCAGCCTGACCAGGGTCTCGATCTGGATCGGCACGCCGCTGCGGCCGGGGATGTCGTAGAGCATCACCGGCAGGCCGGTGGCGTCCGCCACCGCCGTGAAGTGCCGGTAGAGCCCCTCCTGCGGCGGCTTGCTGTAGTACGGCGTCACCACGAGCAGTCCGTGGGCCCCGGCGCGCTCGGCGGCGCGGGCCAGCCCGACGCTGTGGCGGGTGTCGTTGGTGCCCGCTCCGGCCACCACGACGGCGCGGTCGCCGACCGCCTCCAGTACGGCGCGCAGCAGGCGCTCCTTCTCCTCGTCGGTGGTGGTCGGGGACTCGCCCGTCGTACCGCTCACCACGAGCCCGTCGTTGCGCTGCTCGTCCACCAGGTAGGTGGCCAGTCGCTGCGCCCCCTCGTAGTCGACCGCGCCGTCGTCGGTGAACGGCGTGACCATGGCGGTCAGCATGCGGCCAAAGGGGGCGTCGGAGGTTGTCGTCGGCGCTGCCATAGACCGAACGGTACCCGGATCCGGAGAAGCGGTGGACCCCGCCACCCCTCTCACCCCCCGTACACCGCCAGGTCCTTGAGCGAATATCCCCATTTGGTGCCCCGTTTCATACCGTATACACGGATGTACCGGACAGTGGCGGACAGGCCCTTCAGATCGTCCACACCCCCGTTCCCGTCGGCGACCTCGTGGATCCGCGTCCACGAGACTCCGTCGGCGGAGCCCTCGATCCGGTAGCGGGAACCGTAGGCCCGTTCCCAGCGGAGCACCACCCGGGTGATGTCGCGGGGCGCGCCGAGGTCGACCCGGATCCACTGCGGGTCGACCTTCAGGGCCGAGGCCCAGCGGGTCTTCGGGTCGCCGTCGACGGCCTTCTCCGGGCCGAGGCCGCCGGCCTCGACGCCCGAAGCGGTCACCGGGCGGCCCCGCGCCAGGTCTGAGGCGGCCGGGCGGCCGGGTTCCGGGCCGGAGACGGCCGGACGGTCCGGCACCGGGTCGGGGACGGCCGCGTAGACCGCCGCCACCTGCGCGGGCGTCAGCGCCCTGCCCGACATGACGACCTCGTCCAGCGCGCCCCCGAAGGGGCCCATCGAGCCCGTGGGCAGGTCGATCACCTCGGGCACCCGGCCCGTCCGGCGGCCGTTCACGTACAGGGTGGTGCCGCGGGGCTCGGCGACCAGGACGAGGTGGGTCCAGCGGTTCAGCGGGAGGCGGTGGCCGAAGGAGAACTCCCTGGCGCCCGAGACCGCGACCTCGCCGCCGTCGACGACGATCGCCCGGTCGAGGCGGCCGAGCAGGACGCCGCGCGCCCGGTCCTCGCTCCGCACCCACATGGAGACCGTCCACGGCGGGCTCTTCGACGCGGCGCCGAGCGCGAACCACCGGCCCCCGCCGAACCGGGCCGCGCCGCCGACCCGGCCGGGCACCGGGAACCGCGGCGCGCCGTCCGCCGCGGCGGTCGCGTGCGCGCCGCCCGTCCCGTCGGCCGCCGTGACCAGCAGCCCGTCCCGCCACGCGGCCGGGACGTGGGTGTCGCCCTCCGGAACGTGGGGCGCGTCGAAGGTGTAGCGGTGCTCCGCCCGGGCGGCCGGCTCCTCCCGGGAGACGCCCGGCGCGTCGCCCACCGCGCGCACCCTGTCCGCGAACCCCTCCGCGGCCGGGAGCCGGCTCCACGCCCGCTCGGCGAACTCCGCCCTGAGGCCCGCCAGGACCGCTTCGGCGGCCCCCGGGTCGCCGAAGACCGCGGTGTCGGCGATCAGGGCCCGGCCGAAGCCCTCGACTTCGGGAGTCCACGCCAGGAGGTCTCCGGCGTGCGAGCCCACGGCGGGGAAGGCGTCGATGACGTCGTGCTGACCGTTCCGCACGATCGCCCCGGTCTCCGGCGAGCCCTCGTTGAGGATCACCGGCCTGCCGTCCAGCGCCGGGAGGCGGTCGCGGACCCGCAGGACCGGCCTCCGGTCCGGGGTCTCGACGTGCGCGGCCAGCTCGGCCGCCCCCTCCAGCCACTCCGGCTCGTCACAGGCGTCGATCCGGCCGAGGCCGACGAGCGGCGCGTCGAACCATCCCGTGAAGGCGTCGAGCACGGCGGTGAGCCGCCGCCTCACCTCGGGATCCGCCAGGTCGGGCACGTGCTCGGCGGCGCAGCGCCGGGACGGGGTGAGCGCCGCCGTGTCCCCCAGCACGTCGATCTCCGGCACCACGGTGACGTGGTGCCGGCGGGCCGTGGCCCGGACCGCCTCGATGTCGGAGCGGGTGTACCCCAGCCCGGGGACCGCCTCGGCGAAGGCCGGATCGCGCAGCCGGAGGGCGGCGTCCCCGGAGAGCCGCAGGTAAAGCGTGTTCAGCTTCAGCCAGGACATCCGGCGGACGAGGTCCTCGATCCGTGCGACGGGCCAGAACCCGCCCTGCACGTCGAGGACGACCATGCGGCTGCCCGCCTCCGGCCGGTCCTCGACCGTGCCGTACGGCGCCCCGCCCCCGGCCCTGAGGAGCTGGAGCAGCGTGCGTCCGCCGTAGAAGAGCCCGGCCGGTGTGGACGCGGCGATCTCGACGTGCGCGCCGACCTCCATGAGGTAGCCCTCCGGAACTCCGGCGCTCTCCAGCCCTTCGGCGCTTCCCGCGCCGTCCAGCCCGGTCAGGACCACGTCACCGGCCGCCGGCTCCGGAGCCCCGCCGACGACCACCGGCACCGGCAGACCCGTCACCTCGTGCAGGTCCGCGGCGAGCCGCTCGGCCTCCTCCTTCGACTCCTCCCCCGCCAGGACACGGGAGTCGCGGCCGGGCCGGAACGACCTCTCACCGCCGTCCGCCCACCCGGCCGGCGCGGGCACCACGGCCGGGAGGGCGTCCTCCCGAATCCCGGCCCCGGCCGGCGCCGCCGCCGTCGCGACGACGAGGACGACCGCGAGAGCAGCCGCCAAGGCTCGCACCAAATATCCACACACGGGAGGTAATAATATTTATGTCCACTTTGTCCAGGTAGCCGGGACGACTGAAGGCCGGGACACGAAAAGGACACGAAAAAGAAGAGGCCGCCGATATGTGCTCGGGGGTACACACATCGACGACCTCTACCGTTGAATCGGACCCACCCCCAGGGGTGTTACAGGATTCGCCAAGATATTTTCCGCCCCCCTAAAAAGATCTTGCGCGTGCTCCAAAGTTGGAGCTCCAAATTGCCGTCATTACCCTGAGTTGTCCGGTGAATACGGCAGGATGGACCGTCGCCTCACCCCTCAGGGATGGACACGTGGCAAGTTCCGATCCTGTCTACCTGCGCGTCGTCGCCGACATCCGCCGCCAGATCGTCGACGGCTCGCTGCCCCCCGGCGCCCCGATCCCCTCCCGGGCCCAGCTGACCCGGAAGTACAACGTCGGGGAGACCGCCGCCCGCCACGCGCTGCGCGTGCTCGCCGCCGAAGGCCTCATCGTCGGCCGCGTCGGCTCCGGCCACTACGTCCGCGCCAGACCGGCGCTCGTCCCCCTGCACCGCTGGCGCCTCCCGGACCACGCCGCCCCCTTCGGCGCCGACCTGCAGACGCAGGGCTCCCGCATCACCTGGGACTGGCGGGCCGAGCAGGTCGAGGCCACCGCCGACATCGCCCACCGCCTCCACCTGGCCGAGTCGACCCTGCTCACCCGCACCCGCTACGTCTTCCGCGGCGACGGCAGGCCCGTCCAGCTCGCCGTCTCCTACGAATCCGCCGAGCTCGCAGAGACGACCCCCGAGGACCCCCCGCGCGGTCTGATCGCCCGGCTGTCCTCGTCCGGCGCGAAGATCACCGAGATCGTCGAGCAGGTCTCCTCCCGTGTCCCCGAACCCGCCGAGATCGACGCCCTGGACCTGCCCGCCGGCGTGCACGTCCTGCACGTCGAGCGCACCCACTGGGCCGGCGACCGCCCGGTCGAGACGAGCGACATCGTCATCCCCGGCGACCGCTTCCGCCTGGTCTACTCCCACTCGCTCCACCCGTAGGCAGGTCCCGCCGATCGCGTTATAGGTCAGATGACCTATATTGAAGCCATGAATGATGATCTGCGGTTCGATCCCGACGGCCCCGTGCTGCTGGTGGGCGGGTACGGCGTCGTCGGCGCCGAGCTGGCCAGGCTCGCCGCGCCCTCCTGGCCCCTGCTGCTGACCGGCCGCACCCCGGCGAGGAGAGCGTCCCTGGCCGAGGAGACCGGCGCCGAGATGCGCCGCTGGGACCTGTCCGATCCCGCCCCGTTCTCCGCGGCGGTGCGCGCCGTCGTCGGTGTGGTGAACGACCCCGACGACCGGGTGCTGCGCGCCGCCGTACGGGCCGGGGTCCCCTACGCCGACGTCACCCGGTGGACCGCCCGCCTGCAGCGGGCGGCGACCGTGGCCGCGACGCTGCGCCCGGCCGCGCCCGTGCTGCTCTCCTCCAGTTGGATGGGGGGTGTCGGCGCCCTGGTGGCCGCGACGCTGGCCACCCGGATCGGCGGAGCCGACGCGGTCGAGATCGCGGTGCGTTGGGATCTGAAGGACCGGGCGGGCGCGGACTCCGTGGAGTTCATGGACCGGCTCGGCCTGGAGTACGAGATCACGGAGGCCGGCCGACGGCGTCTGATCATGCCGCTCACCGACGCCCGCACCGTCATGATCGGCTCCTCGCGCACCCGGGTGGCGCGGATCGACACGCCGGAGCAGTTCACCCTGCCGATCACCCTCGGTGTGAGCACGGCGGCCACCCGGATCGGTTTCAGTTCCCCCGCCCTGACCTCGGCGCTGCTGGCCGTCAAGCGGTCCGGGTTCTTCCGGTGGGGGCGCGGCGAGCGCTGGACGCCGCTCCGCCGCTCCCTGCTCTACTCCGCCGGTGAGGGCGGGGTGGCCCGGCTCCGGATCGACGTCACCGGCCCGGCCGGGACCCGTACGGCGACCGTCGCCGATTCCCGCGGGCAGGCGCACCTGACCGCGGTCGGGGCGCTGATGGCGCTGCGCAGGATCCTGGGCGCCGACGGCGCCGCCCCGCCGGAGGGCGTGGTGTTCCCGGAGGCGACCCCGCGCCCCCTGGACGTGCCCGGCTTCCTGGAGTCCGCAGGAGTCGCCGTCGCCGAGGAGGCCGGTCCCGCGGCACGGCGGGCCGCATGACGCCTCGCGGGACGGACCGTCCGGCGGGAACGGCGCACCCGGCCGGAACGGATCGTCCGGTGGAAGCAGGGCGTCCGCCTGGGGCGGATCGTCCGGCCGCGGCGGA
Source organism: Planomonospora antibiotica (assembly GCF_014647955.1). Classification (NCBI taxonomy): domain Bacteria; kingdom Bacillati; phylum Actinomycetota; class Actinomycetes; order Streptosporangiales; family Streptosporangiaceae; genus Planomonospora; species Planomonospora antibiotica. The sequence goes on along the minus strand of NZ_BMQE01000010.1, from coordinate 124,090 downwards.
CCCCACGGCCCCGTCCGCGCCGGCCCCGCGGCCGGACCGCCCGTCACGGCCGACCGCCAAGGGGAGCAGCCGCCGGGAGGAACTGCTCGACGTCACCGAGCGCGTCCTGGTGGAGCGCGGGAACGCGGAACTGTCCCTGCGTACGGTCGCCGCCGAGGCGGGGGTCCGTCTGGGGCATCTCCAGCACTACTTCCGCACCCGGGCCGACCTGGTCCAGGCCGTGCTGGCCCGGGTGCTGGACCGCTCCCTGAAGGAGGTGGCCGACGTAACGGGCTCGGCGGGCGGGGCCGTGGAACCGGTGGTGCGGAGCCTCCTGGCGCAGCAGGAGGACGACCGGCTCGTCCGCCTGTTCACCGAGATCTGGGCGCTGGCCGCCCACGACGGATCCGTCGCCGCCGAGGTCCGGGCCTTCTACCGGGAGTACACCGGGCACGTGGCCGAGTTCGTCCGCCGCCGGGACCCCGGGCTCCCGGCGCACCTGTGCCGGGCGCGGGCCGAGACGTTCGTCATGCTCATCGAGGGGGCCTCGCTCTTCCGCTCGGGCGTCGCCGCGGAGGCCTCGGCCGCGACGGACGCCGAGCTGACCGGGCTCGCCGCCGCCCTGCTCGGCGGAGACCTCCCGGCCGTCCCCTGATCGGGGAGAGCGCCTGGTCGCGGAGCCTCCGGGAGGCACGGCCGCAGGCTCCGCGATCAGGACGAATGTCGGTGCCGCCTGGTACAACCGACCCGGGTTCCCGAGCCGGAGGTGCCGATTGCGCGTCAAGGACATGCCCCCGACCGACCAGCCGCGCGAGCGGCTCCTCTCGCTCGGCGCCACCGCCCTGGCCGACCGGGAGCTCCTCGCCCTGCTGCTCGGCTCGGGCGGCCGCGGCACCAACGCGGTCGAGCTGGCCTCCGAGCTGATCGCCCACTGCGGCGACCTGCGCGGCCTGGGCCGCTCCGACGCGCACCGGCTGATGACCATCCGCGGCATCGGCCCGGCCAAGGCCGCCCGGATCATCGCCGCCTTCCACCTCGTACGGCAGGCACAGGCGGAGCCGGAGCGCCGCCGCGTCACCGGCTCGGCCGACCTGGCGGCCGTCGCCTCCCCGCTCCTGCGGCACCTCGGCCACGAGCGGGTGGTCGCCGTGGTCTGCGACTCCGCCGGCGCGGTCACCCGCCGGGCGATCGTCAGCGAGGGCGGCGCCGACCACGCCCCGGCGCCCGTCCGCGAGATCATCACGCTCGTCCTCACCTCCGGCGGCTCCTCCTTCGGTCTCGCCCACAACCATCCCGGCGGCTCCCTCGACCCCAGCCCCGCCGACCTCGACGTCACCGCCCGCCTCCGCGAGGCCGCCGAGACCGTCGGCCTGCGCTTCCTCGACCACGTGATCGTCACCGACACGGCCTGGCGCCGCATCGCCGGGTGACTCCGCCGCCCGCCCATCGACCGCGCCGCCGACCGGATCGCCCGGCCGATCCCAGCCGATGTGCTTCCCAGCCGGAATCGACCGGGGTGCTTCCCGGCCGCCGCCGCACCCGGAACACGACGGCGGCCGGAAATCCATGGCGGTGGCCCGGCTCCCCCTCCGGGGCCGGGCCACCGGACCCGCCGGGCCGGTGCTCCACCGGCGGGTGCACGGGGCCTGCCGCCGAATCCCCCGCCTTCACACGGCGGGAGGCTCACGACAGGTCTGAGCCCGGCAGCAGGTGGGATGTGAGGGACTGCTGCCGGGGGTTCTCGATCGGTGGCCCCGCGCCCCCCTCAAGGTCGCGGGACCACCGCCCGGCCCTTCCGGTGACCCCTGGCACACGGAAGGACCGGGAGCTCTCTGATGCCGGACGCGCCTACCGGCCCATCGACGCGGACCTCTCACCGGCCGCCGCCAGCACGGAAGCCCCGGTGGTCCTCAGACCGGGGTCCTCGACCCGGCCCGTCAACGCGGTCGCTCCGGCCGACCGGCCGGACCTCGGTACGGACGGCCCGGCCGAACCCGTCAGCGGGCGCTTCCCATCAACAGCAGGAACCACAGTTCCTCCGCCTCCTTCACCCGCACCCACGGCGACTCGTGCACCACCACCGCGTCTCCCAAGCGGTGCGTACGCCGGACGAACATCAGCCCGCCCGCCTGGCAGAGTTCGTAGAACGTCGCCTTGCAGCAGCATGTGTGCTCCTTCACCCGGATCCGATCGGCTCGCGGCACCTCCGGCCGCCAGTCGATCCGCTGATGCCTCTCCCGCAACGCCCCCACATGACGACCGTGAAGCTCCTCTCCCAGCGCCACGACCATCACATTCGCCTCCTGCACGGCCACAGGAAGACCATACGTCTAGTTGTATCCTCTCGTCAAAGTCGAAGTATTTCGCCTCAATAGATGTCCCATTTTGCACAGGATCGTTCCCGTTCGTCTATCTTCGGAGAGTGCTCGATCCCGACGGCGACACTCATCTCTATCTGCAGATCGCTGAGATCATCCGGCAGCGAATCACTGAAGCGGGACTTCCGCCAGGACATGTGGTCCCCAGCGAGGCCGACATCCGAAATGAGTTCGGTGTGGCGAGGACGACCGCCAGACGAGCCGTGCAGATGCTTCGTGAGGAAGGGCTCGTCTACACGGTCCAAGGTGAGGGCACCTTCGTCGGCCCACCGGACAAGGGCGCCCGGCAAACACGGAAGACCCCGATGTACCGGCAGATCGCAGAAGACCTCGTCGAGCGCATCCGTGGTGGCGACCTACGCCCTCGCCGCTCCATCCCCAGTGAAACAGCGCTGGTGGAGCAGTACGGAGTGGCCAGGGAGACAGCCCGCCGCGCGGTCGGCCTGCTTCGCGAGCAGGGATGGATCTACACCGTGCCGCAACGAGGCAGCTTCGTCTCCCCCCGGGAGAAATGGCCGCACGAGTGACCCTGGAACTTCTCCGGTTTCCTCACCTAGATGTACCGCCACGTCTAGCTTTTTACCCGTGCCTGACAGAGACGGACCCGTACCGGTCTACATGCAGATCGCCGATCTCGTGCAACGACGCATCGAGGATGGAGAGCTCTCTCTTGGCGAGGGGGTGCCCAGCGGAGCAGAACTCGAAGCCGACCATGCCATCGCCCGAACGACGGCTCGCCGTGCCGCCCGGGAACTCCGTGATCGCGGTCTGGTTCACACGGTCCAGGGCAGGGGCACCTTCGTAGGCCCTGTGGGCACCCCTCTCATCCCCCGCAGGACACCTCTGTACCAGGAGATCGCAAACGGGATCATCGAAGAGATCCGGCGGGGAGCAATCAAGGTCAACCGACGAATCCCCAGCGAGAAGACCCTCATGCAGCGGTACGGCGTATCCAAGCTGACCGACGGGCCGTTCGCCGAGACCAAGGAGGTCGTCGCGGGCTTCTCCCTGATCGAGTGCGCCGACCTCGACGAGGCCCTGGAGGCGGCCGCCCGGCATCCCGTGGCCCGGCACGGCACGATCGAGGTCCGTCCGCTTCTTCCGGCATGAGCGCGCCCTCCCCTCTCCGGCCGGACGCTCCCCGCCACCCGGCGGTCCCCCCCGTGACGGCCGGAGGAGGTTCCAGCGAGGTCGAGGCGGCCGTCGCCGGGGTCTTCCGGGAGGAGTGGGGGCGGATCGTCGCGACCCTCATCGGGCTGACCGGCGACTGGGACCTGGCCGAGGAGTGCGCGCAGGACGCCTTCGCGCGGGCGCTCCAGCGCTGGCCGTCCGACGGCGTGCCGCGCAACCCCGGGGCCTGGCTGACCGTCACCGCCCGCAACCGGGCCGTCGACCTGCTCCGCCGGCAGGCCGTGGTCGCGGCCAAGCTGCGCGAGGCGGCCCTGCTGGAGGCCGCGGCCGGGCGGGGCTCCGGAGCCGGCGCGACCGGCGGGCACGACGGCGGCGACGGCGACGGCGAGGAGGGACGGGAGTCGGACGCCAGCGTGCCGGACGACCGGCTGCGGTTGATGTTCACCTGCTGCCACCCGGCGCTGGCGTTCGAGGCCAGGGTCGCGCTCACCCTGCGCACCCTGGCGGGCCTGGCCACCGCCGAGATCGCCCGGGCGTTCCTGGTCTCCGAGGAGACCATGTCCAAGCGGCTGACCCGGGCCAAGAACAAGATCCGCAACGCGGGCGTCCCGTACCGGGTGCCGCCCGCCCGCCTGCTCCCGGAGCGGACCGCCTCCGTCCTGGGCGTGCTGTACCTGCTGTTCAACGAGGGCTACGCGGCCGGCTCCGGCGCCGATCTGCTCCGCCGGGACCTGACCGCCGAGGCCGTGCGGCTGGCCCGGCTCCTCGCCCGGCTGATGCCGGACGAGCCCGAGGCCGGCGGTCTGCTCGCGCTGATGCTGCTGCACGACGCCCGCCGTACCGCACGCCTCGACGCGGCGGGTGAGCCGGTACCCCTGGAGGAGCAGGACCGCACGCGGTGGGACGCGGCCGCGGTCGCCGAGGGCGTGCGGGTGCTGGAGGACGCGCTGCTGCTGCGGCGGCCCGGGCCCTACCAGGTCCAGGCCGCCATCGCCGCGTGCCACGCCACCGCGGCCACCGCCGCCGAGACCGACTGGGCCCAGATCGCCGCGCTGTACGGCGTGCTGGCGCGGCTGGTCCCCTCCGCGGTGGTGGGCCTGAACCGGGCGGTCGCCGTGGGCATGGCAGAAGGCCCGGCCGCCGGACTGGCGCTGGTGGAGCGGCTGGAGGCGGCCGGAGAGCTGGGCGGCTACCACCTGCTGCCCGCCACCCGCGCCGACCTGCTGCGCCGCCTGGGCCGCGCGGACGAGGCGGCGACCGCCTACCGCGCGGCGATCGTCCTGGCGCCCACCGGCGCCGAGCGCCGCTACCTCGCCCGGCGGATCGCCGAGGTGACGGGGCCGCGGACTCCCTGAGATTTCCGAGGATTCCTCCCGCGGACCTGTCCGTCCGGCCCCGATCCGTTCGTCGCCAGGTCGGACACACCCGCATACGAGGGAAGAGGGTTCCCATGGAGAAGGTACGTTCCGCCGACGGCACCGAGATCGCGTTCGACCGGCTGGGCGACGGGCCGCCGGTCGTCCTGGTGAGCGGCGCCTCCTGCACCCGGGCGGTCCACGCGCCTCTGGCCGGGCTGCTGGCGGCGGAGTTCACGGTGCTGAACCACGACCGCCGGGGACGGGGCGGGAGCGGTGACACCGCGCCGTACACGGTCGAGCGGGAGATCGAGGACCTCGACGCGCTGATCGGCGCGGCCGGCGGGTCGGCCGCGCTCTTCGGCAACTCCTCCGGAGCGGTCCTCGCCCTGCGCGCGGCGGCGGCCGGTCTGCCCGTCACCCGGCTGGCGCTCTGGGAGCCGCCGTTCATGCTCGACCCGGACGCCCCGCGCAGGCAGTGGGAGTACGCCTCCCGGCTCGCCGAGCTGCTCGGCGCGGGCCGTCGCGGCGACGCCATGGCGCTGTTCATGGCGACCGTGGGCCTGCCCGGGGAGATGGTCGAGACGATGCGCCGGGCGCCGATGTGGCCGGAGCTGGAGGCGTTGGCCCACACGCTCGCCTACGACGCCGCCGTCATGGGCGACGGCACGCTCCCGCCCGGCCTGATCTCCTCGGTCAAGGCCCCGGTGCTCGTCCTGCACGGCACCGGGACCGGGTCCTGGACCGGCGAGATGGCACGGGCGCTCACCGCCGCCCTGCCCGACGCGCGCTCCCAGGTCCTGGAGGGCCAGAGCCACGACGTGGACTGGGAGGTCCTGGCCCCCGCGCTGAGGGGATTCCTGATGGAGTAATCGGAGGAACCGGACCCGGCAAGAACGTCCGGCCCGGACCGGCCGCCCTCCCGCGGCCGGTCCCCACCTCCGTCCACGCCGTGGTCGCGCCGTCGCTCACGCGGACACCGCATGCCGGGTCATGATCGCCCGTGGACGTTGACCTCGCCGTAGCGTCAACCTCTCTAATGGGCGCATGCGAATCGGAGAGCTGGCCGCCCTGATGGGCGTGTCGACCAGGACCGTGCGCCAACCAGGAGAACCGGCGGCTCATAGCGGGAAGCATGTCGATGGCCGGGGCAACCAGACGGCCGCCCATGCTCCGGCACGGCGCGTTCGAGTTCCGGGTGGTCTTTCCAGCGTGAACACGCCACAAACGCCATGCCGACACCCATCGGGCGCTGCCCAGCCTCGCCTGCTCCACGATCTGCCTACGCAGGCTGCACCCTCACCGCGGTGATCCCTCGCCCGCCGCGCGGCCGTAGCCGACGACGGCCGTGACGATCCGCTCTGCCACCTCGACAACGTCTTCGGCGATCGGCTGCACAGCAGGCGGATCACCAACGTACTGCTCGGCTAGCATCCCCTGACGGTGCAACGACTGCACGACAGCGTCCTTGACCAGTCGACGTGCGAGATGCCCAGGCACGGCGAACGCCAGGACGTCCAGGTCTTCACGCGCCAGCTCGCTGTATCGAGCCGCCAGCCGACCTATTTCGGGATCGCTGTCGTGCAGGTGCAGCCAGATCCGTACCGCTGGCGGAAGGCCGGTCCCTCCCACGTAGATCACGGACTCCTGCCGTGAGCCCGCCCTGACCCACACGTAGACCCACGAGCCGACAGCGGTCAACTCACCACCACGCACGCGCAGCAGCTTCATGTCGCTCTCCACCACAGCAGCATGCCAGGGCAGCGGGCAGCACAGCGGCCCACCTCGAACCGAAATGATCCCTAAGCCCCCGTCAATCACGCAGGGTTCTACGGGAAGAGCGGACGCGGACCGCCACCAAGCAAGTGATATCATTTATCATCTTTGATTGATATCATTCCTTCATGAAGCAGTTACTTCTTCGCATCGACGACGATCTCCACCAGCGCATCACCCGACGGGCCCAGCGGACTGGCCGCTCCATCAACGCCACCGCCGGCGAGATCCTCGCCCGCGGCGTGTCCGACGAAGTTCTGGACGCCCGGGCGGAGCTTCGCGCGCGCGCCCGGAGGCTCGGCGTCCTCGCCGACCCCCTTCCCTCCACTCCGGTCGCCGAGGCCGAGCGTGAACGCGCACTGTCCAGCACCAAGGGTCTCGGCCCCATCCTCGACACCCTCTGGGCCGAAGGCCGCTGAGCCGGATGCTCACCTACATCGACTCTTCCATCCTGGCCTGCGCGTACCTCTTAGACGAACCCGGGCACGACCGGGCACGCACCCTGCTCCAGAGCTCTGACCATCTTCTTGTCACCGGCACCTTGACCGTCGTGGAGGTGACCGGAGTGCTCGTCCGCGCCTCCCGCTGCCGTCGATTACTGGAGCTGGACATGACGCTCGCCGCCCTCGCGTCGGACCTCGGAGAGGACGGCCCGGTCACCCTGGTCGCCGCACCCCGCGACACCCTGGAGCGCAGAGCCACCCAGATCGTGTACGCCCACGGGCTGAGGGCCCTCGACGCGATCCATCTCGCGACCGCCGAGCTGGCCGCCGTCCCGCTACTGGAGAGTCCAGGAGACAAGCTCGGTTTCGCCAGCCGTGACGCCGCCCAATCCGAAGCGGCCACGGCACTCGGCTTCACCCCGGTGTGATGGTGCCTCCGCCCCGTGCGGCGGTGACTCACCGTCGCCCACACGAACACCGCATGCCGGGTCATGATCGCCCGTGGACGTTGACCTTGCCGTAGCGTCAACGTCTCTAATGAGCACATGCGAATCGGAGAGCTGGCCGCCCTGGCGGGCGTGTCGACCAGGACCGTGCGCCACTACCACCGGCTGGGCCTGCTGCCCGAGCCGGAACGGCGGGCCAACGGCTACCGCGTGTACGGCCTGCGCGCCGCGGTCACGCTGGCCAGGATCAGGCGCCTGACCGAGCTGGGCCTCAGCCTGGCCGAGGTCGGCGACGCGCTGGCCGACGACCGGGGCCGCGACCTGCGGGAGATCCTCACGGAGCTGGACGCCGACCTGGCCCGCCAGGAGCAGGAGATCCGGCTCAGACGCGCCCGTCTGGCCGAGCTGCTCACCCGGGACAGTCTCCACCCCGACGACCCGGTCTCCCCCGGGATGACCGGCCTGCTGAGCCGCCTGCCGCAGGCGGAGACGGGCATGCTGGCCAGGGAACGCGAACTGCTCGCCCTGCTGGACGCCACCGCCGGGCCGGACACGCACCGCCTGCTGCTGGAGACGGCTCCCGACGCCGGCCACATGGGCCGGGTGGAGGATCTGTACCGGGAGCTGGACGCGCTGGCCGACGCCGATCCCGGTGATCCGCGGGTCCCCGGACTGGCCGAGCGGCTGGCCGACGCCGTACCTCCGGATATGCTCCGCTCCGGTCTGCTGGATCCGGCCCTGCGGCCCGCGGACGCCGACGGCGGCGCGGACGGAGAGGCTCCGGCCGGGGAGCGGGAGGCGTTCGCGCGGGCGTTCCTCGCCGACCTGCCGCCCGCCCAGGCCGAGGTGGTCCGCCAGGTCATGGCCCTGCTGGCGGACAGGAGCGCCACATGACACACCGATGGACGCGGCAGGCCGTCCTGACCGCCGCGGGCCGGCTGGTCCGCCACCAGAGGCGGACGATCGCGAGCCTGCTGCTCTGGCCGACCGGCGGGAGGCACGGCGTGCGCGAGGGCGACCGCGCGTTCGGCTACCTGCGCGGCGAGGTCCCGGTGATGCTGGCGATGCTCTCCGTCCTCGTCCTCGAAGGCGCGGCCATGGCGTTCCTCATCCCCTGGCCCGTCGTGCACCTGGCCGTGCTGGTGCTGCACGTCTGCCTGGTCGCGCAGGTCCTGGGCTCCGTCGCGGCCGGGGTCACCCGCCCGCACGTGGTCTCGGCCGGGGAACTGCGCGTCCGGTACGGCGCCGCCTTCGACCTGCGGATCCCGCTCCACCTGATCACCGGGGTCCGGCTGGACCGGCGCGTCCACGACGGCGGCACCGTCCGGCTGGACGGGGACCGGCTGGAGGTGGTCGTCTCGGCGCGGACGTCGGTCACCGTCGAGCTGGCCGCGCCCGTCCCCGTCACCCTGCCGCTGGGCCGTACCGGCACGGCCTCGCTCGTCCGCCTGCACGCCGACGACCCCGGGGAGTTCGTCCGCACGCTGTCGGCCCGGCTGCAGGCCGTACGGCATGACCAGGCCACCGCCGGGGACGCCGGTTGACCGCTCTCCGGGCTCGGCGCGTCCGCCGTAGGCCTCGTCCACGCGCAGGCCGGGCGGTCCCGGCACCGGCTCCGGTGCGACCGGCCGCCCGATCACTCCGACGGGGTGCGATCGGTGCGCCCCGGCAGGAACCGGCGGTCCGGCAGCGCCCGGTTCAGCACCCGGTTCAGGGCCCGGAGGGAGAGTGCGGTCACGGCAGGCGCACCGAGACATTGCCCCGGTAGGACCCCTGGAGCAGGGAGATGAACGCCTGCGGCACGTCCTCGATCCCGCCTTCGACCACCGTCTGCGGGTAGACGAAGCGGCCCTCGTCCAGCCAGCCGCTGAAGTGCTCGCGCCAGGCCGCGAGCTGATCGGGCGTGTGGTGGCAGGAGAACGGCAGCAGTTCGACACCCCTGGCCTCGGCCGCCGCGCGATCGGGCTGCGGAAAGCGCTGCGCCGCGTCACCGAGCTGGCTGGACAGTGAGCCGCAGAGGGCGAAGCGCGCTCCGGGCCGGGCCGCCTGCAGTGCGCCCTGGTACTGCTCGCCGCCCACGACATCGAAGAAGACCGAGATGCCCTCGGGCGCGAGCTCCCGCAGCCGGTCGGCCGTAGAGCCGTCGTGGTAGTCGAAGGCGGCGTCGTAGCCGAGCTCGTTCACCAGGTAGTCGACCTTCGCGGGGCTGCCGGCGCTGCCGATCACCCGCGCCGCGCCGAGGCACCTGGCGATCTGCCCGGCCAACGAGCCGACCCCGCCCGCCGCGCCGGAGACGAAGACCGCGTCGCCTTCGCCGACGGCCGCCACCGCGGCCATCCCGTGGTAGGCGGTCGGCCCCTGGCCGAGGTGGTAGCCCGGGTCGGCGAAGAGTCCCCGGTCGAGCTTGAGGTACGAGCCGGCCGGACCGGCCGAGTACTCGCTCCAGCCGGTCATCGACTGGACCAGGTCACCGGCCTGGAGTCCGGGGCTGTCGGATCGGACCACGGTACCGATGGCGGCCGCTCCCACCCGCTGCCCCGGCTGCCAGGCCGGGACCGGGATGGTGCAGTCGGCCCGCATCAGTTCCAGGTAGGTCGCGGCGAGCCCGATCTGGTCGGTGCGTACCAGGACCTCGCCGTCCACCTCGGTCTCGGCCACGGTGAAATGGCCGAGCGCGGGGGTGCCGGCGATCTGGGCGGTCAACTGGATCTCGCGGCTGATCATTTTTCTGTCCTTACCTCGGGTGCGGCCGTCGAGATCGACCCTAGGAAGGCTTCCGGCCAGTTTCCGACCGGAAGTCGAGGCAGGATGCCGGTATGGCGAACACCAGCGCACGGACCCTCAGACTGCTCTCGCTGCTGCAGACCCACCGGCACTGGTCCGGCCTGGAGCTGGCCGACCGGCTCGGAGTCTCCGAGCGGACACTGCGCCGCGACATCGAGCGGCTGCGCGAACTCGGTTACCCGATCGGTGCGGCCCGGGGCACCGACGGCGGTTACCAGCTCGCGCCCGGCGCCGTCCTGCCGCCGCTGCTGCTGGACGACGAGGAGGCGGTGGCCCTCGCGGTGGGCGTCGGCGACGCGGCGCAGAGCGGGATCGCGGGGATGGAGGAGGCGTCGCTGCGCGCCCTCACCAAAGTGGTACGGGTCCTGCCGCCCCGGCTGCGGGCGAGGGTGGACGCCCTGCGGGCGATGACCCTCTCCGCTGTCGCGTCCGGGCCGGTCGTCGCGGCGGGGGTGCTCACCGCGGTCGCCCAGGCCTGCCGGGACGAGGAGCGGCTGCGGTTCGGCTACACGGCCAGAGGCTCGGCACCGACTGAGCGCGAGGTCGAGCCGCACCGCGTCGTCGCACTCGGCGGACGTTGGTATCTGGTGGCCTACGACCTGGGCCGGCACGACTGGCGTAGCTTCCGCCTCGACCGGCTGACCGAGCCGACGGCGACCGGCACGCGCTTCCGGCCGCGCCCGCTCCCGGCCGAGGACGCCGTGGCCTTCGTCCAGGCGGTGAGCGGAGCCCCGGTCCCGTACACGGTCGAGGTCCTCGTGCACGCGCCCTCCTCGCGGGTGCGGCAGGCGGTCGGCCGCTGGGGCACGGTCGACCCCCTCGACCAGGACAGCTGCCGGCTCACCATGACCTCGGCCTCCCTCGACTGGCCGACCCAGGCGCTGGGCAATGTGGGCGCCGAGTTCGAGGTCCTGGGGCCGCCGGAGTTCGCCGCGCACGTCCAGGAGTGGGGTGCCCGCTTCATCCGGGCCACCCGCGCACCCGGATGACCCTCCTCGCCGCGCCGCCTCAGGAGCGGGCCCGCTGCGTCAGCGCGACGCACGCCAGTACGGCCAGCGCCGCCCCCACCGTCGCCGCCCCCACCTCCTCGCCGAGCAGGAGCCAGGCCCACACCAGCGTCAGCAGCGGCTGGGCGAGCTGGGTCTGCCCGGCGCGGGCGATGCCTCCCCGCGCCAGGCCCGCGTACCACGGGATGAAGCCGAGGAACATCGCGACCAGCCCGGCGTAGGCGAACCCGGCCAGCGGGAGGGCCCCCGGCCGGACCTCGGTGGTCATCGCCAGGACGGCGGTCGCGGGGACGGTGAGCGGCGCGGCGACCACCAGGGCGCGGGAGATCACCTGCCAGCCGGGGGTCTCGCGGGTCAGCCGCGCGCCCTCGGTGTAGCCGGCGGCGGCCGCCAGCAGCGCCCCGACCAGGAGCAGGTCGGCCCCGCTGACGCGGCCGCCGCCCCGGCTGAGGCTGAAGGCCGTGATCGAGACCGCTCCCAGGCCGCAGGCGAGCCAGAACAGCGGCCGGGGCCGTTCCCCGGCCCGCAGTACGGCGCAGGCGGCCGTGGCGGCGGGCAGCAGCCCGATGACCACGGCGGCGTGCCCCGCGCTCGTCCCGGCGTCGAGCGCGAGCCCGCTGAGGAGCGGGAAGCCGAAGACCACGCCGGCCACGATGACCAAGTAGGACCTCAGCTGGGAGCGGGGCGGCAGCAGCGGCACCCGGGCCGCCAGGAGGAACGCCAGCGCCGCCACGGCTCCGACCACGGCCCGGCCGATCGCCACCAGGTAGGGGTCGAAGCCCTCCATCGCGAACACCGTCGCGGGGAACGAGCCGGAGAACGCGAGCACCCCGAGCCCGGCCAGCAGCGTCCCCTGCCAGGCTCCCCCCGGAGCACCCGGAACGCCCGGGGCGGAGGGGCCTGCCTCATCCGCTATCCGCTCTGAGACGATAGCGCTACTCTTACTATTCATGAATGACGATAGCAGTATCCTCCGATTGGCCGCCATCCTCCGCGAGGAGACGGAGCGGCTCCGGCCGGGGGACAGACTGCCGTCGAGCCGGGAGCTGATGCGCCGTCACGGCGTCAGCCCGGTGACCGTCTCGCGGGCCCTCAGCCGGCTGGCGGCCGAGGGACGGGTGGTGACCCGGCCGGGCAGCGGCACCTACGTCGCGCCCCGGTCCGCCCGCGCGAAGAGCGAGCCCGCCGACCTCTCCTGGCAGACGGTCGCCCTGGGCGACCGGGTGGTGGACGACACCCGGGTGGTCGGGCTGCTCACGCCGCCGCCCGAGGGGACCGTCCCGATGACCGGCGGCTACCTCAATCCCGTGCTCTGCCCGTCCAGGGCGCTCGGCGCCGCCGCCGCCCGCGCCCTGCGCCGCCCCGACGCCTGGGCGGTCCCGCCGGTCTCCGGGCTGGCGGAGCTGCGCCGGTGGTTCGCCCAGGAGGCCGGAGGGGACGTCACCCCCTCCGACGTCCTCGTGGTCGGCGGCGGGCAGTCGGCCCTCGCCCACGCCTTCCGCGCCTTGGCCGCCCCCGGCTCCCCGGTGCTCGTCGAGACCCCCGCCTACCCCGGCGCGCTCGCCGCCGCGCGGGCCGCCGGGCTGCGGGCGACCGCCGTGCCGACGGACCGCGACGGGGTGCGGCCCGAGCTCCTGGCCGAGGCGTTCGCCGTCACCGGCGCGCGGGTCTTCTGCTGCCAGCCGACCCTGCACAACCCGACCGGTGCGACGCTCGGCCTGGAGCGCCGCGAGCAGGTCCTGGCGGTGGCCCGGGCCGCGGGCGCGTTCGTGGTGGAGGACGACTACGCCCGCTACTTCACGACCGCGCCCGTCCCCCCGCCGCTGGTGGCGCTCGACACCCACGGCACCGTGGTCCACGTCAACTCCCTGACGAAGGTCCTGTCCCCGAGCGTGCGCGTGGCCGGGGTCATCGCCCGGGGCCCGGCCGCCCACCGGCTCCGGGCGAGTCAGGTGGTGGACTCCTTCTTCGTGGCCAGGCCGCTGCAGGAGACGGTGCTGGAGTTCGTCGGCTCCCCTGCCTGGCCCCGCCACCTGTCCGCCCTCACCGGTGAGCTGGCCGCTCGCCGGGACGCGCTCCTCGCGGCCCTCGCCGCCCGGCTGCCCGCCGCCGAGCCCCACCTCGTGCCCCGGGGCGGCCTGCACCTGTGGGTACGGCTCCCGCAGGACCTCGACGAGGACGCCGTGGTGGAGGCGGCCCGGAGGGAAGGGGTCCTGGTCGGCCCGGGACGCGTCCACTACCCCGCCGAGCCGCCGGGACCCCGGCTCCGCCTCACCCACACGGCCGCGGCCCACCTCTCCGAACTGGCCGAGGGGGTCCGGCGGCTGGCCCTGGCGGTGGAGCGGGCGGCCCCATGATCCGGTCCCGGGCCTCCCCGCGGTCCCTGAAGCAGCGCCGTACGGCTTGGGCCTCCTTGCGGCCTCGGGCAGCGCCGTACGGCTCATGGACCCATCGGACGCACCGCCGCCGCCTTCCGGAGGTGTGGGGCTTCCGGAGGCGTCGGAGGCGAGTAGAACCACCTACTGCCATACAGTGGTGACGAAGAGGTGATCCGTCCATGTCCGAGCCCGCCGTCCTGGTGTGCGAGTTCGTCAACAGCTACGACGTCGAGAGCGACACCGACGCGCTCTCCTCCCCGGCGGCGCTCGTCGCCTGGCTCGCCAGACGCGGCCTGGCCGGGGCCGGCGATTCCGCGGGCGACGAGGAGCTGGCCGCCGCCGTCGACCTCCGTGAGACCCTGCGCGCGGCGTTGCGCGCCAACCACGCCCCCGGCGCCGACCACGGTCCTGACCGCGCACCCGGTCCCGCCTCCGGCGACGCCCCGGATCCCGGCGACGGTCCAGATGTCAGACCGGACGGCGGCGAAGGTCCCGGCGGAGAGCACAACGGAGAGCACAGCGGGAAGCACAGCGGGGACCGCGAAGGCCGCGCCCCGGACCGCGGCTCCCCACTCCCCCGGTCGTTCGACCGGCTACCGGTCGCGGTCGTCCTGACCTCCGGCGGGCCCGTGTTGGAGCCGGTCGGGACCGGAGTCCTGGCCGGGCTCGCGAGGATCGCGGCGGCGGTGGTGGAGATCCGCGTCGAAGGGCTCTGGCCGAGGCTCAAGGTGTGCACCGAGAGCACCTGCCAGTGGGCGTTCGTCGACTCCTCCAAGAACCGCTCCCGATCATGGTGTTCGATGAAGGTGTGCGGAAACCGCACCAAGACCAGGGCATATCGGGCACGCCGCCAGACGGGGACAGGTTCGCGTCATCTGTGAGCCAGATTCCCCGATACGGTGTAACTGCCTGTCTCCCGGGTCCACCCGCCTGATGCCCGCTCGCGTGGCACGAGACCTGCGAGGCAGCGCGTCCTGGTGGCGTACGGCAGATAAGGAGCGGGCCGAGATGGCAGACGTAGGCGTGCGGGCGGCTCGGCACGATGATGTCGACGCGGTGACGAAGACCCAGATCCGCGCCTGGCGATACGGCTACAGGGAGTTCCTGCCCGAGGGGCCGCTGGAGCAGATGACCGGCCCGGCCGCCGAGCAGATGTGGCGCCGGCAGTGGGACGAGGCGATCGTCACCCCGCCGACCTCCCTGCACCGCGTCCTGGTCGCGGTGGAGCAGGTCGTCCTCGACACCGACGCGTTCCCCGCGCTCGGCCCCGGCGGGATCGAGGCCATGGCGGCGATGCAGGGCGCGGAGCGCGTGGTGGGCCTGGCCTCCCACGCCCCGGCCGAGGACCCCGACCTCGACCCCACCGTCACGGCCGAGATGCTCTCCTTCCTGGTGGACCCCGACCACGTCCGGCGCGGCCACGGCAGCCGCCTGCTCAACGCCACGGTCGACCACCTGCGCGAGGACGGCTACCGCACCGTCGTGACCTGGGTGTTCGTCGACAACCACGCCCTGCTCGGATTCCTGGAGTCGGCCGGCTGGGGCGAGGACGGCGCCGAGCGGGTCCTGGACATGGGCCGCCCGGTGCGGATGGTCCGCATGGCCACCGACATCAGCTGACGGCCCGCACGGCCCCCGACATCCCAGCCAGCGGCCCGCACGGCCGTTCGACGCGTCCGAGAGGAAACCCGCCACCGCCATGGCCACGCCGAGCCAGTGGATCGCCGGAGCCCGTCCGCGCACCCTCCCCGCCGCCGTCGTCCCCGTCGCCGTCGGCACCGGCGTCGCCATCGGGTACGGCGGGGCGGTGTGGTGGCGCGCCCTGCTGGCCCTGTTCGTGGCCCTCGCCCTCCAGGTCGGCGTGAACTACGCCAACGACTACAGCGACGGCGTGCGCGGCACCGACGACGAGCGGGTCGGCCCGATGCGCCTGGTCGGTTCGCGTGCCGCGTCCCCGCGCCAGGTCCTGGCGGCCGCGCTGGGCTGCTTCCTGGCCGCCGCCGCGGCCGGGCTGGTGCTGGTCGTGGCCACCGGCGCGTGGTGGCTGCTGCTGGTCGGCGCGGCGTCGATCGCGGCGGCCTGGTTCTACACCGGCGGCTCCCGCCCGTACGGCTACCGCGCACTCGGCGAGATCTCGGTCTTCGTCTTCTTCGGCCTGGTGGCCGTGGCGGGCACCACGTTCGTCCAGCTGGAGCGGCTGCCCTGGCCCGCCCTGGCCGCCGCGGTCCCCGTCGGGCTGCTGTCCTGCGCCATGCTGGTGGTCAACAACCTGCGCGACATCGTCACCGACGGCCCTGCGGGCAAGCGCACGATGGCGGTCGTCCTGGGCGACACCCGCACCCGCACGCTCTACGCCCTCTGCCTGGTCCTGCCGCTCGTCATCGCGCCGGCGCTGGCCCCCTGGCACCCGTTCGCCGCGCTGGGCGTGCTCGCCGCCCCGCTGGCGATCGGCCCGGTCAGGGCGGTCCGCGAGGGCGCCGCCGGTCCGGCGCTGATCGCGACCCTCCAGCAGACCGGCCGCTTCCAGCTGGTCTTCGGCGTGCTGTTCACCGTCGGCCTGGCACTCTGAGCCCCCGGCCCTCTGAGCCTTCTGACGCTCTGAGCACCCCGGCCCTCTGAGCCTTCTGACGCTCTGAGCACCCCGGCCCTCTGAGCCTTCTGACGCTCTGAGCACCCCGGCCCTCTGAGCCTTCTGACGCTCTGAGCACCCCGGCCCTCTGAGCGCCCTGCCCGCGGCGGAGGCCTCCCTCCGCGAGGCGGCTTCACGCAACCGCTTCACGCAACCTCTTCACGCAACCTCTTCACGCAACCTCGCCCTCGCCCTCGCCCTCGCCCTCGGCCGCCGGGCCCGTTCCGGTCGCGGGTCCACGGCCGCGAATCCCCTGGGGTGTCACCGGGGTGGAGGAGTCGCGGCATGTGCCCAAAAGTGGCAGAGGGCACGATCGTGCCCGCCACGACGTGGGAAAGGTCGTCATGAGATCCAGAACTCTGCGAGGTACGGCACTGTCCGCGGTACTGCTGGCCGGCATCCTGCACGCCCCTGCCGCGGCGGCTTCGGCGACCGCCGCGGGCTGCGCCTGGAAGGTGAGCGCGCAGCTGCCCCTGCCCGCCGGAACGACGTCGGGGATGGTCTGGACAACGGACCACCAGGGCTCCTACTCCGGCACGGCCTGGGGCGCCAGCGGAAAGCACCGGGTCCTGACGTGGAAGAACGGGACGTTCATCGACTACGGGACGGGGACCGCCCGCACCAGGGTGAGGGGCCAGAACCGGGCCGGGACCGTCATCGGCTACAACTCCAGCGGCTGGATCGTGCCCGCAGGAGAGGGCTGGCGTACCCGCAACGGCAGGATGGAGCCCCTGCCGAAGCCGCCCGGCACCTTCGACTCCTACCCCATGGCCATCGAGGACGACGGCGACGTCTTCGGCCAGATCTCGGTGACCGCGGACAACGGCGCCGCCCGGACCAGCTTCGTGCGCTGGCCCGGTGACCGCCCGGACGCGTTCGAGATACTGCCGCTGACCCTCCCCAAGGACGCCGTCCTCGCGGGCATCGACGACGACGGCACGATCCTGCTCAACTTCAACGGCAAGCAGGGGACGTACGCGGTGGGCCTGTGGCGCGACGGTGTGGTCACCTATCTGCCCAAGGTGCCGGGGGCGACGCGCACGATCGTGCGCGCGATCTCCAACGGGCGGGTGGTGGGCGACACCACGCACCGGGACTCCGCGGGCCTCTACCACACCGACGGCGTGCTGTGGGACCAGGACGGCACCGTCCACGTCCTGGCCGACACCAGCTCCGCCGGGCAGATCAACCGCAACGGCCTGGCCAGGGCCGACTCCGACGAGCGCGCGAACCACGACTTCTTCGACCACATCTGGCGGCTCGGGACGCTCGATTTCACCTTCCCCGGCCCCGACGACGAAGTGACCGTCCTGGCGGACGACGACACGATCGCCGCCACCCACCCCGTACCGGGAACCACCGACGTCCGACCGGCGATCTGGCACTGCGTCCGGTGAGAGCCGGGCGGCGTGTCCGGCGGCCGATATGAGCCGGAAGGAGATCCGCGAGCCGTGACGGCCAGGCAGATCCGGGCCGGGCGACCGTGATCGGCCGCCCGGTCGCACCGCGGCGCGGCGCGGCCCCGCCTACAGGGCGCGGCGCATCACGACCCGGGGAGCGAGCTCGATGCCCAGCTCCCGCTCGTGTTCCACCAGGGCGGCCATCTCGGGTCCCCACTCGGCCGGGTCCAGGACGGTGAAACCGCGGCGGCCGTACCACGGCCCGTTCCACGGGACGTCCCGGAACGTGGTGAGGGTGACGGCCCCCGAACCGACCGACGCCGCGTGGGCGCAGACGGCCTCCACCAGGCGGCCGCCGACGCCCTGCCGCCCGTGGTCGGGGTGGACCGCGAGCTGGTCGAGGTGGACGTTGCCGTCGACCCGGCCGAACATGGCGAACCCGACCGGCGGGTCACCGGCCACCAGCACCCGGGACGGATCGTCGGTCTCCTCGACCATCGTCGTCCCGGCCGGGAAGGTGATGCCGACCTGGGCGAACACCCCGTCGGCCGCGATCTCCACGGCCGCCAGCCCCGGCAGCTCGTCCGCCGTCGCCCAGCGGATCTCAGCTGAGGTCGAAGATGGAGTCCTTGTCATAGAAGTGGAGGATATAGCGGCAGCGTGTGCAGATCATCAGGATCAACCGGCGGGTGGTCATCCCCCACCGGCTGTCCAACAGCCCCTCTGCCTGCTGGAACTCCGAGTTGCCGCAGAGCGGGCAGAGGAGCGAAGGTCGCGTCATACCGGGTACGACGAACGGCCCCACGACCGGAGTTCCGGCCGTGGGATCCCTCACAGGTCGAGCAGGTGCTCCAGCCCCACGGTCAGGCCCGGGATCTCCCGGACCCGGCGCACGCCGAGCAGCACTCCGGGGGTGAAGGACGCCCGGTTCATGGTGTCGTGCCGGATGGTGAGGATCTCTCCGTCCCCGCCCAGCAGCACCTCCTGGTGGGCGATCAGGCCCGCCAGCCGTACGGCGTGCACGTGGACGCCGTCCACGTCGGCGCCCCGGGCGCCGTCCAGCTCGGAGCTGGTCGCGTCGGGCATCGGGGCCATCCCCGCCTTGCGCCGCGCCTCGGCGACCAGCTCGGCCGTACGGCGGGCGGTGCCCGAGGGCGCGTCCGCCTTGTTGGGGTGGTGCAGCTCGACGATCTCGACGGAGTCGAAGTAGCGGGCGGCCTGCTGCGCGAAGTGCATCATCAGCACGGCGGCGATGCCGAAGTTCGGCGCGATCAGCGCGTTGACGCCGGGATTGGCCTCCAGCCAGCCGCGGACCTGCGCCAGCCGGCCGGCGTCGAACCCGGTGGTGCCGACCACCGGGTGGACGCCGTGCTCGATGCACCAGCGCATGTTGTCCATGACCGTGTCGGGGTGGGTGAAGTCGACCACGACCTCGGCGCCCTCCAGGGCCTCGATCGGATCGCCCCTGCCGATGGCCGCGACCAGCTCCAGGTCGTCCGCCGCCTCGACGGCCCTGCACACTTCGACACCGACGCGCCCGCGGGCGCCCAGAACTCCGACCCTGATCACGGCCCCAAGGGTATACCGCCGCGGAACGACGGACGGCCCCGGCATCGGGTGCCGGGGCCGTCCGCGCGGATTGCGCCGGGTGGATCCGGCTAGGCCGAGACGGCCCAGCCGAAGTCCTTGTCCTCGTAGGGCCCGATGACCGCGAGGGTCCGGGGGCGGGTGAGGACGTCGGCGGCGACCTCGGAGATCTCCTCCGGGGTCACGGCCTCGATCCTCGCCAGCACCTCGTCGACGGAGAGCAGCTCGTCGTAGACGAGCTCGCCCTTGCCGATCCGGGACATCCGGGAGCCGGTGTCCTCCAGGCCGAGCACGAGACCACCGCGCATCTGGCCCTTGCCGCGGGCGATCTCCTCCTCGGAGAAGCCGTCGGCGACCACGCGCAGGAGCTCCTCCCGGCAGATCTTCAGCACCTCGTCCGTCTTGGACGGCAGGCAGCCGACGTAGACGCCGAACTGGCCGGTGTCGGCGTACTGCGAGGTGTAGCTGTACGCCGAGTAGGCCAGGCCGCGCTTCTCGCGGATCTCCTGGAACAGCCGGGACGACATGCCGCCGCCGAGCGCCGCGTTGAGCACGCCGAGCGCGAAGCGCCGCTCGTCGGTGCGGGTCAGGCCGGTCGTGCCGAGGACCAGGTTGGCCTGCTCCGTCGGGCGGTGCAGCACCCGGACGCCGGAGCGGGCCGGGACGGTCTCACCGGACACGCGCGGCGGGACCGGCTCGGCGTCGCCGCCCAGCGCCCCCGCCCGCTCGTAGGCGGCGGCGACCAGCTCCACGACCTGCTCGTGGGTGACGTTGCCCGCCACCGACACCACGGTCCGCGAGGGGAGGTACCGGTCCCGGTAGTACTCGTCGATCCGGTCCCGGCCGATCGCGTTGATCGACTCGACCGTGCCGAGGATCGGCCGTCCGATGGGCGTGTCACCGTACATCTCGGCGGAGAACTGCTCGTGCACCACGTCCGACGGGTCGTCGTCGTGCATGGCGATCTCCTCCAGGATCACGCCGCGCTCGGCCTCGACGTCGTCGGCGGTGATCAGCGAGGAGGTCACCACGTCGGCGAGCACGTCGATCGCCACCCGCAGGTCCTCGTCGAGGACCCGCGCGTAGTAGCAGGTGTACTCCTTGGCGGTGAAGGCGTTGATCTCACCGCCGATGCCCTCGATCGCCGCGGAGATCTCCAGCGCGTCCCGCGTGGGCGTCCCCTTGAACAGCAGGTGTTCCAGGAAGTGGGAGGCCCCCATGTGCTCGGGGTCCTCGTCCCTCGATCCGATGCCGACCCACATGCCGACCGCGACGGAACGCACGGTCGGCATGGTCTCGGTCACCACCCGGAGCCCACCGGGGAGGACGGTGCGCCGCACGACCCCGGCACCTCCGGATCCGGGGTGCAGAGTGGTGGTGATCACGAGTTGCGGTCTTCTTCCCCGCGGCCTCCGCCGCTGCTCGTACGGGTGCGGGTGCGGGTGCGGCGGGGCTTGTCCTCCGCGGGCGCGGAGGCGGCGGGCCGCTCCGCGGCGGGGGCGGCGGGGGCCGCGTCCGTGTCACCCGACTCGGGCGTGCCGGCCTCTCCCCCGTCGGGAGTGCGGGCCTCGGCCTCCTTCTCGACGACCTCGACGGGGACGAGGGAGAGCTTGCCGCGGGAGTCGATCTCGGCGATCTCCACCTGGATCTTCTCACCCACGTTCATGACGTCCTCGACGTTCTCGATGCGCTTGCCGCCGTGCAGCTTGCGGATCTGGGAGACGTGCAGCAGGCCGTCCTTGCCCGGCATGAGGGAGATGAACGCGCCGAAGGCGGCGATCTTGACGACCGTGCCCAGGTAGCGCTCGCCGACCTCCGGCATGTGCGGGTTGGCGATGGCGTTGATCGCCGACCGCGCCGCCTCGGCGGAGGTGCCGTCGGTGGCGCCGATGTAGATGGTGCCGTCGTCCTCGATCGTGATCTCGGCGCCGGTGTCGTCCTGGATCTGATTGATCATCTTGCCCTTCGGGCCGATGACCTCACCGATCTTGTCGACCGGGACCTTGATCGTGATGATGCGCGGGGCCGTGACGTTCATCTCCGCCGGGGAGTCGATGGCCTCCTGCATCACGTCGATGATGGCCAGGCGGGCGCCCTTGGCCTGCTTCAGCGCGGCGGCCAGGACCGAGGCGGGGATGCCGTCGAGCTTGGTGTCGAGCTGCAGGGCGGTGATGACGTCCTTGGTGCCGGCGACCTTGAAGTCCATGTCGCCCATGGCGTCCTCGGCGCCGAGGATGTCGGTCAGCGTGACGTACTGGTCGCCCTCGTTGATCAGGCCCATCGCGATGCCCGCGACGATGCCCTTCAGCGGGACGCCCGCGTCCAGGAGGGACATCGTGCTGGCGCAGACCGAGCCCATCGAGGTGGACCCGTTGGAGCCGAGGGCCTCGGACACCTGGCGGATCGCGTAGGGGAACTCCTCGCGGGTCGGCAGCACCGGCAGGAGCGCCCGCTCGGCGAGCGCGCCGTGGCCGATCTCCCGGCGCTTGGGCGAGCCCACCCGGCCGGTCTCACCGGTGGAGTACGGCGGGAAGTTGTAGTTGTGCATGTAGCGCTTGGTGCGCTCGGGGTTGAGCGTGTCGATCATCTGCTCCATGCGGAGCATGTTCAGCGTGGTGATGCCCAGGATCTGGGTCTCGCCGCGCTCGAACAGGGCCGAGCCGTGCACCCGGGGCACGACGTGGACCTCGGCGTTGAGCTGCCGGATGTCCTTCGCGCCGCGGCCGTCGATGCGGACGCCCTCGGAGATGACCCGCTCGCGCATGAGCGACTTGGTCAGCGACCGGAAGGCGGCGCCGACCTCCTTCTCGCGGCCCTCGAAGTCCGGGGCGACCTTCTCGGCGGCCAGGGCCTTGAGCCGGTCGAGCTCGGCCTCGCGCTCCTGCTTGCCGGCGATGGTCAGCGCGGCGGCGAGCTCGCTCTTGACCGCGGCGGTCACGGCCTCCAGGACGTCGTCCTGGTAGTCGAGGAAGAGGGGGTACTCGCGGGTCTCCTTGGCGGCGACCTTGGCGATCTTGGCCTGCGCGTCGCACAGGACCTTGATAAACGGCTTGGAGGCCTCCAGGCCCTGCGCCACGGTCTCCTCGGTGGGCGCGACGGCGCCCTCGGCGATGAGCCTGAGCGTGCCGCGGGTGGACTCGGCCTCGACCATCATGATCGCGACGTCGCCGTCGTCCAGGACCCGGCCGGCGACCACCATGTCGAAGGTGGCGCTCTCCAGCTCCGTGTTGGTCGGGAACGCCACCCACTGGCCCTCGATCAGCGCAACGCGCACGCCGCCGATCGGACCGGAGAACGGCAGGCCGGCGAGCTGCGTGGACAGAGAGGCGGCGTTGATCGCGACCACGTCGTAGAGGTGCTCCGGGTGCAGCGCCATGATGGTGGCGACGACCTGGATCTCGTTGCGCAGGCCCTTGACGAAGGACGGGCGCAGCGGCCGGTCGATCAGGCGGCAGGTGAGGATGGCGTCCTCGGACGGGCGGCCCTCACGCCGGAAGAACGAGCCGGGGATGCGTCCCGCGGCGTACATGCGCTCCTCGACGTCCACCGTGAGGGGGAAGAAGTCGAGGTTCTCCTTGGGGTTCTTGGACGCGGTGGTCGCGGACAGGACCATCGTCTCGTCGTCCAGGTAGACGACGGCGGAGCCCGCCGCCTGGCGCGCGAGGCGGCCGGTCTCGAACCGGACGGTACGCGTGCCGAAAGAGCCGTTGTCGATGACGGCTTCGCTGCTGTGGACACCCTCCACGGGGGACCTCCTTGTGGTCGGTCGCCCGCGTCCCCCAGGCACGCGTGTCGCGCCTGGGCCTCTTTTCGCCGCCCCGTAGGTGCAGCGCCGGTCTTCGATCGAAGCGCCCGGTTCGCGTGCGGCATGAGCCGCGATGACCGGGGGCCACTACCGAGGACCGGCCCTTCGACGCCGTGGGGCGCACTTGCTCTCGGACGCGGGGCACTTTCTCGGCTATTCAGTTTGCTCGGGTTGCTAAGTCTGCCCATGGAACCGGCGTTCACGCGACGCGACGCGCCGGGGACGGGGCCATGAGGCGGGGGAGCGGCGCAGGCGCCGCTCCCCCTTCATGCTATCGGCGCAGGCCGAGCCGCTCGATGAGCGAGCGGTAACGCTGGATGTCCTTGCTCTGCAGGTACTTGAGCAGACGGCGGCGACGGCCGACCAGCAGCAGCAGACCGCGCTGGCTGTGGAAGTCGTGCTTGTTGCGCTTCATGTGCTCGGTGAGCTCGCTGATGCGCTTGCTGAGCAGCGCGATCTGCACCTCGGGCGAACCGGTGTCGGTCTCGCTCTTGGCGTACTCACTGATGATCTGCTTCTTGGCGTCGGTGTCGAGCGACACATCTCTCCTTGAACGTCTACGGGCACGCGCGATTTCGAGAGCCCGAGCGACCGTGCGTGCCTACAGTCGCCGTGGCGGGATCAGAGACCGGGGGTTACGACACCACCGGTTACAGAGCTGACATGCCAGGCTACCATCGGCGGTGACCCGCTCGCACGTCCCGCGGCACCGGGCGCCCCGCCGCGGCGCGGGCGACGCGCCCGCGGGCGGGGCCGGGACGGGGCCGCGGGACCGCTCAGGAGGTGAAGCGGCGGGCCTCGTCGACGTCGGCGTGCATCTGCTCGATCAACGCCTCGATCGAGTCGAACCTCTGGTTGTCGCGGAGCCGGCGGCCGAACTCCACCGCCACGTGCGCGCCGTACAGCTCCAGGTCGTCGCGGTCGAGCGCGTAGGCCTCGACGGTGCGGGCCACTCCCTCGAACGTCGGATTGGTGCCCACGGAGATCGCCGCGGGCCAGCGCTCACCGTCGTAGGCGGCGGGCAGGTTGCCCACCGCGATGCCCTGGAGCCAGCCCGCGTAGACCCCATCCGGCGGGATCGCGGTGAACTCGGGCGACTCGACGTTGGCGGTGGGGAAGCCGAGCTGACGGCCGCGCTGGTATCCCCGGACCACCACGCCCTCCACCCGGTGCGGGCGGCCCAGCGCCGCGGTGACCGCCTCCACGTCCCCCGCGGCGAGCCGCTCGCGGATCCTGGTCGAGGAGATGGTCTCGCCGTCGCTGACCAGAGGGACGCCTTCGGCCTCGAAGTCGTACTTCTCGCCGAGCGTCCGCAGCGTCTCGACGTCGCCGGAGGCCTTGTGGCCGAAGCGGAAGTTCTCCCCCACCACGACCCCCGCCGCGTGCAGCCGGTCGACCAGCACGGTCTGCACGAACTCGTCCGGGCTCATCCGGGAGAACTCCAGGGTGAAGGGGAGCACGCAGACCGCGTCCACCCCGAGCGCGCCGAGCAGCTCGGTGCGGTGCCTGGCCGTCGTCAGCCGGGGCGGATGCGTGCCGGGGCGGACCACCTCGTCCGGGTGCGGGTCGAAGGTCACGACCACCGAGGGGAGCCCGAGCCGCCCGGCCATCGCCACGGCGCGGGCCACCATCTGCTGGTGGCCGGTGTGCACCCCGTCGAAGACGCCGATCGTGATGACGGACCTGCCCCAGTCGTCGGGAACATCGTCCAGTCCGTGCCAGCTTCGCACCGCAGCCTCTTCCTTCTCGACGTCTCCCCTGCGTGGACCGCCGGGGATCGGGGGTTGCGCCCTGGCCCGAGGGACAGGTCCTCCGCCCTGAGTATCCGGTGACGGATCGACTTCTCAAGCGTGCCATGCGCCGGGCGTTCCCACCGCATCGGGGAGGCCCTACGGCGCGGGGGATCCCCGCCCGCTCCGCGTCCCGCCGCTCCGGCGGGACCGGCCAGGGACCGGCCCGATCCCGGTCGGCCCGCGAAGACGGCCAGGGACCGGCCCGATCCGGGTCAGCCCGCGAAGACGGCCAGGGACTTGGCGACCCTGCCGTGCTCCTCGACCAGCGCGACGAGGGCGCCGTCCGGCCCGAACACCCCGATCGGTCCCGGTCCCAGTCCCGCCGCGGGCAGCCGCCCGCCGTGCGCGACCGTGCCCGCCTCCTCCGCGGTCACGTCGCGCCGGGGGAAGGCCGCCGCGACGGCGTCGGCCATCGGCAGGATCAGGCACTCCCGGCCGAGCTCCTCGATCGTGTGCGCCATCGACAGGTCGTACGGGCCGACCCGGGTGCGGCGCAGGCGGGTCAGGTGGCCGCCGGTGCCCAGGGCCGCGCCGAGGTCGCGGGCCAGGGCCCGGATGTAGGTGCCGCTGGAGCAGGTCACCGAGACGTCGACGTCGAGCAGGTCGCCCTCCCGCCGGACGGCGGCCACCTCGAACCCGGACACCGTCACCGGGCGCGCCGCGAGCTCGACCTCCTCCCCCGCCCTGGCCATCTTGTAGGCCCGCTGCCCGTTCACCTTGATGGCGCTCACCTGCGGCGGGACCTGCATGATCCGGCCGGTCAGCGCCGCGATCCCCTTGCGGACGTCCTCCTCCGCCACGCCCGCGGCCGACGCCGTCGCGATGACCTCGCCCTCGGCGTCGTCGGTGTTGGTCGACTGGCCCAGCCTGATGGTGCCGTCGTAGCCCTTCTCGGTCAGCGCCAGGTGGCCGAGAAGGCGGGTCGCCTTCTCCACGCCCACGACCAGCACGCCGGTGGCCATCGGGTCCAGGGTGCCGGCGTGGCCGACCCTGCGGGTGCCCGCGATGCCGCGGAGCTTGCCGACCACGTCGTGCGAGGTCCAGTCGGCGGGCTTGTCCACGATGATCAGCCCGCTCGGCGGCGGGGTTCGCTTGGCGCGAGCCGTGCTCATCGAATCTCCTCGATTGTGGAGACCTCCGTCCCGGGAGCGGGGGGAGGTCGGCGGCGCGTCCTCTGGGCGGGGACGTCTTCACGGGCTTGCGGAGGACGCCGCTACAGCAGCGCGCGGAGACCGGCCATGGTCTCCGCGACGGGCAGGCGCGAGGTGAAGCCCGCGGCCCTGGCGTGCCCGCCGCCGCCCAGCGCGGAGCAGACGCGGGCGACGTCCACCCCGCCCCGGGAACGGGTGGAGACCTGCCAGGCGCCGTCGTCGTCCTCCTTGAGGACCACGGCCACCTCCGCCTCGCCGGTGCGCCGCACCACGTCGATGATCCCCTCCACCTCGTCGTACGGCAGGCCGTACGGGGCCCGGTCGGCCCGGGTGACGAACGTCCACACCAGGCCCCCGCCCACTTCCGGCTCCAGCCTCACCCGGCCGAGGGCGGCGCCCAGCACCTTCAGGTAGCCGAACGGCGAGCCGTCCCACAGCCTGCGGGCGATCTCCTCGGTGTCCAGTCCGGCCGCCACCAGCCTGGCGGCCATGTCGTGGGCCGCCGGAGTGGTCGAGGAGTGCCGGAAGGAGCCGGTGTCGGTGACCAGGCCGACGTACAGGCAGGTGGCGATCGCCTCGTCGATCGGCAGGCCGAGCCGGTGGAGCAGCCGCTCGACGAGCGCGGTGGTGGACGCGGCGGCGGGGTCGATCAGGTTGAGCGTGCCGAAGCCGGGGTTGGACGGGTGGTGGTCCACCACGATCAGCTCCGCGGCCCTGCCCGCGCTCTCCGCCAGCGTGCCCAGCCGGTCCACGGTGGAGACGTCGAAGGTGACCATCAGCTCCGGGGCCTCGGGGTAGCGGTCGGGCTCGACCAGGAGGTCCTGGCCGGGCAGGAAGCGCAGCAGCCGGGGCACCGCGAAGCGGCGGTCGCCGAAGGAGGCCGTCACCCGCTTGCCCGCCGCGCGCAGCGCCGCGCCGGCCGCCAGCATCGAGCCGAGCGCGTCGCCGTCCGGCGACACGTGGCAGGCCAGCGCGACCTCGCCGGCGGCCGAGATCAGCTCGGCGGCCCGGTCCCAGGCCGCCGCGTCCGGCACCGGCCCGCCGCGTCCGCCGCCGGACCCGCCGGCCGCCGCGCCGCCGCGGACCGCCTCCGCGCGGGTCACGCCGGTCGCCACGTCGCCCGCCGCCGTCTCGCCAGGCGTCACGTCGCCGGGCGTCCGGCGCGGTCCGGGGCTCCGCCCGCGCTCCCGCCGGACTGCCCGTCCTCGGCGTCCTCGGCGTCCTCATCGTCTTCGAGGGCCTCGTCGCCCTCGTCCCTGGGCCGCCGGTAGGGGTCGGCCTCACCGGCGTGCCGGGCCTTCTCCCGCTTTCTGGCGATCTCCTCGTCCCTGGCCCTGGCCTCGGCGAAGAGGTCGTCCAGGTGGCGGGCGCTGTCCGGGAGCGGGTCGTGGGTGAACGTCAGCGTCGGCGTGTGGCGCAGGCCGGTCTGGCGGCCCACCTCCGAGCGGATGAGCCCCTTGGCGCTCTCCAGCGCCGCCGCGGAATCGGCCCGCTCGGCCTCGGATCCGAACACCGTGTAGAACACCGTGGCCTCGCCGAGGTCCGCGGTGATCCGGGCGTCGGTCACGGTCACGAAGCCGAGTCGCGGGTCCTTGATCCGGCGCTCCAGCATCTCCGCCACCACCTGCTGGATACGGTCAGCGATCTTGCGCGCGCGTGCGGCGTCCATCGTCGCTCCCCCTTCTCACAGAGACGACCGGGCGCGAAGGCGTCTTCGCGGCCGGTCCTCTGCGTCTGCTAGTCCTCGTCCTCGTTGTAGAGCCGCTGCCGCGCGGACAGCAGCTCGATCTCCGGGCGGCCGGCGACCAGGCGCTCGCAGTCGTCCAGCACGGCGCCGCAGTTGGCGGCGGTGGCGGAGACGACCGCGATCCCGATCTCCGTACGGCGGTGCAGGTCCAGGTGACCGGTCTCAGCGACCGCCACGGCCGGGAACTTCTTCTGCACCTCGGCGATGATGGGACGCACCACGGAGCGCTTCTGCTTCAGCGAGTGAACGTCGCCGAGCAGGATGTCCAATGTCAGGGCACCTACGTACATGTCAGGTTCACCGCGCATGCCCACTCCCGGCCCCGCGCCGGTGCGGCGGTGCGCACCGGCGCGGGGAGGGGGCGAGGCGTCAGGCGCGCGGCTTCTCCCGCATCTCGAACGTCTCGATGACGTCGTCGATCTTGATGTCGCTGTAGCCGACACCGATACCGCACTCGAAGCCGTCGCGGACCTCGGTCGCGTCGTCCTTGAACCGTCGCAGCGAGGAGACCGTGAGGTTGTCGGAGATCACGACACCGCCACGGATGATCCGCGCCTTGCTGTTGCGGACGATCGTGCCCGAACGGACCAGCGCGCCGGCGATGTTGCCGATCTTCGGCACCTTGAAGACCTCGCGGACTTCGGCGGTGCCCATCTGGACCTCTTCGAACTCGGGCTTGAGCATGCCCTTGAGGGCCGCCTCGATCTCCTCGATCGCCTGGTAGATGACCGAGTAGTAGCGGATGTCGACGCCCTCGCGCTCGGCCAGGTCGCGCGCCCGGACCTCGGGGCGCACGTTGAAGCCGATGATGACGGCGTTGTCGTCGGCCACGGCCAGGTTGACGTCGTACTCGGTGATGGCGCCGACCGCGCGGTGGAGCACCCGCAGGCGCACCTCCTCGCCGACGTCGATCTTGAGCAGGGCGTCCTCGAGGGCCTCGACCGAACCGGAGACGTCACCCTTGATGATGAGCTTGAGCTCGTCGACCTGGCCCTTCTCCATCTCGCTGAAGAGCTCTTCGAGGGTGCGGCGGCGGCCGGACCTGGCCATGTCCGCGATGCGCTTGCGCGCCGCGCGCTGCTGGGCGATCTGGCGCGCCATCCGGTCGTCGGTGACCACGATGAAGTTGTCACCGGCACCGGGCACCGCGGTCAGACCGAGGACCAGCACCGGACGCGACGGGTCGGCCTCTTCGATCGACTCGCCGTTGTCGTCCAGCATCGCCCGGACGCGGCCGAAGGCCTCGCCGCAGACGATCGAGTCGCCGACGCGGAGCGTGCCGCGCTGGACCAGCACGGTCGCGACCGGACCGCGGCCCTTGTCGAGATGGGCCTCGATGGCGACGCCCTGGGCGTCCATCGTCGGGTTCGCCCGCAGGTCGAGCTCGGCGTCCGCGGTGAGCAGGACCGCCTCGAGCAGGCTCTCGATGCCGATGTCGTTCTTGGCGGAGATGTCCACGAACATCGTGGTGCCGCCGTACTCCTCGGCGACGAGGCCGTACTCGGTGAGCTGGGCGCGCACCTTGCTCGGGTCCGCACCCTCCTTGTCGATCTTGTTGACCGCGACCACGATCGGCACGTCGGCCGCCTGGGCGTGGTTCAGCGCCTCGATGGTCTGCGGCTTCACACCGTCGTCGGCCGCGACCACCAGGATGGCGATGTCGGTGACCTTGGCACCGCGGGCACGCATGGCGGTGAACGCCTCGTGACCCGGGGTGTCGATGAAGGTGATCCGCCGCTGCTCGCCCTCGTGGTCGGTGGCGATCTGGTAGGCACCGATGTGCTGGGTGATGCCGCCGGCCTCGCGCGCCACCACGTTGGTCTTGCGGATGGCGTCGAGCAGCCTGGTCTTACCGTGGTCGACGTGACCCATGACGGTCACGACCGGCGGACGGGCGACCAGGTCGGCGTCGTCGCCCTCGTCCTCGCCGAACTCGATGTCGAAGGACTCGAGAAGCTCGCGGTCCTCCTCCTCCGGGCTCACGACGAGCAGGTTGTAGTCCAGCTCGGCGGCGAGGAGCTGCAGCGTCTCCTCGTTGACCGACTGAGTCGCGGTCACCATCTCACCGAGGTGCAGCATGATCTGCACCAGCGACGCGGGGTTCGCACCGATCTTGTCCGCGAAGTCCGCCAGGGACGCGCCGCGCGACAGGCGAATCGTCTGACCGCCGCCGCGGGGAGCCTGCACGCCGCCGATCGCCGGCGCCTGCATGTTGTCGAACTCCTGGCGCCTCTGGCGCTTGGACTTGCGGCCGCGGGCCGGGCGTCCGCCCGGACGGCCGAAGGCGCCCGCCGTACCGCCGCCGCGGCCACGGCCGCCGCCACCGGGACGACCGGCGAAACCGCCGCCGCCACCGGGAGCACCGGTTCCGGTGCCGGGACGACCGGCACCGCCGCCGGGACGACCGGCGAAACCGCCGCCGCCACCGGGGCGACCGGCACCGCCGCCGGGACGACCGGCACCGCCGCCGGGACGACCGGCACCGCCGCCGGGACGACCGCCGCCGCCGCCACCGCCCGGACCCGCCGGACGGCCCTGGGGCATCATCATCGGGCTGGGACGCGGACCGCCGGGACGGGGACCACCGGCACCCGCGCCGCCGCCGGGGCGCGGACCGGCCGCGCCGGCACCGCCGCCCGGACGCGGACCGCCCGCGCCGGGCCCCGGACGGGGACCGGCCGCACCGGGCGGGCCGGGACGGGCGCCCGGAGGACGCGGAGCCGCACCGTCGCGCGGGCCGCGGTCCTCACGGGGACCGCCGCCGGGACGGGGACCGCGGTCACCGGGACCGCCGGGGCCGCCCGGACGCGGCGGACGGGTCTGGCCCATGCCGCTGGCGTTCGAGGAGAACGGGTTGTTGCCCGGCCGCGGACCGCGCGGGCCCGGACGCGGACCCGGCTTGGCACCGGGACCACCGGGAGCCCCGGCGGCGGGACGCGGGCCCGAAGGGGCACCGGGACCGCCGGCGGGACGGGCCTGCGGGCCGGCCGCCTCGGGACGCGGCGCCGGGCGCGGGCCCGGACGCGGACCCGGCTTGGCACCGGGACCACCGGGACCCGCGGGACGCGGGGCCGGAGGCGCCTCGAAACGCGGCGGCTGGACCGGCGACGGCTGCTGCTGCACCGGCGGCTGCTGCTGGATCTGAGGCTGCTGCTGCTGGACCTGGGGCTGCGGGGCCTGCGGCGCGGGGGCCGCAGGACGCGGGGCCGGCCGCGGACCCGGCTTGGGAGCCGGTCCCGGCCTGGGAACCGCGGTGGGCGCCGCAGCGCCGCCGGCCTGGCCCTCGGCCGGCCGGGGGGCCGCCTGAGGCGGCCTGGGCGCCCTTCCGGCACCCTTGTCGGACGAACCCTTCGCGGGCACGCCCAAAGCTTCCGTGAGCCTGCGGACCACCGGTGCTTCGATGGTCGAGGACGCCGAACGAACGAACTCGCCCATCTCCTGGAGCTTGGCCATGACGACCTTGCTCTCCACACCGAACTCCTTGGCGAGCTCGTATACCCGGACCTTCGCCACTGCACTCCCTTACTCGGCCCGGGAGGCTGTGCCGCCGGACCGTCGTTACGTAGACGTACTCATCGCCGCATGCTCATCAGGCGCTCATAGCTATCTGACCAGCCCATCAACTCGGCGTCCTACATGACAGTTGGCAACCATTTCACCCGATCCTTTCAGCCTGCAGCTCTTCCACGTGGCTTCGCACGAGCGACAGGTCGAGCGTTTCCGTGACGCGGAAAGCGCGCGGAAACGCTCGTCTGCGCTCGGCGAGCTCGAGGCATCTCGGGGTGGGATGCAGTGAAGCACCACGCCCCGGGAGCCGTCGTCGCAGGTCGGGGACTATAACGCCCTCGACCGCCACCAGGCGGAGCAGCTCGGAGGAAACCGTGCGAACCCGGCAACCCACACAAGTTCTCAGTGGGGCGGCCTGGCCACCATATTCCAGCTTACCGTGTGGATGCATCTGCGGAACCGGCCGCACCCTCCACATGGGTGTCCGGCCGGATGTCGATGCGCCAACCGGTCAGGCGGTTGGCCAGCCGGGCGTTCTGCCCCTCCTTGCCGATGGCGAGGGAGAGCTGGTAGTCCGGCACGGTCACCCGCGCGGCACGGCCGGCGGCGTCGATCACCTCGACATGGGAAACACGGGCGGGCGACAGGGCATTCCCGACGAACTCCGCCGGATCCTCCGACCAGTCGATGATGTCGATCTTCTCACCGTGCAGCTCGGTCATCACGTTGCGCACCCGTGAGCCCATCGGGCCGATGCAGGCGCCCTTGGCGTTGACGCCCGGCCGGCGGGAGCGAACCGCGATCTTGGTACGGTGGCCCGCCTCCCGGGCGATCGCCGCGATCTCGACGGTGCCGTCGGCGATCTCCGGGACCTCCAGCGCGAAGAGCTTCTTCACCAGGCCGGGGTGGGTCCGCGACAACGTCACCGACGGGCCCTTGTGCCCCTTCTTGACCTGCACCACGTAGCAGCGGATCCGCTCTCCGTGGACGTACTCCTCACCGGGGACCTGCTCGTTGTGCGGGAGCACCGCCTCGAGCTTGCCCAGGTCCACCAGGACGACCCGCGGGTCCTTGCCCTGCTGGATCACCCCGGCCACGAGCTCGCCCTCACGGCTGGCGAACTCGCCGAAGTTGATCTCGTCCTCGGCGTCCCGGAGCTGCTGCAGGATGACCTGCTTGGCGGTGGTCGCGGCGATGCGGCTGAAGTTGCCCGGGGTGTCGTCGTACTCGCGGAGCACCTCCCCGTTCTCGCCGATCTCCGCGGCGTAGATGGCCACGTGACCGGTGCTCCGGTCCAGCTCGGCGCGGGCCTTGGCGGCCGCGCCCTCGGTCCGGAAATACGCGATCAGCAGCGCGTCCTCGATCGCCTTGACGACCAGGTCGAAGGAGATGTCCTTCTCCCGCTCCAGGCTGCGCAGGACGCTCATGTCGATGTCCACGAGGCTCCCCCTTAGCCCTCGTCGCCGTCTTCGCCGTCGTCTTCGGCGTCGTCGCTCTCATCGAGCCGGCGGAATTCCACCTGCACCCGTCCTCGGGCCAGGTCCTGATAGTCGGCGCGGTGCCGCACGCCCTCGACGTCCAGCTCCACACCGGTCTCGTCGGTCGCGACGATCCGGCCCTCCACGCAGGTGCCGTCCCGCAGGTCGGCCTTGACCAGCCGGCCCGCCGCCCGGCGCCAGTGGCGCGGCTCGGTGAGCGGGCGGTCGACTCCGGGAGAGGAGACTTCCAGCACGTAGGGGGCGGAGCCCATCGCGTCGTCGGCGTCCAGCGCCGCGGAGACGGCGTGGCTGACCTCCGCCACACCGTCCAGGCTCACGCCGCCGTCGCGGTCGACGACGACGCGGAGCAGCCGGCGCTTGCCCGCCGGCGTGACCGTGACGTCCTCCAGGTCGAACCCTTCGGCTTCGACGACGGGCCCCAGAAGCTTCATCAGGCGGTCGCGGGATGTGACGCTGCCCATGTCGACCTCCTATTGTCACGATCTCGTCCGGGCGCACCTCGCCCATGTGATTCCCCAGCCTATCCACACCGGGGCGCGGAAAGAGCGTCACTCGGTGTGGCGGAGCCGTCCGGGACACGGGGTGACCGCGGTTGCGAGCCCGTACGATGCTAGAGGCGTCAGCACCCCACCCGAGACCGGAGGTCGTCCGTGCGTTCCCTCACCCGGCGCGCGCTGCTGCGGAGCGGTGCCCTCGGGACGGCCGCCGTGACGCTCGCGGGATGCGCCGGCGAGGAGCCCGGGCCCGCCCCCGCACCGCCGCCCGACCCGGAGACCGTGCTGCTCAGGCAGCTGATCGAGGAGAAGGAGCGGACCGTCGCGCTGTACGCCGCGCTGCCCTCGCGCAGGCTCGCCCCCTTCCGGCGGCGGCACGAGGCCCACCTGGCGGAGCTGCGCCGCAGACTGCCCGCCGGGAACGTTCCGGAGCCCGCCGCCCCGGCGTCCCCGTCCGCCTCCCCGTCCGCCTCCGGGTCCCCTTCGCCGGGCCCGAGACCGTCCCTGCGGAAGCTGCGCGAGCTGGAGCGGACGGCCGCCGCGCTCCGCCCCCGGCAGACCGAGGGGGTCTCCCCCGCGCTCGCGCAGCTGATCGCGTGCATCGGCGCCTGCGAGGCCGCGCACGCGGTGGCCCTGCCGAGGTCCCTGTGAGCGCCGGGACCGGCGGGCTCTCCACGGCCCTGGCCGCCGAGCACGCGGCCGTCTACGCCTACGGGGTCATCGCCGCCAGGACCACGGGCGAGCTGCGCGCCACCGCGGCGGCGGCGTTCAGGGCCCACCGCGTCCGCCGCGACCGGCTCCGGACCCTGATCACCGAGCGCGGCGGCGTCCCCGCCGAGGCCGACGCGGCCTACGCCCTCCCGGTCACCCCGTCCAGCGCCGCCCAGGCCGTGGAGCTGGCGGTGCTGGTCGAGCAGGGGGTGACCACCGCCTATCTGGAGCTGGCCGCCGACGACGACGCGGTGCTGCGCCGCATGGCGGCGCTGGCCATGCAGGAGTGCGTCAAACGCTCCTACGGGCTGCGCCCGGAGATCGAGGCCTTCCCCGGCATGCCGCCCGGCACGGTGCCTCCGGCGCCCTCGACGCCGTCACCGTCGTCCTCAACCGCCGCGACTCCGGGACCCGAGGAGGACGGCGTTCGCACCTCCTGACGGCCTCCAGGGGCGCCCCAGCCCGTTTTGCACAGGTTTGCAGCGCCTGTGACGGGTAGCCGACCTTCACGGATCCACCAAGGAGGAAAGCGATGGGCTGGGGATTCAGGAAGTCGATGAAGTTCGGTCCGTTCCGTCTCAACCTCTCCCGGAGCGGGGTCGGCCACAGCTGGGGCAACCGCGCGTTCCGGGTGACCCGGACGGCCGACGGCCGCCGCACGCTGAGCGTCAACCTGCCCGGCGGCCTGCACTGGCGCAAGACCCTCAGCGGGTCGTCCCGCCGCTGAGCCGGAACCCCGGGCGGGCCTCCGGCGTTGTTCCCACTGCAGGCATCCAGGGTTTCCGGAGGAGACGGGGAGAGACATGGGCTGGAACTACCACAAGTCGATCAAGCTGGGGCCGTTCCGCCTCAACCTGTCCCGGCACGGGGTCGGGCACAGCTTCGGCGGCCGCCGGTTCCACGTCTCCCGGACGCCCGACGGCCGCAAGTACGTGGGAGTCACCCTGCCGGGCGGGTTCCACCTCGGCAAGACGATCGGCGGCCACCCGCCCCGCCGTCACTAGAGGCCGCCGTCACCAGGCTCCGCCCCGCCGGGTGCGCTCAGCCCGCTCCCGGCCGGGTGAACCCCAGGCGGGGCGTCGAATAGTCGCCGTAGCTCTCGACGCGCACCACCGAGCGCGAGTTGGGCGCGTGGATCATGGTCTGCCGCTCGGGGTCGAGCACGATGCCCACGTGGTCGGCCTTGCCGTCCCCGGTGCTGTCGAAGAAGATCAGGTCTCCGGCCTGCACCTCGCCGTCGGGCACCCGCGGCCCGTGCACCCACTGGTCCGCGGCGACCCGGGGGATGCCGATCCCGGCGGCCTGGTACGACCGGAGCGTCAGGCCGGAGCAGTCGAAGGTGTTCGGCCCGGTCGCGCCCCAGACGTAGCGGTCGCCGAGCTGGTCGAGCGCATACGCCACGATCGCCTTGGCGCGGGGGTTCGCACCCAGGTTGGGGACCGTGGCCGGGCCCCCCGGGCTCCCCCCCTGATAGCCGGTCCCGCCGGATTCGCCCCCTCCGCCCGGTCCGTACCCGGATCCCGTGCCGTACCGCCCTGAGCCGCCGCCTCCGCCGTTCACCGGTGCGGAGCCGTCGTATCCGGCCAGTTGCGTCGATCTCCCCTGCCGGAAGTCCGGGTCGGGCACCCAGCGCATCGCGGGGTTGTTGCGGGGGACGAAGTCCTGGTCCCCCGGGGCGGGGATGGCGGTGAAGAACGCGGTGCCGAGGTGCCCGCCGATCGCGCCGGCGGCCGCCTCGACGGCCTCGACGGCCCGCCGCCGCGAGCCTTCGGCCCGCCTCAGGGCATCGGCCACCTGGGAGTCGACGATCTCCGCCGGTACGGCGCCGCCGGTCTGCTCGCGTTGCCCGGCCAGCCAGGCCCGCTTCTCCTCGTAGATCGCCCGGACCTCGTCCCTGGCGGCCTCCAGCGCGCTCCCCGCGTTCTCCAGCGTGGCGGCGCAGCTCCTCAACGCGCCGCCGAAATCCGTGCCGGCCCGTGGATAGCGGGCCATGTACCCGGTGAAGCTCTCGGCGGCGCCGCCGTTCCAGGCGTCGTCCACGGTGCCGGCCGCGCGCTTGAGGGCGCCGGTGTGCGTGCCGACGCCGGTCGCCAGCGCCCGCCAGCGCTTCGCGGTCCCGGAGATCTCGGACTGGTCGCCGGTCAGCTCGTCGACGATGCGCAGGAGGGCGCCGAACTCCCCCTCCCCGCCGCCCGTCACACGCTCTCCACCGGGACGTCCGGCCCGTCGGCCCTGCGGACGTTGGCGATGACGGTGTGCAGCGCCGCCTCGACCTTGTCGAGGTTTCGCTGGGCGTGCCGGGTCTCCGACTCGATCTTGCCCTCGAGCTTGCGGACGGCCTCGGCGAGCCTGCCGGACGCGTCCCCGAGCTTCCCGAAGCAGGAGGAGCCGATGTCGGCGGGCCGCTCGTCGGCTGTGCTCCTGAACTGGTTCGCGACGCTTTTAGCCCTGTTCGCGCATTCTTCCAGCGCGTCGAAATGGAGGTCGAACCCTTTCACGCAACCCCACCCCATATGCCCCACGGGTGCCGATCGTCGGTAAAAGCTATCACTTCGATGATCGGAAAAAGAGGGCTTTCGCGGCGGCGGCCGGTGGCGGCGCCGCGGCGCCGCTCCGCCGGAGTGTGACGGCGGGCAGCGGGGCGCAGCCGCCGGCCGGGCCCGGAGGCGCCCCCGGGCCCGCGACGCCGGCCGTACGCATCGTGCGGGCCAGGCCGCGCCCGCCGGTCCTGGGCCGGGCCCCGCGCCGGCGGGGCCCGGCGGGGCCTCAGACCCGGCAGGCGGCCTCGACGCGGTCGGCGGCCTCGGCGATCGGGATCTCCTCCTTGACGCCGGTGGCCCGGTCGCGCAGCTCCGCGACGCCCTGGGCCAGGCCGCGGCCGATCACCACGATGGTCGGCATGCCGAGCAGCTCGGCGTCCTTGAACTTCACGCCCGGCGAGACCCCGGCGCGGTCGTCCACCAGCACGCGCAGGCCCCGCGCGTGGAGCTCCTCTGCGAGCCGGGTGGCGACCTCGACCTGGTTCTCCTTGCCGGTGCCCACGATGTGGACGTCGGCGGGGGCGACCTCGCGGGGCCACAGGAGCCCGAGCTCGTCGTGCCGCTGCTCGACGAGCACCGCCACCGCGCGGGAGACGCCGATGCCGTACGAGCCCATGGTGACGCGGACCGGCTTGCCGTCGGGGCCCAGGGCGTCGAGCCTGGCGGCGTCGGCGTACTTGCGGCCGAGCTGAAAGATGTGGCCGATCTCGATGCCGCGGTCGATGGACAGCTCCGAGCCGCAGGACGGGCAGGCGTCCCCGGCGCGGACCTCGGCGGCCTCGATGGTGCCGTCGGCGGTGAAGTCGCGGCCCGCGACCACGCCCACGGCGTGCTTGTTCGGCTCGTTGGCGCCGGTCACCCAGGCGCTGCCGTCGACCACGCGGGGGTCGACGAGGTAGCGGATGCCGAGGTCCTTGAGGACCTGCGGGCCGATGTAGCCGCGCACCAGGCCGGGGTGCCGGTGGAAGTCCTCGGCCTCGAAGATGGCGGGCTCGCCGGGGGCCAGGGCCGCCTCCAGCCGCTTGAAGTCGACCTCGCGGTCGCCGGGGACGCCGACGACCAGGACCTCGGTCTTGTCCGAGCCGGGGGTGGTCACCTTGACCACGACGTTCTTGAGCGTGTCGGCGGCGGTGACGTCCAGGCCGTGGTGCTCGTTGAGGTGGGCCACCAGCGACTCGATGGTGGGGGTGTTCGGCGTGTCCAGCACCCGCAGGGCCGGCCGCTCACCGGCGGGCGCGGCGGGGGCGGGGGCGGTGACCGCCTCGGCGTTGGCCGCGTAGCCGCAGTGGTGGCAGGCGACGAAGGTGTCCTCGCCGGTCTCGGCCGGGGCCAGGAACTCCTCCGAGGCCGAGCCGCCCATCGCCCCCGAGGTGGCGAAGCAGATCTTGTAGGTGATGCCGAGCCGGTCGAAGGTGCGGATGTAGGTCTCGCGGTGCCGTTCGTAGGAGCGCTTGAGGCCGTCGTCGTCGAGGTCGAAGGAGTAGGAGTCCTTCATGACGAACTCGCGCCCGCGCAGGATGCCGGCGCGGGGGCGGGCCTCGTCGCGGTACTTCGTCTGGATCTGGTAGAGCGTCACCGGGTAGTCCTTGTAGGAGGAGTACTCCCCCTTGACCATGTCGGTGAACATCTCCTCGTGGGTGGGGCCGAGCAGGTAGTCGGCGCCCTTGCGGTCCTTGAGCCGGAAGAGCGTGTCGCCGTACTCCGTCCAGCGGCCGGTGGCCTCGTAGTA
The DNA here is from genome assembly GCF_014647955.1 of Planomonospora antibiotica. Classification (NCBI taxonomy): domain Bacteria; kingdom Bacillati; phylum Actinomycetota; class Actinomycetes; order Streptosporangiales; family Streptosporangiaceae; genus Planomonospora; species Planomonospora antibiotica. The sequence goes on along the minus strand of NZ_BMQE01000010.1, from coordinate 85,821 downwards.
CTCCCTGGGCAGGAGGGCCGGGAAGAGCACCTCCTGGCCGCCCATCCGGTCCATCTCCTCGCGCACGACGCGGGTGACGTTCTCCAGGACCATCTTGCCGAGTGGCAGCCAGGAGTAGACGCCGGGGGCGACCCGGCGGACGTAGCCGGCGCGGACGAGCAGCTTGTGGCTCGGGACTTCCGCGTCTGCCGGGTCGTCCCTCAGCGTTCGAAGAAACAGCGACGACATGCGCAGCAGCACGGCTACTCCTAGATGGCAGGGAATCGGTGTCCTACAGCGTATCGAGCCCGGCGGGGCGGACGCCTGCCATTAGAGCCTGCCGCCCGTCACGGACCGGCGACGAAGAACAGGTGGGCGGTCGCCAGGACCGCGCCCGCCAGCGCGGAGCGCACCGCCCCGGCTCCCCGGCGCAGCGAGAGGACCGCGGCGAGCAGCAGGAGCGCGGCGATCTGGACGCTCCACGAGCCGGACTGCGCCGCCTCGACGGTCTCGATCATCAGGACGCCGGCGGGCAGCGCCGCGGCGAGGTCTCCCCGCGGGCCGTCCCGCCTGGTCGCGTAGGCCAGCAGGGCGCAGACGGCGAGGGCGAGGAGCGTGACGCCGGGCACCGTGCCGTCGGCCCCGACGTGGAAGGGGTGGTAGCCCGACGGGAAGGCCGCGGCGGCCAGGATCGGGACGACCGGCCCGAGCGCGGCGAGCACCCCGGCCAGCACCGCCCAGCCGAACCCCGCGGCCGTCCTGCCGGCGGCGAGGGCGAGGGCGAGGTAGGCGTAGGGGTCGTAGGCCGCGACCAGCGGGTCCGGCCCGTGGGCGAGCATCTCACCGAAGGCGCCGAGCAGCAGCCCTCCGACGAGCGAGAGCATCATGTGCCAGAGGATCGCCCGCTCCCGGCGGTCCCCCGCCATGAAATCGAACGTGTCGTTCTGTCCGGCCAAAACCGCTGATCCCCCGATCCGCCCCGGCCCTTGGGCATGCGCAGCATATATGACCTGCAAGAACGCACAAAAACGTTCAAGCCCTACTAAACAACCGGTCGCTTGCTTATGCTGCGCGTGTGCACCCTGACGACACCGCTCCCATCCCGGCGGCCGCCGTGTCCGCGGCGCCCCCGGCGTCCGCGGTCCCCGCCGGGCCGACCGAGGACGCCGAGCCCGCCGAGCCCGCCGGGCCCCCCGGCACGGGCCTCACCGAGGACCAGGCCGACCTCCGCGACGCCGTCCGCTCCTTCCTCGCCGGGCGTCCCGGGGCCCCGTGGGGACGCTTCGCCCGGGAACTCGGCGTGGCGGGACTGGCCGTGCCCGAGGAGTACGGCGGGGCGGGGTGCGGCCCGGCCGAGCAGGCGGTCGTCTGCGAGGAACTCGGCCGCGTCCTCTCCCCCCACCCCTACCTGGCCACCGCCGTGCTCGCCGTCGAGGCGCTCAGGGCCGCCGCCGATCCCGAGGCGATGGCCCGGCTGCTGCCCGCCATAGCGGACGGCTCCCGCACCGCCACCGTCCTGCTGCCCGGCGACGCCGACCTGGTCCTGTCCCGGGGACGGCTCACCGGCACCGCGCCCTGCGCGCTGGACGGCGAGGTGGTCCTGGCCTTCGCCGGCGACGAACTGGTCGAGGCCGCGCCCTCGTCCCGCACGCCGCTGACGACGCTCGACCAGACCCGCCCGCTCGTCGCCCTCTCCTTCGACGCCGTCCCCGTACGGCCCGCCGGCGACGGCGCGGTCCGCGACCGGGTCCGGGACGCGGGCGTCGCCTGCCTGGCGGCCGAGCAGGTCGGCGGCGCCGCCGCCTGTCTGGAGGCCGCCGTGGAGCACGCCCTCCGGCGCCACCAGTTCGGCCGCCCCATCGGTTCCTTCCAGGCCGTCAAGCACAAGCTCGCCGACCTGCTCCTGCTCGTCGAGTCCGCACGTTCGGCCGCGCTGGCCGCCGTCCGCGCCCTGCCCTCCGAGTTCCCGGTCGCCGCCGCGATCGCGGGCTCCTACTGCACCGAGGCCTACCTGGCCGCCGCGGGCGAGAACATCCAGATCCACGGGGGCACCGGCGTCACCTGGGAGCATCCGGCCCACCGCCACCTCAAGCGCGCCGCCGCCGACGCCCAGCTCTTCGGCCCGCCGCAGGCCCACCGGGCCCGCCTCGCCGCGGCCGCCGGACTGTGACCCGGTCAACCGCCGAGGAGCTGCTCCCAGGGCTGGGGGGAGGGGCCGCGGCGCGTCGTGTCGAGGACCTCGGCCAGCCGCCAGGGGCCGAGGCGGGAGTGGGGGCGGTCCCGGCCGAGCGGGTCGACGGCCCGCAGCACGAAGCGGACGCCGACCACGTCGAGCACGGCGGACAGCGGGGTGGCCCGCCCGACGGGGTCCGCCGGGGCGCCGGGCTCCCGGACCCGCTCGGCCAGCGTCTCCGCCACCTCGGCGGCGTAGGGCCCCTCGCGCCACTCGATGTGCCAGCTGTCGTCGGCCCCCCGCCACCAGGTCAGATCGCGGCACGACTCCATCAGCTCGGCCTCGCCGCCGAGCGCCGCCATCACCCGGCCGAACGCCTCGAACCGGTGGGCGCCCACCGGTTGGCTCTCGTCCGGCGCACTCGCGGAGCGCCCGCCCCCGCCCGGTCCCCTCATGCGTCGGAGCGTGCCAGTCCCGGGCCCGCACCCGGCCGCGCTTTGCCGCTCCTTCGCCTCCTCCTCACGGGCTCCGCACGGTAACCATCCCTTCCCTTTCCCCTCTCCGGACCGGAGACCCTCGCGCCCTCCCGGCCGGGGTCCCCGGTTCTCCGGGCCCGCGCCCCGTACCCTCCCGGCCGGGGTCCCCCGGCTCCCGGGCCGGGGCCCCGCGGCGGGCCGCCCCCGGCCGGAGGCGCCGCCGGCCGCTCCGGGGCGGATGCCGCCGGATGCATCCCGTCCGGGCGGTCGCAGGAGTACGTTGGAGGAAGCGCGCCCCTGCCGATGCGCGGCCACCGGCACAACCCCTGGGAGGCGACGTGTCACTGCGAGTCGCGGTCGTCGGATCCGGCCCCGCCGGGATCTACACCGCCGAGGCGCTGACGAGGCAGGCCACCGGCCCCGTGGAGGTGGACGTGCTGGAGCGGCTGCCCACCCCCTACGGGCTGGTGCGGTACGGCGTGGCCCCCGACCACACCTCGATCAAGTCGATAGCCGGCTACCTGCGCCGGGTGCTGGAGCTGCCCGGGGTGCGCTTCCTCGGCGGGATCGAGTTCGGCCGGGACGTGAGCCGCGACGACCTGCTGGCCTGCTACGACGCCGTGGTCTACTGCACGGGCGCGATGGTGGACCGGCGGATGGGCGTCCCCGGCGAGGACCTGCCCGGCAGCGTGGCGGCCACCGACTTCGTGAACTGGTACTGCGGGCACCCGGACGTGACCGCCGACCGCTTCCTGCTGGACAGCCCCGAGGTCGCGGTGATCGGCGTGGGCAACGTGGCGGTGGACGTCGTGCGGATCCTGGCCAAGACCGCCGAGGAGCTGCGTGCCACCGACGTGCCGGAGGAGGTCCTGTCCCGGCTGGCCGCCAGCCGGGTGAAGGCCGTCCACATGATCGGCCGCCGGGGGCCGGAGCACGCCAAGTTCACCCTCAAGGAGCTGCGGGAGCTCGGCGAGCTGGCCAACGCCGACGTGCGCGTGCGGCCGGAGGAGGCGGCGGCCTCGGTGGAGGGCCTGCCGCGGCAGGTCCGGGGGAACGTCGAGGTGCTGCAGTCCTGGGCGGCCCGCACCCCGGCGGGCCGCCCCCGCCGCCTGGACGTGCGCTTCTGGATGCGGCCGGTGGAGATCCTGGGGCGCGACCGGGTGGAGGCCCTGAAGCTGGAGCGGACCCGCCTGGCCGACGGCCGCGTCGTCGGCACCGGCGAGTTCGAGGTCCTCCCCGTCGGCATGGTCCTGCGCTCGGTCGGCTACCGCAGCGTCCCGCTGCCGGGCGTCCCGTTCTCCGAGGCCACCATGACCGTGCCGAACGAGGCGGGGCGGGCGGGCGACCGCGAGTACGTCGCGGGCTGGCTCAAGCGCGGGCCCAGCGGCGTGATCGGCACCAACAAGTCCGACGCCGCCGAGACCGTCCGCACCCTGCTGGCCGACCTCTCCGGCCGCGCGCCGGTACGCCACGCGGACCTGGACCCGCTCCTGGCCCGGCGCGGGCTCCTGCCCGTGACCTACGACGGGTGGCGGGCCATCGAGGCCGCCGAGGCCGCCCTGGCCCGGTCCCTCGGCCGCGGCGAGCGGGTGAAGCTGGCCGGCGCCGCCGCGATGGCCGCCGTGCTGGAGGGCCGGGGACCGCGCGAGGACAAGGTCCCGGACGGGACGGGACGCCCGGCGGGCCTGGAGGGCGCTGCGGGCGCCGAGGGCCTCGCGTCCCGATGAGGTCACGCGCCCCCATGAGGTCACGCGTCCCGATGAGATCTCAGGCCCGATGAGGTCACGCGTTCCGGCAAAGAAATGATCTACCCGATATCGGGCCGAACCTCTACAGAATCCGATTCGGCTACCGATGAGGGCTCCGTGAACGGACCGTTGACCGACCCTGCCCCGAAGCCGGCGCCGAAGGCTCCCGTCACGGACCCGGTCCATTCCGGTTCCGGTGCCGGGGCCGCCGTACCGGACGCCTCCTCCGCACCTGCCGCGCCCGCTGCACCCGCCGGGCCCGGCGAGGCGGCCGGAACGCTCACGGCGGAGGAGCTGTCGGCGGAGCTGGAGGCGCTGGAGATCACCAGCGGCTACAACATCGAGACGGCGTTCGACCGCGCGGTGGAGCTGGAGCGGGCGGCCGAAGGGCTCGGCGACGTCGTGCTGGCCCTGCGCGCGAAGCTGGTCCAGGTCGACGTGCAGACCCGCTGGGGCGAGCTGACCTCGGTGATACCGGTGATGTGGCAGGTCAACCGGTGGGCGGTCGACAACGAGTGCCGCCCGCTGCTGGCCCGCACCCACCTGCTGATGGCGCGGGCCTACCGCGACCTGGGCGATCCGGCGGCCTCGCTTGAGCACACGGTGAGCTCCGTGGAGGCCCTGGAGGAGAGCACGCACCCCCGCATCCGGCTGGCCCACCTGATGCGGCTGGCGGACGCGCTCGACGAGACCGGTTCCACCGAGGCCTCCCGCGAGCGCTACCGGCAGGCCGAGCGCCTCGCCGCCACGATCGACGCGGAACGGCACGTCACGGTCCTCAACAACCTCGCCTACGCCGAGTACGAGGCCGGCCGGTACGACCTCGCCTGGGAGTCCGTCGAGCGCATGCTGGCGGTCAGCTCCACCCACGACTACGAGCTCGACGTCTCCCACCTGGACACCATCGCCCGGCTCCAGATCCCGCTCGGCCACCACGCGGAAGCCGTCATGGCCGCCGAGACGGGCATCCGGATGTACGAGGACCAGGAGCTGAAGCAGGCGGCCGCGCTCCCCGAGATCCTGCTCACCCTGGCCATCGCCCAGCGCCACCTGGGCACCCTGAAGGACGCCCAGGCGAACCTGGACCGCAGCCGGTCGATCTGCGAGGAGCACGGCTACCTCAGGATCCTCGTCCCGCTGCGGCAGGAGCAGGCCGAGCTGTACGCCGCCACCGGCGACTACCGCCGCGCGTTCGAGGCGTACAAGGCCTACCACGCGGCCGAGAAGGACCTGGTCTCCCAGCAGCAGGAGGCCCGGGCCCGCACCCGGCAGGTCATGTTCGAGGCCAGCGAGGCGCGCCAGGAGGCCGAGCTCTTCCGCGAGCAGGCCCGCCGCGACCCGCTCACCGGGCTGCGCAACCGCCGCTACGTCGACGAGCACCTGCCCGAGCTCCTCGCCGCCGCCGCCCTGACCGGCGACGCGGTGACGGTCGCGCTCGTCGACCTCGACCACTTCAAGCAGGTCAACGACACCTGCTCCCACGACGTGGGCGACCAGGTCCTGGTCGCGGTCGCCAAGATGCTCGACGCCGTACCGGACCCCGCCTGCGCCGGCCTGGGCTTCGCCGCGCGGATGGGCGGCGAGGAGTTCCTGGTCGTGCTGAGCGGGATCAGCCCCGCCGCGGCCGTCGCCCGGCTGGAGGAGCTGCGGGCCGCCATCGCGTGCCGCCCCTGGCAGGGGCTCACCGGGGACCTGCCCGTCACCGTGAGCATCGGCGTCACCGCCTCCCAGCCCCACAGCACCCAGGCCGAGCTCATCGCCCTGGCCGACGCGAACCTCTACACGGCCAAGCACAAGGGCCGCAACCGCGTCTGCGCCACCTCCAGCGCGCCCCTGGGCGAGCGGCGCCGCCACCGCGACGCCGACGTCCGGTCGGAGGAGGGGGCGACCGGTACGGCACAGCCCGGCGGAGGACGGCCCGGTGCCGGACGGCCCGGCATGGAGCGGCCCGGCTCGGGGTGAGAGCCGCAGGTCCGGCAGGCCCGAACGATTTCCGGCAGGCCCGGACGGGTTCCGGCAGGCCCGGACGGGTTCCGGCAGGCCCGGACGGGTTCCGGCAGGCCCGGACGGGTTCCGGCAGGCCCCGGGCGCGTCCTAGGGTTCGGATGACCCGCCTCTGCGGGCCGGTCCGCCCCGACGGCAAGGAGCACCACCGTGCGCGTCACGCTCGCCGATCCCCTGGCCCTGATCCCCGGCTTCGAGCAGGCCCACCGGGAGCAGTCGGCGCGTTTCCCCCGGGCGGCGCCCCGCTGGCAGCCCGTGCACACCGTCTACGTCCCGGCCGACCGGTTCGGTCCGGGGACGGTGACGCAGTGGGGGCGGGACGCGCTGGAGCTGCTCACCCGGCACCTGCCCGGTCCCGGGCCCCTCGCCCGGGTCTTCGGCGTGCCGGAGGAGGCCGCCGCGCAGCTGCACCCGAGGATCGCCGCGAAGCTGGCCACCGAACCGGTGGAGGACCTGCGCGTGGACTTCGAGGACGGGTACGGCGTCCGCCCCGCCGAGGAGGACCGCGACGCCGCCCGCGCCGCCTCGGCCGTCGCCGCCCTGCACGCGGCGGGGACGCTCCCGCGCCGGTGGGGGCTGCGGGTCAAGTCGTTCGCCGACGGCGACCCCGGCCGGAGCCTGCGGACGCTGGACGGGTTCCTGACCGGGATCGTGGAACGGACCGGCCGGCTGCCGGAGGGGTTCGTCGTCACCTTCCCCAAGGTCCTCATGGAGGACTACCTGCACCAGTTCGCCGACTGCCTGGAGGCGCTGGAGCGGGGGCTCGGCCTGGACGCCGGGTCCCTGCGGTTCGAGATCCAGGTCGAGGCCGCCCAGACGCTCCGGTTCCTCGGCCCCGAGCTGGCCGCCTCGCTCGGCGGCAGGCTCTCGGCCGCGCACTTCGGCGTCTTCGACTACACCGCGAGCTGCGCGCTCCCCCCGCACGAGCAGCGGCTGGACCACCCGGCCTGCGACCACGCCCGGCACGTCATGCAGACGGCGTTCGCCGGGACCGGCGTGGAGCTGTCGGACGGCTCCCTCGCCGCCTCCCCCGCCTCCGGCGGCACCCGCGACGTGCACGCCCTGTGGTCGCGCCACGCCGAGCTGGTCGGGCATTCTCTGCGCCACGGCTTCTACCAGGGGTGGGACATGCACCCCTCGCACCTGGTCAGCCGCTACGCCGCCGTCTACGACTTCCACCTGCGCCACCACGCCGAGTTCGCCCACCGGGTCCGGGCCTTCCAGGAGCGGAAGGCGGCCGAGGGCGGCGTGATGGACGAACCCGCGACGGTCCAGGCGATGGGCGCCGCCCTGCGCCGCGCGGAGCTGGTCCTGGGAGGGCCCTGACCCGCCGGGCGCGCCTCCCGGGACCGGGAGCCACCGGGACCGGGAGCCACCGGGACCGGGAGCCACCGGGACCGGGAGCCCCGGCGGAGGCGCCGGCCCCGGCGGTCAGTCGACCAGTTCGCGCCAGCGGCGGACCAGATGCGCCTCGACCGGGTCCGACCACGACGCGCGCACCGCGCTCCCGACGTGGAAGGCGCGCACGCCGTACTCCAGCAGGGCCGGGACGTGACCGGGACGCAGGCCGCCGCCGGCCAGGATGAGCGGGCCGTCGCCGGCCTCGCAGCGGGTCCGCAGGACGGACATGCCGTCCCTCACCCCGCCGGGCGCGCCCGCGGTGAGCACGGTGGCGAGGTTGGGCAGCAGCCGTACGGCCCGCCAGCCCGCCTGGACGTCGGCCGCGTGGTCCACCGCCCGGTGGAAGGTCCAGGGCAGCGGGGCCACCGCGTGGATCAGCGCCTCGGTGGCGGCCAGGTCGACCGCGCCGGTGGAGTCGAGGAAGCCGAACACGAACCCGGCCGCACCCGCCTCGGAGAGGGCCCGGGCGTCGCGCCGCAGACCCTCCAGCCGCTCGGGCGAGGCCAGGAACGAGGCCTCGCCCCGCAGCATGACCATCTGCGGCAGCCTGCACTCCTTGGCGATCGCCGCGACCGTGTCCACCGCCGGGGTGAGCCCGCCCGACGCCATGTCGGCGACGATCTCCAAGCGGTCGGCGCCGCCCTCTTCGGCGGCGACGGCGTCGCGCACGTCGAGCGCGATCACCTCAAGCAGGGATCCGGTCATGAAGTGAGGCTATCGGATGGCTTTGTCCGAGGATCGCCGCGGTTCACGGATGCTCCAGCATGACCCGGCCCCGGCGGGCGGCGACCTCGTCGACCTCGGAGCGGACCCTCGCACCGGTCCCGGCGGCCTCGAAGCGGACCCCCGCGCCGGTCCCGGCGGCGGCTCCCGGAAGGGCCGGAGCGGCGCCGCGCAGGCCGCCGGGCCGCTGGAACAGCGCGCCCGAGGCGCGGTGCGGCAGGTCGACCGTGCGCAGGTGGGCGAAGCGCTGCCGCCGGTAGTAGTCCTGCAGCCGCCGGTTCTCCTTGGCGCAGTCGAGCCGGAGCCAGCGCCGGCCCGCCGCCACCGCGCGCAGGCCCGCCCAGTCGAGCAGCGCCTCGCCCAGCCCCCGGCCGGAGTGGCCGCGCGCCACGGCGAGCTTGTGGACGTAGAGCGCCGAGCCGGGATCGTCCTGGGCGGTCCAGAACTCGGGGTCGGCGTGGCCGTCCAGCGCCACGGTGGCGATCGGCCCGTCCTCCCCGTCAAGCAGGTACATGTCCCCTCTCTCGATCAGCGGGGCGATGCGCTCGGCCGGGAACCCGCCGGCGGGCCACTGCCGCACGCCCCGCCCGTCCAGCCAGGCGGCGGTCCGCGCCAGGAGCGCGAGCACCCCCGGCAGGTCCGCGGCGTCCGCCCGGCGCGGGGCGGGGCGCCGCGCGGAGACGGGGGCGGGGGTGACGGAGGTGATGGTGCTGGAGTGCATGGTCGATCCCTTCGTTGCGCTGGGTGTGTGAGATGACACGGAAGGTGTCCGTCCGGTGACGCACGGCATCCGCGCCGGGCCAGGGAGCCCCCGCGCTAGGGGTCCGAGGCGGACTCGGGGAAGGGGGCGCGCCCGCCCGCACGACGGGCCGCGCCCGGGGGCCGCCTGCCGTACGGGCAGGGCGGAGGCCGTCCCATCAGGGCGGCCAGGGGGAGGTCAACGGCTTTTCAGCTCGTACCGGATCAGGTGCTTGTCGGCGGGGAGCACCGAGACCGCGACCCGCACGGGGACGTCCTCCTCGTCGTATCCGACCCGGACGTAGACGACGACCGGTGTGCCCGACTGGAGCCGGAGCCGGTCGGTCTCCGAGCTGGTGGGCATTCGCGCCCAGATGTCGTCCACGACCCTCACCTGGGCGTGGCCGAGCTCCTCCAGCACCCGGTTGGCCCCCCGCGAGATGTCGCCGGGACGGGCGATCTCGGATCCGGAGACCAGCCAGAGCGGGAAGTAGGAGTCGTTGGTGTTGTACGGCTGCGCGTCCACGAACCGCAGCCTGCGGCGGACCACGGCGAGCCCGTCGTCGGGCAGCTCCAGCCGGCTGGCGATCTCCTCGGCCGGGTTCACGATCGACACCTCGATCTCCTGGCTCGGCTCGCGCCCCTCCTGGGAGACGGCCCAGGCGAAGGCCTCCCGGGTCTCCCCGGGCTGCGGCTGGAGCTCGCGCTGGGGATGCATCAGCAGAGGGCGGCGCTCCCTGACCACGGTGCCCCGGCGGGGCGTCCGGGTGACCAGCCCCTCGTTGACCAGCTCGCCGAGGGCGAGCCGCACGGTGTTGCGGCTCACCTGGTGGGCGAGCATGAGTTCGGCCTCGGTCGGCAGCTGATCACCCGGCTTGAGCGCACCGGAGTAGATGGTCCTCCGGAGTTCGGAGGCCACCTGCTGATACAGCGTTGACCGAGCCATTTAGTCCCCTTTGTGCCAACAAAACTAGACGATTTGGTTCTAGTGGGGAACCGCCCCTTGACCTAGCCTCCCAGGAGCCGCATCATCCAATCGTTGGTACAAATCCATTGAAAGGCTCCACCCCCCCGACTCCCTGAGCGGCTGACCGCGTGAGGACCCCATCCCTCGCCGGGGTCCTCGCGCCACCGCACCGGGGAGAAGCGCGTCCTGGCGGGTCCCCCACGCCCGCCAGGGCGCGTCTTCCCGTCTGCGGGCTGCGGCCCGCCCGCGCTCCGCCCCGCCCGTCCGCCCCGCCTGCCCGCGCCGCAGCCCGCCCGGCGGACGTGACCCGGCCGCTCCCACGCCGCGACCGCTCCCCGCCCGCGGACGGCCGCCTCCCCGTCACGGACCGCTCTCCCGGAGACCGGGACGGCGCCGCGCCTCCCCGCCCGCCCTCCCCTAGGTTGCCGGGCAGGCGAGCGCGGACCGGCGGCCCTCTCCCGCGGAGGGCCGGCCGGACCGGGCGGAGGAGGCGAGACGACCGTGACGGGCTTCCGCGAGGAGATCCGCGCCTGGCTGCGGGAGCAGCTGGAGGGCGAGTTCGCCCACGCCCGCGGGCTGGGCGGGCCGGGCCGCGAGCACGAGGGCCACGAGGTGCGGCTGGCCTGGGAGCGGCGGCTCGGCGAGGCCGGGTGGACCTGCCTGGGCTGGCCGGGGAGGTACGGCGGGCGGGACGCGCCCCTGGCCGACCAGGTCGCCTTCCACGAGGAGTACGCGCAGGCGGACGCCCCGGCCCGGGTCGGGCACATCGGCGAGGGCCTCATCGGCCCCACGATCATCGACTTCGGCACCGAGGAGCAGAAGCGGCGCTTCCTGCCCCCGATCCGGCGCGGCCGCGAGCTGTGGTGCCAGGGCTACTCCGAGCCCGAGGCGGGCTCGGACCTGGCCGGCGTGCGGACCCGGGCGCGACAGGAGGGCGGCGAGTGGGTCCTCACCGGCCAGAAGACCTGGACCTCGCTGGCCCACGTCGCCGACTGGTGCTTCGTCCTGGCCCGGACCGAGCCCGGTTCGCGGCGGCACACGGGCCTGTCCTACCTGCTGGTCCCGATGGACCAGCCCGGGGTCGAGGTCCGGCCCATCGTCCAGCTGACCGGCACCAGCGAGTTCAACGAGGTCTTCTTCGACGGGGCCCGCACGGCCGCGGGCAACATCCTGGGCGCCCCCGGTGAGGGCTGGCGGGTCGCGATGGCCACCCTGGGCTACGAGCGCGGGGCCTCGACGCTCGGCCAGCAGCTCGGCTTCCAGCGGGAGTTCGACCGCGTCGTGGAGACCGCCCGGCGCACCGGCGCGGCCGGGGACCCGGTGCTGCGCGACCGGCTGGTCCGGTCGTGGCTGGAGCTGCGCATCATGCGCCTGAACGCGCTGCGCACGATGACCTCCCTGTCGGCCGGGACGCCGGGGCCGGAGGCCTCGATCGCCAAGCTCTACTGGTCGGAGTGGCACCGGAGGCTGGGCGAGCTGGCGCAGGCCGTGCAGGGCAGGGCGGGGCTGGTCGCCGACGGCCCGCCGTACGAGCTGAACGACCTGCAGCGGCTCTACCTGTTCAGCCGCGCGGACACCATCTACGCCGGCTCCAGCGAGATCCAGCGCAACATCATCGCCGAGCGCACCCTGGGCCTGCCCAGGGGCTGAGCCCCGGACGCGGCGGGCGTCCGTCTTCCGGTTTCCACGATGGACCGGGATCATTCGGTCATGGCATCCACACCCGGCGAAGCGACGGAGACCGGAGGCGGGAGCCCGCCACCCGGCGAAGCGGCGGAGGCCGAGGGGGAGAGCCCGCCCGCCCGGCCCGCCGATGTCCGCCGGCGCCGCCCGGGGGCCCGGACGGGGGCCCGGACGGGACGCGCCGAGGCCCGGACGGGGCGGGTTGAGGCCCGGACGGGGCGGGTTGAGGCCCGGACGGGGCGGGTTGAGGCCCGGACGGGGCGGGTTGAGGCCCCTGCGGGACGGGCACCGGAGCCAGGATGCGCCGGTACGCGGTGGCTCGCCGCGGCGTTCACGGTCGTCACGGCCCTCACCTGGATCGCTCCGCCGTACCCCGTCGAGCAGGCGTTCCACCACTCGCTGACCGCGGTGGCACTGCTGGCGCTGATCCCGCTCCGCAGGCACTACGCCCTTCCCCCGGCCTCGCTGGCCGCGGTGCTCGCCTTCCTCGCCCTGCACTCGGTGGCCGCGCGCTGGATGTACTCCCACGTCCCCTACGACGAGTGGAGCGCGGCGCTGACCGGGGTGCGGCTGTCGGACGTCTTCGGCTGGGAGCGCAACCACTTCGACCGCCTGGTGCACCTCTCGTACGGCCTGTGCGCCGCCCCGGTGCTGGCCCGCTATCTCCGGGAGCGGTGGGGCCTGCGTCCTTCCGTGGCCGTCGCGGCGGGCGTCGAGCTCGTCCTGTCGACGAGCGCGCTCTACGAGCTCCTCGAATGGGCGATAGCCGTCACCATGTCCCCGGAGATCGCCGAGGTCTACAACGGCCAGCAGGGCGACGCCTGGGACGCGCACAAGGACATCGCCCTGGCCTGCCTCGGCGCGCTGGCGGCCGCCGCGGCCATGCTGCTCCGGAGCCGCCGGAGGACGGCCGGCTCCGCGTCCCGGTCCTGACCCGGCCCCGCTCAGCGCGCGCGGGGAAGCAGGACCGCCGCGGCGGCCAGCAGGGCGAAGGCGGTGCCCGAGGCGAGGGTGCGGACGGTGTTCCAGGCGTTCCACTCCGACTCGTACCGCGCGCGCACGGCGGCCAGGTCCGGGACCGTCGCGGCGACCGTGGCGAGGTCCTCGTTCAGCGGCACGTTCACCAGCAGGGTCACGCCCAGACCCCCGGCCAGGTAGACCGCGAAGGCCGCCGCCACCAGCCATACCGAGGCCGACCGCCGTCCCGCGACGGCCAGCGCGGCGGCGAAGGCGACCGCGGCGAACACCGGCGCCCCGAAGAAGGAGAGCGCGAACGGGATGTTGCGGACCGTCGCGTTGATCGCCTGCATGCTGAGCACGTAGGTGTCCTCGCCGACCCCGGCCAGACCGCGGGTGACCGAGACCTCGTAGGCGTAGAAGAAGCCCGCGATGGCGCCCATGGAGAGCAACGCGACGACCAGGGCCGCGCGCGCCACCGCGACGCCCGCGCTCGTCGGGGGAGCCGCCGGAACGCCCGTCGGGGAGGAGGAAGGAACGGGGATGGAAGCCATGCGCCCTCATTAATCGTACCGATAAGTTCGATTAATAATCGTACCGATAGGTACACTTGTCAACGGACACCGGGAAGGGCGGCGGGCATGCAGGGACGACGGGGCCGGCCCCGCGAGGGCGAGAACGAGGCCAGGCGGGCGGCCGTGCTGGACGCCGCCTTCGCCGAACTGGTCGAACGCGGATACACCGGCACCACGATGCTGGCGGTGGCCCGGCGGGCCGGCGCGTCCAAGGAGACGCTCTACAGCTGGTTCGGCGACAAGCGCGGGCTCTTCGCGGCCCTGGTGCGCCGCCAGTCGGAGCAGGCGAACGCCGCGGTCGCCGAGGCGCTGGCCCTGGACCGGCCGGCCCGGGAGACGCTGACGGTGTTCGCCGTCCGGTTGCTCCGGCTGCTGCTCGGGGAGGCCTCGGTCGCGATCAACCGGGCCGCGGTCGCGGCCCCGGAACTCGCCGGGGTGCTGCTCGCCGAGGGGCGGCACACCACCGGCCCGCTCGTCGCGGGCCATCTCGCGGAGCTGGCCGCGCGGGGGGAGATCGCAGCCTGCGACCCGGAGGAGGCCTTCCGGCTGCTGTACGGGCTCGTCGTCTCGGACACCCAGATCCGGGTCCTGCTGGGCGAAGCGCCCCCTGCCGACCTCGAGGAGCGGGCGCGGCGGGCGGTGGACCGCTTCCTCGCGCTGCTCCCGCCCTCCCCCGCCCGCGACCCGTCCGGGCACGGCGCCGGGGCCTGTTGAACCGCCGGGGACTCAGCGCGGGGCCGCCCGGCCGCCCGTCCGCACGTAGTCCACGGTCAGGGTGCTGTCGAGGTTCGCGGCGGGCCGTCCCGCCTGCGAGCCGACCGCGACGTTGAGGATCAGCCGCACGGACGACCTGGCCGGCACCCGGTAGGGGAAGGAGCGCACGAACCGGCCGTCGACGTAGAACCGGGCCCGGCCGGACGGGCCCGTGGTCCAGGTGACCTTGTAGACGTGCCACCGGGTGGCGTCGACGTCGTACGCGCCGCCACCGCTGAAGCGGTCGGTGTGGACGTGGTACTCCGGCTTCCACCGCGCGCCGTTGAGGCCGTTCTCCATCAGGTCGATCTCGCCGTAGTGCCGCTGCCTGCGCAGGGGGTCGGCGTGCAGCCAGATCGCCGGCCACGCGCCGCGCTGCCAGCCGGAGACCTTCGCCCTCACCTGCACGCTCCCGCTCCCGCTCGCGACCCTGGAGACGAGGCGCGCCGAGGTGTACTTGCGCCGTACGCCGTGGTCACCGGTGTAGGTCTCGCGCCGGGCGTTGATCACGAGGTGCCCGTCCCCGTCGAGCCGCACGTTGCGCCCGCCGGAGGTGTAGCACTGCCGCTCGGCCCGGTATCCCCACAGACACCCGGTCAGCTGCTCCCACCTGGACGGATCCGGCTCGCCGCCCTCGGGACCGGAGAACTCGTCCGCGAAGCCGCGGGCCTCGGACGGCCTGGAGAAGCGGGCCGCGGAGGACCTGTGGTCGCGGGCCCCGGACGGCCCGGAGTCCTGGGCCCCGGAGCGCCCGGAGTCCTGGGCCCCGGAGCGCCCGGAGTCCTGGACCGCGGCGGGCCGGGCCCGCGCGGCCGCGACCGTGCCGTCTCCGAGCACGACCGCCGTGTTCACCAGCACGACCGCAACGGCCGCGGTCCGACTTCCGATCCCCATCGGCCGCGCCCCCTCCCCCGAGAGCACCGCCCTGCCGGACACGCCTCGGCGCGGAGCCGGGCTCTTCCCGGCCTCCCGTCCCGCGGTCCCGCTCCGGGTGGTGAGACGACACAGAGATCGATCACTCTGCGTGTTGACGCCCTGACGATAACGCGCGGAGCCGACTCCGGCGAGGAGCCGCGACGGAGTCCTGCGCCCGATTATCGCGTTCCATTTTTCACATAATCCGACAGACCGTTATCTTCTATTGACATGCACCGCCCGGCACCCGATGCTGAGAGCGCTCTCCGATTGGTCGCAAAGGATCGGTTCAGGCGATCCTCTGCTCCGAGAGCGCTCTCGGGGCAGGAGACGGCCCGCCGTACGCCGCAGGAGTCCGGGGCACCCGCCGCACCTGCGGCGGCTTCGTGCCCGCCGGGGCGGGCGCCGGTCCCGCCGGGCGCCACGATCACGGGGGCATCCAGCCATCTCACCAGGGGACGAACGAGGAGTCGCCTATGCGTACCGGAAGAAGAACCCTCCGCAGGACCGCCGCGGTCGCGGCGGGCGTGCCCGTCCTCCTGTCCGCGGCGCCCGGTCACGTGTCGGCGTCGACGGCCGCCGTGCGGACGGTGGAGACCGCGGCCGCCGCGGAGACCCGGACCGCACCGCCGGCCCTGCTCCCGCTGACCGTCACGAACCGCTCCGGACGAGGTGAGCAGACCTACGTCTACGTGCTCGGCACGAACCTCAGAACGGGCAGGCTCGGCTACGTGGACGCCGCCGGCGCGTTCACCCCGTGGCCCGCCGGCGCGAACCCGCCCAGCCCCGCCCCGGACGTCGCGATCCCCGGCCCGGCCGGAGGCTCCACCAAATCGATCAAGCTCCCTCTCGACCTGTCCGGCCGGGTCTACGTCTCCTTCGGCACGAAGCTCAAGTTCTTCCTGACGCCGGACGGCCTGGTCCAGCCCGCGCCGTGGGCGGCGGGCGATCCCAACCGCGACATCCTGTTCGACTGGACCGAGTTCACCTACAACGGCAGCGGCCTGTGGCTCAACACCTCGATGGTGGACATGTTCAGCGTCCCGCAGGCGGTCGAGGTGACCGCCGGCGACGGCACCCGCAGGCGCACCGGCGACCTGGTCCCCAACGGCCGCGAGCGCATCCTCGACGCGATGCGGAACCAGCCCGGCGACTGGGCCAAGCTGATCCACCGGCGCGCCGACGGCACGCGGCTGCGGGTCGTCTCCCCGCACAAGGGCATCGACACCGGCGTGTTCAGTCCCACGTACATGGACGGCTACATCCGCGAGGCCTGGGCGACCTACCGGAACACCACGCTGACCGTCGTGCCGTTCGCCGACCAGCCCGCCAGGAAGTTCCTCGGCCGCACGGACGCCTCCGGCGTGCTGAACTTCACCGACGCCTCGGGCAACCGGGTGGCCTCCTTCGCCCGGCCCTCGACCAAGGACGTCTTCGGCTGCGACGGCAGGCTCCAGGCGCCCAACGATCCCGTCGTCGGGCCGATCGCGCGCACGCTCTGCGCCGGACTCCACCGCTCCACGCTGGGCTACGTCCACACCCAGCCCACCACTGACGCGAGCCGGTTCTACAAGCGGACCGTCACCGACCACTACTCCCGCAAGCTGCACGCCCACACCGTCGACGGCAAGGCGTACGGCTTCGCCTTCGACGACGTCGGCAACTTCGAGTCCCTCGTCCACGACGGCTCGCCCCGCTCCGCCGGGATCACGCTCACGCCGTTCTGACCGCGTCCGCGGCCGTCCGCGCACCGCCGCCGCAGACGGCCGCGCGCCGCCCGGGGGAGCGGCCACCGCACGTCCGGCGGACGGGGGAAGAGAAGGCCCCCGCCCGCCGGGCCCCGGCCGCGCTCCCCCGGCATGCCGTTGATACGTTCCAAAGATGCAACCTCCCGCGTCTGGCGGAGGACTCGTCCCCGGACGTACCGTGCCCGCCATGACCACCGCGGGGCGCTCGGCCCACATCCTCGACGTCCTCGTCACCGAGTTCGGCGACTCCATCCGGCGTGACCCCGCCGCCTTCCGGCGCAAGTTCCGCAAGATGGCCGCCTCGCCCTTCGCGTTCTACCGCGGCAGCGCCTGCCTGTTCTACGCGGACATGACCGGCGCCTTCGCCGACGGGGCGTTCCTGGACGCCCGCACCGGGCGGGTGTGGATCCACGGCGACCTGCACGCGGAGAACTTCGGCACCTACATGAACGCCTCCGGCGTCCTGGTCTTCAACGTCAACGACTTCGACGAGGCCTATGTCGGCCCCTACGTCTGGGACCTCAAGCGGTTCGCGGCCAGCGTCGCGCTCATCGGCTACGCCAAGGCGCTCTCCGACGAGACGATCTCCGAGCTGGTCGCCGGATTCGCCCGCGCCTACCTGGCCGAGCTGGAGGGCATCTCGCACGGCGGCGACGACGCGATCGGCTCGCTGACGCTGGCGACCACCACCGGGGTGCTCCACCGGGTGCTGCAGACCGCCCGGCTCAACACCCGGGTGGCCCTGCTCGACCGGGAGACCACGGTCGAGAACTACGACCGCCGCTTCGCCTTCATGGAGGACCGCTTCCCGGTCGGCGAGGAGACCCGGCGCGCGGTCGAGGCCGCCTTCGCCGACTACCTGACCACGCTCCCGGCCGTCTCCGAGGTCGAGCACCGGATCAAGGACTTCGCGCTGCGCACCGGCGTCGGCATCGGCTCGGCCGGGCTCCCGTCCTACAACCTGCTGCTGGAGGGCCACACCGAGGCCCTGGAGAACGACGTCATCCTCTACATGAAGCAGGCGCAGGTCCCGGCCGTGGCCCGGCACATCGCCGACGAGAGGGTGCACGGCCACTTCCTGCACCAGGGACACCGCACCGCCGAGTCGCAGCGGGCCCTGCAGGCCTACGCCGACCCGTGGCTCGGCTACACCACGCTGGACGGGGTCGGCCAGCTGGTCGCCGAGGTCTCCCCATACTCCGCCGACCTCGACTGGGGTGACGTCAACGAGCCGGACGAGCTCGCCTCCGTCATCGGCGACCTGGGCCGGGCCGTGGCGCGCATGCACTCGGTGGCCGACGACGAGTCCAGCCACGACGTGGTCGACTTCTCCACCGAGGACGCGATCACGTCCGTGATCGGCGGTGACGGGGACGGCTTCACCAGGATGCTCGTCGGCTTCGCCCACGCCTACGGCGCCCAGGCCAGAGCCGACCATCAGCTCTTCGTGGACCTGTTCCGCAACGGCCGCCTCCTGGGCCTCTGACCGCCGCCCGCGCCCTCCGGCCCGGAGGGGACCACACCGGAACCGACCAGTCGGTATGGACGGAACGGCGAGCGTACGGCATGCTTTCAGAACATGAGTCTGTTCTCGGTGCAAGGTAAGACGGTCGTGGTCACGGGCGGTTCCCGGGGCATCGGCCGGATGATCGCGGAGGGTTTCACTGAGGCGGGGGCCACGGTCTACATCTCCTCCCGCAAGGCCGCCGAGGTGGAGAAGACCGCGGCCGAGATCGGATGCGTCGCCGTACCGGCCGACCTGTCCACCCCCGACGGTGTCACCGCGCTGGTGGAGGCGGTCTCCGCGCGCGAGGACCGGCTGGACGTGCTGGTCAACAACGCCGGCGCCACCTGGGGCGCGCCGCTGGAGGACTACCCCGAGCACGCCTTCGACAAGCTCTGGGGCGTCAACGTCAAGGGCGTGTTCTACCTGACCCAGCGCTTCCTGCCGCTGCTGCGCGCCGCGGCCTCCGCCGAGGACCCGGCCAGAGTGATCAACATCGGCTCGGTCGACGGCATCCGGGTGCCCGCGCTGGAGACCTACGCCTACTCCACGACCAAGGCGGCCGTGCACATGCTCACCCGCCATCTGGCCCACCGGCTCGTGCGCGACTCGATCACGGTCAACGCGATCGCGCCCGGCCCCTTCGAGTCCAAGATGATGGCCTTCGCCCTCGACGACCCCGACATGCGCCAGGCGATCGCCTCCAGCGTGCCGATGGGCCGGATCGGCGCCCCCGAGGACGTGGCCGGGACCGCGATCTACCTCTCGTCCCGGGCCGGCGCCTACCTCACCGGCGTGGTGATCCCCGTCGACGGCGGCATGACCACTCACGGCTGAGGCCGCTCGGGCCTCGCCCCACACGCACGGCGTGCGCCCCACGGCGGAACGCACGCCGTACCGCCCCACCCGCGGACGGCGCCGGATCGTTCACGGGGCGCGAGGTCCCGTCCGGCGGTCGAGCGCCTGGACCCACTTGACGGCGACGGCCATCTGGACCAGCTCGGCTCGGAGCGCCCCGGGGTCGTCCTCGGCGTGCAACCCCGCCCGGACCGTCGCCGGCGCCGGGATGGCGTGCCGATGTTGACTGCCCCGCTCTGATGCATTGATCATTTCGGCGTAACTTTGTGGTCTCAGGTCCTCTTCCTCGGCATCCAGGGCCGCCTCCGTACGGGGGCGGCCCGCGCGCCGCACCTCTCCTCACCTCAAGAAGGGATCATCGCCACCGATGACCGCCGTCACGAATCCGGCCGCCTCGGCCTGCCCGATCCGCCAGCACCCGCTCGACCGGGACTCCGAGGGGGTCAACCGGCCCGGCCTGTACCTCAACCCGGAGTATGAACGGATCCGGGACGAGACCGACACCGGAGTGGTCGACGTCACCCGTTCCAACGGAACCCCCGCCAAGCTCGTCACCCGCTACGACGACGTCATGAAGGTGCTGCGCGACCCGGTCTTCTCCCGCGAGAAGGCCCTGCCCGTAGACGACGTCGTCGGCCTGGAGGGCACCCTTCTCGGCCTGGACGGCGCCGCGCACGCGGCCGTGCGCGGTCTGGTCATCGATCACTTCACGCCCCGGGCCGTCGAGGCCCGTCGGGCCGAGATCGAGCGCTGCGCGGCCGCCCAGCTGCAGACCATGATCGACGGTGGTGCGCCCGCCGATCTGCTGGCCGACTTCGCGATGCCGTTCGTCCTCGAGCTGATCTGCGACCTGCTGGGCCTGCCCGAAGCCGACCGCGCCGATTTCCACCGCTGGAGCGCGGCGTTCTTGTCCCACACCAGCCTGTCACCGGAGGAAGCCCAAGCCTCCGGCCTGGCCATGTTCGGCTACCTGACCACCCTGCTGGCCCGGCGCCGCAGCGAGCCCGATGGCGACCTGCTGTCGAGGATCGCCGTCGACGGCGCGCACCTGCCCGAACAGCACTTGATCATGTTGCCGATCGCGCTCATCGTCGGCGGCTGGGAGACCTCCGCCTCCAGCATCGGCACGTTCATCCAGGTGCTGCTCACCCATCCCTACGGCGGCTACGACAGCGCCTACCGTTACCTCGTCGACCACCCCGACGAGGTCGTCGGCGCGGTCACCGAGCTCGAGCGGATGTTCACCACCGCGGCGGCCGACGCCATGCCCCGCTACGTCACCGCCGACATCACCCTTCCCAGCGGTGCCCGCCTGAAGGAAGGAGAGATCGTCATCCCGTCCACCGACGCCGCGAACTACGACCCGCGCGCGTTCACCGACCCCAAGACGATGGACTTCACCCGATTCACCCGCGCCGGCACCGCCGTCGAGCGGCACCTGTCGTTCGGCTATGGCATCCACCACTGCATCGGCCGCCACCTCGGCCACGCCGAGGTCGTCACTGCGATCGCGCTGCTGCTGCGCGAGCTGCCCACGTTGCGCCTGGCGGTGGACGCCGCCGACATCCCCCGTAAGATCGGCCACGCCGTCGCCGGTCCCACCCGGCTGCCGGTGGCCTGGCGCTGATCACCGGCCGGCCTTGTGAGGGCTCAACGCAGGTGTCGCGCCCTCGCAGGTCTCACCTGTCAGGACCACGGCAGCCGGATGACCGGAGGTCCGTCGGCAGGCGCTGAGGTGCGCGGGTCTGCAGCGGCTGGGCGGCGTATATCGCGTCGGACAACAAACGGACGATATTACCAAGAAATGGATCTTTCACCCATAATGCCGGAGATCGGTAAACAGAAATGATGAGGTGGAAGTGAGACATGAGGCCGGCAGGTCCTCCCCCGCAGCGAGGACTTGCATGAGTGACAGGATCTACCAGGGAATGACACCCGAGGAGCGGCTGGCCGACCGCCGGGAGCGACTGATCGACGCGGGCTTCGCCCTGTACGGCACGCTTGGTTTCACCAGCACCACGATCGAGAAACTGTGCATGATCGCGCGGATCTCCAACCGCGCGTTCTATGAGTGCTTCGCCACTCGCGAGGAACTGCTGGAGGTCATCTACCACCGGTGCGTGGAGCAGAGCGTGCAGGTGGCCTCCCAAGCCGCCGCGCAGGCACCGAGGACCCTGGAAGGAGTCCTGGAGGCCGGGATCGAGGCCTACATCCGCTTCATCACCGACGATCCGCGCCGGGCCCAGATCATGTACGTCGAGCGGGCCAAGGCGAGCACGGCCTACCTGGCGGAGACCGTGCAGATGAACGCGGCGGCGTTCTTCCAGGTCGCCGGGGCGGACCTCGACCTGCCCGACACGGTCGATCCCGGTATGGCCGCGCGCGGCCTCAACGGCGCGATGGAGTCCATCCTGCTGGAGTGGGTGACGGCCGAGGATCCCTTCCCGATCGAGCAGGTGATCGCGTCGGTCAAGCATGTTTTCCTTCGGACGCTGACCCCGTGACGGCGTAGAAGCGACAGCTCGTGTGACAGCCCTGCGGCGCAACCGGGGCGGCCCTACCTGAACCGCACCGAGTACCGCATCCCGGCGCCGCCCGCCGGCCGGGGCGCCCGGATCAGCCCGGGAGGCGGATGAAGGACGGCGGGACGCGGTCGGCCAGCCAGACGCCGTTGGCGCTGAGGCGGAACTCGTGCCCGGCCGCGCGCATCGCCGCCGCGTCGACGGCCAGCACGACCGGCCGGCCCCGGCGCGCCCCGACCCGGGTCGCGGTCTCGCGGTCGGGCGAGAGGTGGACGTGGTGGCGGCTCGCCGGCCGCGGCCCCTCCGTGCTCCCCGGTCATCCTCCACCGTCCCATCCGCCGCGCGACATGGAGGTCCAGCCTTCCCTCCGGGCGGGCGGCGCGTCCACGGGTTTTCCGGCGCCCGGCCCGCCGGTCAGAGCGCCTCGGCGACGGCGTGGGCCAGGTTGCCGGCGGCGCCGGGGGCGTAGCGCAGGAAGAGGTACGGCTCGGCGAGCTCCACCTCGATGAGGGCCGGGTCCCCGCCCGGGAGCCGGACCAGGTCCACCCGGGCGTAGAGCACCCCGGGGGACCCGGCCGCCTCCGCCAGCACCCGCTCGGCGAGGGCGAACTGGTCGGGCTCGGGGGTGCGGAGCTCCGCCCGGGCGTTGTCGGCGTCCGGCGCGGCGGCGCCGCCGGCCAGCATCGGGTTGCGCCGCACGGCGTGGCTGAACCGGCCGCCGAAGTAGATCAGGGAGGTCTCCCCCTCGGCCTCGACCATGTCCAGGTAGGGCTGGACCATCGCGGTCCGCCCCTCGGCCGCCAGGCGGGCCGCGTGGGCCGCCGCCTTGTCCCGGTCGGCGGTCCTGATCGTGTCGCGGGCGCCCGCCGAGATCGCGGGCTTGACCACGTACTCGGCGAGGACCGGCAGGTCCGCGCTCTCGCCCGGCGCGACCCAGGAGGTGGGGATGACCGGCGCCGCCAGGTCCCTCAGGTAGGTCTTGTCGGTGTTGCGCTCCAGCACCGCCGCCGGGTTGGCCAGCCGGGTCACCGTCTCGACCCGGCGCGCCCAGGCCAGGAACTCCGCGCGCCGGTCCACGTAGTCCCAGGCCGAGCGGACCACCACGAGGTCGAAGGCCGCCCAGTCGGCGGCCGGGTCGTCCCAGCGCACGACCGTCCCCGAGATCCCCGCCTCCGCCCACGCGGCGAGGGCGATCTCCTTCTCGTCGTCGAACCCCTCCGGGTCCGCGTAGGTCACGTACGCCACCGAAGCGCTCACGGGAACACCCTCCAAGTCAGGATCGAAGCACCAGAAGGGACATTACACAGCCCGCTCCGACCATCTTGTCAGCCAGGATGGCCTTTACGAAGTATGTCCGATTCGCAGGCCCCGCCGCCCGGGACGAGCCCGGGCGTTCACACGAACAAGCGATTGCGCAAGGGCTCATAATGGGAGGTGTGAACACGCGAAAGAACTCCGGAGGCGCGACCACCACCCCGGTCAAGCGCCAGCGCACGACGAAGCGCGCGGCCTCGGCCGGCTCCGCCTCGGAGCGCCGCGACCACCTCGTCAGGCTCGCCGCGGACCTCTTCGCGCGCAAGGGCTTCCAGGCGACCACCGTCCGCGAGATCGCGGAGGAGGCGGGCATCCTTTCCGGGAGCCTCTACCACCACTTCGACTCCAAGGAGACGATCGTCGACGAGGTGCTCAGCACCTTCCTCGACGACCTCATCGGACGCTACCGGGCCGCCCTGGAGCAAGGTGGCGACCCCCGCTCGATCCTGTCGGAGATGGTGCGGATCGGCTTCAGCACCCTCGAGCCGCACCGCGCGGCGATCACCGTCATGCAGAACGACTGGAACTACCTGCGCTCCCTGCCCGGCGACCGCTTCGACTACCTGGTCAGGGCCGAGGACGAGGTCGAGCGCATGTGGGTCGGGCAGATCAAGCGCGGGCAGGCCGTCGGCCAGTTCCGCCCGGACGTGGACCCCAAGCTCACCTACCGCATGATCCGCGACAGCATCTGGGTCGCCGTCCGCTGGTTCCGCCCGGGCGGACGCCTCGACACCGACGGCATCGCCGAGCACTACGTCACCGTCCTGTTCGACGGCCTGGCCACCGGAGAGCGGACGAGCCAGCGGGGATGAGCGCGGAAGCACTGCAGAAGGCCGTGCGGCTGGCGCTCGCGGAGGCCGCCGACCCCGCCAAGGCCTCCGCCATGCAGGCCTACATGAAGTCCGCCATGCCGTTCCTCGGCGTGCAGGCCGTGCCGCGCCGTACGGCGCTGCGGAGGGTCTTCGCCGAGCACCCGTTCGAGGCCGCGCCCGAGTGGCGCCGGGCGGCGCTGACCCTGTGGCGCGAGGCGGAGTACCGCGAGGAGCGCTACGCGGCGATCGCCCTCACCGGGTCCCCGCCCCGCTGGGGCCGGACCCTGTACACCCTCCCGATCTACGAGGAGATGATCGTCATCGGGGCCTGGTGGGACTTCGTCGACGAGGTGGCCGTCCACCGGATCGGCCCCCTGCTGCGGGAGTTCCCCGACACGATGCGCCCGCTGATGCTCGAATGGGCGCACAGCGACGACCTCTGGAAGCGCCGCACGTCGATCATCTGCCAGAACAGGTTCAGGGCCGCCACCGACACCGGCCTGCTCTACGCCTGCATCGAGCCGAGCCTGTCGGACACCGACTTCTTCGCCCGCAAGGCGATCGGCTGGGCCCTGCGCGAGTACGCCAAGACCGACCCGCGCGAGGTCGTGCGCTACGTCGCCCACAAGGGGATCACCGGCCTGAGCCGGCGCGAGGCCCTGAAGAACCTCCCCTCGACCTGAGCCGGTGCGAGGCCTTGGACCTCCCCTCGGCCTGACCCCGCCGGCCGGGCCTCCCCCGCCGCCGGGCCGCCGGCATCCCGCGACGGGGTCTTCGGCGGCCCGTCCGGCACGCGCTCTCCCATGGCCGTACACGGACCCCGGCCGATCAATTTAGGTAAGCCTGTCCTAATATCCTTTGCACAAGCCTTACCGACTCCCCTGAGGTGCACATGAGGACTTCGATCCGCCGCCGCTGGGCCGTGTCCGCGGCAGCCGCGGTCACGGCCGTCCTGGGCCTGACCGCCTGCAGTTCCGGTGCCGGCGGTGACTCCGCGTCCGCCGGCCCCGCCGCGTCCGGGAGCCCGGCCGCGGGTTCGGCCGCGACGCGCAGCGTCACGCACGAGCTCGGGACCACCGAGGTCCCCGCCGCGCCCAAGCGCATCGTCTCGGTGAGCGTCACCCTGACCGGCCACCTGCTCGCGCTGGAGGCCCCGCTGATCGCCTCCCAGGCCACCCCGCCCGGGCCGATCACCGATTCCAACGGGTTCTTCTCCCAGTGGGCGGACGTCGCCAAGGAACGCGGCGTCCAGGTGGCCTACCAGGGCTTCGAGGCCGACATCGAGAAGGTCATCGCGGCCAAGCCCGACCTCATCATCGGCTCGGCGTCCGGCGCCGACAGCACCGCCAAGGTATACGACCGGCTCAAGGCCGTCGCGCCGACCGTGCTCTTCCGCCACGACGACCTCTCCTGGCAGGAGCTCATGACCAAGCTGGGCGGCGCGCTCGGCCTGGAGGCGAACGCGCAGAAGGTCATCTCCGCCTACGACCAGCGGGTGGCCGAGGTGAAGGGCAAGATCAAGCTTCCCGAGCAGGACATCGTGCTGCTGCGCGACAACAACACCGACATCCCCGTCTTCACCGAGGCCTCCGCCCAGGGCGCGCTGCTGTCCTCCCTCGGCTTCCGGCTGCACACCGTCGACTCCTCGCTGGCCGCCGCGGACAACCGCGAGGGCGGCCAGCGCCTGGACATCCTGACCGTCTCGCAGGAGAACATCGTCAAGGGGTTCGGGGACAGCTCGCTGTTCTTCGTCAGCCACACCGCGGACGAGATCGCCAAGACGACGGCCAAGCCGCTCTGGAAGGACCTGCCCGCCGTCGGCGACAAGCGCGTCCACGACCTCGGCCTGGACTCGTTCCGCATCGACTACTACAGCGCGTCCAACGTCGTCGACCGCATCGAGCAGCAGTTCGCCGGCTGATGAGGAACGTCCCGCCCCAGCTCCCCTGCCCCAGTCCGCCCGAGGTCCTCACCGGACGGCGCGTCGCCGCGCTGGCCGCGGACCTGCGGGCGGGACGGGCCGGGGCGCCGGACGCGTTCTGGGCGGAGGCGGCCGCACGGGGGACGCCCCTGGTCGAGGAGATCCCCGGTGACCCCGGTCACCGCGCCGTGACGTTCCTGTGGCGCGGTGCGGCGGAGGACGTGCTGGTCATGGCCAACAAGCTCACCGATCCGGGCCTGCTCGGCGCGAGTCTGATGGAGCGGCTCGACGGCACCGACGTCTGGCACCGCACCTACCGGATCAGGTCGGGCTGGCGCGGCTCCTACCGGCTGGCGCCGCGCGCCCCCGGCACAGCCGGCCGACCGCTCGGCGGGGAGGCGGCGCGGCGCCGGGACGCCATGCTCGCGGCCGGATCCCCCGCCCCGCGCGCGGCGATCGAGCGCTGGTGCCTGGGGTTGACCCAGGCGGTCGCCGACCCGCTCAACCCGCGGACCCTGAACGGGCACTCGGTCGCCGAACTGCCGGACGCGCCGCCCCAGCGGTGGCTCACGCCGGGGCCTCACCGAAGCGACCCGGGACACCGTACGGCCCGCCCGGAGCGCCGTACGATCGGCGGCCGCACCGTGTGGCGGCTGCGGCCGGACCGGCGTCCGGAGGGCACCCTCGTCCTGCTGGACGGCGAGTGCTGGCTCGACGACCTGCCGGTCCTCCTCGGCAACCTGACCGAGGCCGGGGCCGTGCCGCCGCTCACCGCGCTGCTGGTGGAGGCGGGTCCTCCACCGGCCAGGATCCGTGACCTGACCTGCGACGACGCCTTCGTCGCCTTCCTCGCCGACGGGCTGCCCTCCGGGGACCACCCGCCGGTCCGGACCGTCGTCGCGGGGCAGAGCCTGGGCGGGCTGACCGCCCTGTACGCCGCCCACCGCCGCCCGGACCGGTTCGGGGCCGCGATAGCGCAGTCCGGGTCGTTCTGGTGGCCCAACGAGTCCCCCGGTCCCGACCCCGGCGGCCTCGGCGACCGGGGCGGAGCCGGCGGCGAGTGGCTGACCGCCGAACTGGCCGCCGCGGGCCGGGTCCCGGCCCGCGCCTACGTCGAGGTGGGCACCTACGAGTGGGCTCTGCTCGACCCGACCCGGCGGTTGCGCGACGCGCTGTGCGCCGGGGGCTGCGAGCTGACCTACCGGGAGTACGAGGGCGGCCACGACCACGCCTGCTGGCGCGGTTCTCTCGCCGACGGCCTGATCGCGGTCTTCTCCTGATCCCGCGCACGCGGGAAGACCCCGCGTACGCGGCCTTCCCATGCGCGCGGGAAGGCCGCGTACGCGCGGGTCCGCGGGGCGCGGTCCGGGAGGCCGTACGACCCTCAGGAGGCGAACCCGCCCGGAGGCCCCTGTGCGCTCGGACCGGAAGCCCTGTGCGCTCAGGACCGGAAGCCCTGTGCGCTCAGGACCGGAAGCCCTGTGCGCTCAGGACCGGAAGCCCTGTGCGCTCAGGACCGGCCCGCGCGCCACTCCCGGTGGAGCAGCCAGGCCAGGTAGAGGCCGCCGAGCCCGCCCGTCAGGACGCCCACCGGCAGCTGGCCGGCCGTCGGCAGCCGCTGGGCCGCCAGGTCGGCGGCGGCCAGCAGCAGGGCGCCGGTCGCCGCCGCGGTGGCGACCCCCGCGCCGGGGGCCCCGGTCAGCCGCCGGGAGAGCTGCGGCGCGGCGAGCGCCACGAAGACGATGGGACCGGCCACGGAGACCGCCACCCCGGACAGCAGCACGGCGACGAGCAGCAGGGCCAGGCGGAGCCGCTCCACCGGCAGGCCGAGCGCCGAGGCGGTCTCGTCGCCCATCTCCATCGTGCTCAGCGAGCGGCTCAGCGCCAGCGCCGCCGGGAGCAGCACCGACAGCACCGCCGCCATCGGCCACACCTGCGCCCAGCCGCTCCCCGCCAGGCTCCCGACGAGCCATACCTTCGCCCCCTGCGACTCGTACAGGTCGGCCCGGGTCAGCAGGTAGGCGATGACCGAGTGGAGCATGGCGGTCACCCCGATGCCGACGAGCACCAGCCGGGTGCCCTGCACCCCCCGTTTGAAGGACAGGGCGTACACCAGCACCCCCGCGCCCAGGCCGCAGGCCAGCGCGCCCGCGGTGACGGCCAGCGGGGTCACGGTGCCGACGACCAGGAGCATCAGGACCGCCCCCACGGCCGCGCCCGCGTTCACCCCGATGATGTCCGGGCTGCCGAGCGGGTTGCGGGACAGGCTCTGCACGACGGCGCCGCCGACGCCGAGCGCCGCGCCGACCAGCAGGGCGAGCAGCACGCGCGGGGCGCGCAGTTCGTAGACCACCATCTCGCTCATGGCGTCGCCCCGGCCTGCCAGGGTCCTGAGGACGTCCCCGACCGAGATCGCCGACCCGGTCCCCAGGGCGAGCAGCCCGACCGCGGCGGCGGCCCCCAGCAGACCCAGGAGCACCGCGGCCGCCCGCAGGTGGACCCGGAACGAGACGCGGCGCGACGGGGTGTGGAAGATGCGGTAGGCGCTCACGGGCTGGCGATCCTCCGACGGCGGAGCAGGTAGATGAAGACCGGGGCCCCGATGAAGGCGGTGACGATGCCGCTCTGCAGCTCGCCCGGCCGTACGACGACCCGGCCCACGACGTCGGCGGTGAGCAGCAGGGCCGGGGCGAGCAGCGCCGAGTGCGCCAGGATCCAGCGGTGGTCGGGGCCGGTGAGGACGCGCACGGCGTGCGGGGCCATCAGCCCGATGAAGCCGATGGGCCCGGCCGCGGCGGTCGCCGCCCCGCAGAGCAGCATGATCGCCGCGGCCCCGGCCAGCCGCACGCGTCCCGGGTTCACCCCGAGGCCCTGTCCCGTCTGCTCGCCCAGCGCCACGGCGTTGAGGCCGCGGCCGAGCGCGAGGGCGAGGACCACGCCGACCGCGACGAACGGCGCGACCTGCCGGACGACCTCCGCGTCGCGCCCGGCGAGCGCCCCGACGTCCCAGAACCGCCACTGGTTGAACACGCCGGCGTCCAGGGTGAGCGCCGCGTTGATGGCGGCGAGCAGGGAGGCGCTGACGGCCGCGCCGGCGAGCACCAGGCGGGCCGGGTTCGCGGCGCCGCGCCCGGTCGCGCCGAGCGCGTAGACGGCGACGGTGACCAGCGCCGCACCGAGGAGGGAGAACCACACCCAGATCCGCAGGTCCGTGATGCCGAAGAAGAGGACGGCGCAGACGACGGCCAGCGAGGCCCCGGCGTTGACCCCGAGCATGCCGGGGTCGGCCAGCGGGTTGCGGGTGAGCGCCTGCATGAGCGCCCCCGACAGGCCCAGCGCGGCGCCGACGAGGACGCCCAGCAGCGTCCGCGGGATGCGCAGGTCGTGGACGACCGCGGCGGTCTCCCCGCCGTCGGGGTGCCAGAGCTGCTGCCAGACCTCCCCGGGCGGGATCGCCTGCGCGCCGACCGCGATGCTGAGCGCGACCACCGCGGCGAGCACCGCGGAGGAGACGGCGAGCCCCGTCCAGCGCATGGAACCTCCCACATTTAGGGAAGGCTTACCTTATAGGAGATGTCACACGTCCCCTCCGCCGACCGTCGCCCCGGCGGTCGCCCCGCCTCCCCGCGCCCCGCCGATGCGCGACGCGGAGTCCGGGGACCGGCGCACCGGGCCGCGACGGTCGCACAGGGGACCCGCGAGGGTCGTCTGCGGACGAAACCGGGCCGCCGCCCGCGTTCGCCGATAGGGTTGCCCTGATCCAGACGTCACGTGCGTTAGGCGGCCATGCTCGACCAACGACTCCAGCCGGCGCGGCCGTACGCCGCCCTGATCTTCGACTGCGACGGGACCCTCGTGGACACCGCCGCCGCCAACGAGACCGCGTGGCGGGCGGCCCTGGAGACCTGGCAGGTCGAGCTCGACCCGGCCTGGTACCACGCCCGGACCGGTCTGTCCGCCGATCGCCTCCTGGCCGAACTGGAGGCCGAGACCGGCGCCGAACTGGACCACCGGGTGGTGTCCGCCGCCGCGGCCGACGCCTACCGGTGGCTGGTGGACACCGTCGCGCCGCACCCTCAGGTGGTCGCGGTCGCCGAGGCCCACCGGGGCCGGGTGCCCATGGCGGTGGCCTCCGGCGGGTCGCGCGGGCGGGTCCGGGAGACCCTGCGCGCCACCGGCCTGCTCCCGTTCTTCGACTCGGTCGTCACCCGCGACGACGTCCGCGAGGGCAAACCCGCCCCCGACGTCTACCTGCTCGCAGCCCGGCGGCTGGAGGTGCTCCCGCACGCCTGCGTCGCCTACGAGGACACCGACGAGGGGGTGGCCGCCGCGCTGGCCGCGGGGATGGAGGTCATCGACGTCCGCCCGGCCCTGCGGGACGCGGCCCGGAGCGGCGGGGAGAGCGCCGCACCGATTGGCTAGCTGTACTATCCACAAATGAGGATCTCGCAGCTCAGCACCGCCTCGGGCGTCCCCATCCCGACGATCAAGTACTACCTGCGCGAGGGCCTGCTGCCCCCCGGGGAGCAGACCTCCGCCACCCGCGCCGAGTACGGCGAGCGGCACGTGCGGCGGCTCCGCCTGATCCGCGCGCTGCTGGAGGTCGGCCACCTGTCGATCGCGGCCATCCGCAAGGTGGTCGCCGCGGTGGAGGACGAGAGCATGGGCATGCACCGCGTGCTCGGCACCGCCCACTACGCCATCTCCCCGCCGGTCGAGGCCCATCCGGACGACGAGGAGTGGCGGCGCGCCCGGGCCGAGGCCGACGGCCTCATCACCGACCTCGGCTGGCAGGTCGACGCCGCCGCCCCCGCCCGCGACGAGCTCGCCCAGGCCGTCCTCACCCTCGACCGGCTCGGCCTGCCCGCCACCGGCGACGCCCTGCGCCCCTACGCCGAGACGGCCATGCGGCTCGTCGCCGAGCACGAGATCCGCACCATCCCCCTCGACCGCACCCGGGAGGAGGCGGTCGAGGCGCTGGTCGTCGGCACCGTCGTGCACGGCCGCGTCCTCGACGTCATGCGCCGCCTGGCCCAGGAGTCCGCCTCGGCCCGGATCTTCGGGGCCCCGCCGGTCTGAGGGCCGCCGGTCCGCCGACCGCCGCCCCAGAGTCCACCGGCCCGGACTCCACCGCCCCGGACTCCACCGGTCCGGCCGCGGCCGCCCGGCCGGCCCCGCTTCCGGGACCGCCCTCCCCGGGTCACTGACTCATGGGGTGCTTGAGCAGCCACTGGGCGGCCCGGCGGAGCAGGGTGCGGTGGACCGGGTTGTCGTAGGAGCGGGTGTCGTGGCCCAGCGCGTCGTAGACGAGGCGGCCGCGCCGTACCGGGCGGGCCCAGAGCAGGGGCTGGCCCATCGAGGAGGCGAGCGGGGTGACGTCCGGCAGGATCGTCAGGTCGCTGTAGACCTCGTCGACCAGGTCGAAGTCCCGCAGGCCCTCGACGATCGGGTGGTCGCCGTGGACGCGGACCGTGGTCCAGCCCAGCGGCGGGTGGTGCGACTTCGGCCACTCCCAGTGGCCGCCCAGCACGCGGGGCCAGCCCTGCCAGTCGTCGAAGCAGATGGACGCCGCGTGCATGCAGAGCAGACCGCCGCCGCGCTCCAGGTGGTCCAGCAGCGCCGTACGCGCCTGCGGGGGCAGCTCGAGCCCCCACCGGTCGCGGTGCGGGGCCAGGTGGCCGGGGGTCATCCGGCAGCGCAGGGCGTTGACGGTGATCAGGTCGTACTCGGGGGCGTCGGCCAGGCCGCCGGTGATGTCGTCGGTGACGTCCGACTCCACTCCGACCTCGGCGAGGGTCTCGGCCAGCGCGGCGGAGGTCGCGGGGAAGTCGTGGAAGGGGCCGCCGGAGAGGATCAGGTTGCGTGCCACGGATCCACTCCAGCACGGAAGCCGGCGGGCCGCCAGCGGCACCGGATAATCCCAGCTCACCGGGGCAGAACCGGCTGGTGAGGATTTTCCGGCGCCCCTGCCTGCCCGAACGGCTCCAAGTAACACCACGTTCACATATGGGCAACAGATGCGAAATCGCGACTTGCGACTCTTCAGGGGCAGCAGACCACTCCCTCCCCAAGGACTCCGCCGATGACCTTCAAGGCTGAATACATCTGGATCGACGGCACCGAGCCGACCGCCAAGCTCCGCTCGAAGACGCGAGTCCTCGCGGACGGCGCAGAGCTCCCGATCTGGGGCTTCGACGGGTCCAGCACCAACCAGGCCGACGGCCACTCCTCCGACCGCGTGCTCAAGCCGGTCTTCACCTGCCCGGACCCGATCCGCGGCGGCGACAACGTGCTGGTCCTGTGCGAGGTGCTCAACCCCGACATGACCCCGCACTCCAGCAACACCCGCGCGCCCCTCACCGAGGTCGCCGAGAGGTTCGCCGACCAGGAGTCCTGGTTCGGCATCGAGCAGGAGTACACCTTCTTCAAGGAGGGCCGCCCGCTCGGCTTCCCGCTGGGCGGCTTCCCGGCCCCGCAGGGCGGCTACTACTGCGGCGTCGGCGCCGACGAGGTCTTCGGCCGCGAGGTCGTCGAGAAGCACCTCGACCGCTGCCTGGAGGCCGGTCTGGCGATCTCCGGCATCAACGCCGAGGTCATGCCCGGCCAGTGGGAGTTCCAGGTGGGCCCGGCGGGTCCGGTGGAGGTCTCCGACCACATGTGGGTCGCCCGCTGGCTGCTCTACCGCACCGCGGAGGAGTTCGACATCGCCGCCACGCTCGACGCCAAGCCGGTGAAGGGCGACTGGAACGGCGCCGGCGCGCACACCAACTTCTCCACCAAGGCGATGCGCGAGGGCTTCGACCCGATCATCACCGCCTGCGAGGCGCTGGGCGAGGGCGACAAGCCCCTCGAGCACGTCAGGAACTACGGCCACGGCATCGAGGACCGCCTCACCGGCCACCACGAGACCGCCCCGTGGAACAAGTACAGCTACGGCGTCTCCGACCGCGGCGCCTCGGTCCGCATCCCGTGGCAGGTCGAGGTCGAGAAGAAGGGCTACATCGAGGACCGCCGTCCCAACGCGAACGTCGACCCGTACGTGGTGACCCGCCTGATCGTGGACACCTGCTGCTCCGCGCTGGAGAAGGCCGGCCAGGTCTGATCCCGCGGGCGATCCGGGGGACGGAGGCCGCGGACACCCTGCCGGGGGTGTCCGCGGCCTCCGCGTTCCGCCCACGCCCACGGGATCGGAGCGAGCCCGGCCGAGCGGGCCTTCTTCATGACCGGTGTCTCCGAGACGGCGGGGAGAGCCGAGTGATCGCTTCAACCCGGACATGACAGCTCTGAGGCAGTCGTCTGGTCATCCGGGAGAGGGCGGGAACGAACAAGCCGGTCATCGTGACGGTCGACGACGACCCGGGGGTCTCGCGCTCCGTGGCCCGCGACCTGCGCCGCCGGTACGGCCACGCCTACCGGATCGTCAGGGCCGACAGCGCCGCGCAGGGCATCGGGAGCGTCCGCGAGATGCGGTTGCGCGGCGACGACGTCGCGGTGGTCCTGGCGACTACCGGATGCCCGGGATGAACGGCGTGGAGTTCCTGGAGCAGGCCGTGACTCCTCCGCTCCCTGAAGGGAGCGGCTTCTCGCTAAGCCGCTTGCGCAGCCTCACGAAGGGCAAGCCCTGCCCTCACGATGTTGACCGCCGCGTTCGCCTGTACGGCGTGCGCGGCATGCCCGCACCGGCCTCCGAGCGGCCGGAGACCCGGGAGGCCCCGCCGGTGGAGACGACCGCGTAGCCGACGCGCGCCCCGCCTCGCCGGAAGGCGACCGGCCAGGCGAGGCGCGTCCTCACCGGAAGGCGTGGGCGTGGCGCCGGGCCCACTCGTCGAAACCGCGCGGCGGGCGGCCCAGGATCTGCTCCGTGTGCGGGCTGATCCGCCGTTCTTCCGGGGTGGGGTCGCCGAGGATGTCCAGGGTCCCGTCGGCCACCGGCTCCGGCATGAACCGCACCATCTGCGCGCGGGCCTCCGCACGCGTCTGGTCGACGAACCGGACCGGCCGGCCCAGCGCCTCGCCGATGATCCCGGCCCGCTGCCGGGGCGTGGTCGGGGCCGGCCCCGTCAGCCCGTAGATCCGGCCGGCGTGCCGGTCCTCTCTCAGGACGGCGGCCGCGACCTCGCCGATGTCGGCCGGATCGACGACCGGCAGGCCGACGTCGCCGAACGGCGCGGCCACCGTCCCCTGGGTCCGCACCGACTCCGCCCACGCATAGGCGTTGGACGCGAAACCCCCCGGTCGCAGGATCGTCCACGCCGTGCCGGATCGCCGGACGGCGTCCTCGATGCCGCGCAGCGGTGCGTGCGAGACGGACCGCGGGCGCGTCCCGGCGGCCTGCGAGGAGAGCAGGACCACGCGTCCGACTCCGCCGGCTTTCGCGACGTCGAGGATCGCGCCCGGGTCCAGATGCGCACCGGCGCCCGCGACCAGCAGGAACAGCGCGCGGGCTCCGTCCACCACCGGCCGCAGGGTCTCCGGCTCGGCCAGGTCGGCCTGCCGGTACCGCACCCCTTCCGGCAGGGAGACCGGCGACGTTCCCCGGGACACCGCGGTCACCCGCTCGCCGGCCGCGGACAGCGCCTCCACGAGCACCCGGCCGACGTTGCCGGTGGCCCCTGTTACCACGATCATGAAAGGTTCCTCCTTCTCCGACGCCGCCCACGCCTTCGCGGGGGCGGCCGCCGCCGGTCCGACCCCTTCGGCGGCGACTCCGAGAAGCTAGCATCGTCGATATAGTAGGTACCTACAGGAAAGTGACTATGCTCAAGGGGTCCACATGCACGACGAGCGAGCAACTTGGGCGCCTTCGGCGTCGGCTGATCCCGAGCAGGCCTGCCCCGTCGCCCCGGTCGTGGACATCGTCTTCAGCCGGTGGACCACCCCGATCCTGTGGACGCTGAACCACCAGGGACGGCAGCGCTTCGTCGAGCTGCAGCGACGGATCACCACCATTACGCCGAAGGTCCTGACCCAGCGGCTCCGGCAACTCGAACGCGACGGGCTCGTCGTGCGCACCTACCACCCCGAGGTCCCGCCCCGGGTCGAGTACGAGATCAGCGACCTCGGCCGCAGCCTCGCCCCGCTCTTCGCCCATCTCGCGGAGTGGGCCGCGGCTCACCTCGACGACGTGGAGCGGGCACGGCGCGCCTACGACACCGACGCGGCACCACCGGCGGCACCGTCCACGCCGGTTCGGTGAATGACCACGACGGCCATCGGACGCGCCGGGCGGAGACCTCCTCGGGCAGGCCGGTGCACGCCTCCTCGGCGACTTCCGTCACCGGGGGGCGGACTTCCGTCACAGGCGGGCGGACCTCCGTCACAGGTGGGCGTTGGGCTCACGGGCGAGATCGGCCAGCTCGGGCAGTTCCACCACGGTGACGCCCGCCGCCGTGAGCTCCTCGACGCCGTGGCAGTCGGCCAGGAGCACGGGCTCCCGCCAGGCCAGCACGACCCGCCGGATCCCGCTGTCGATGATCAGCCGGGTGCAGGTCCGGGGGCGGGAGCGGCGCACGCTGCACGGCTCCAGGCTGCTGTAGACCGTGGCGCCGGGCAGCCGGGGGTCACCGACCGGGATCTTGGCGAGCGCGGCCTCCTCGGCGTGCACGTGCGGGTCGCCGCCCTCCCGGGAGTGGCCGCGCGCGAGCTCGGTGCCGTCGGCGGCGACCACGACGGCGCCGACGGAGAAGGCGGACGGCGAGGGCGGGCAGAGCCGGGCCAGCTCGCAGGCCAGCCGGAGCCGGTCGCGGTCGTTCACCGGTCCCCCCGCTCCGGAGACTCCCGGTGGATCAGATATCTCAGCAGGACGACGTCGCCGAGCGCGCGGACCTCCGCGAGGTCCATCCGCCGCAGGGGGCCCTGCGGGAAGCGTCCGCCGCCGACGAACCGCGGCGCGGCGGGGTCGCCGACGAAGAACGGCGCGACGGCGAGCTGGATCTCGTCGGCGAGGTCCTCCAGGAGGAACCGGGTGTGCACCGAACCCCCTCCCTCCACCATGAGCCGCCGGACCCCGCGCCCGGCCAGGTCGCGCAGGACCCGGCGGAGATCCACGGGATCGCCCGCGTCGACCACGGTGGCGGCCGCGCCGAGCCGGGAGGCGAGCCCGTCCACCGCCCCCGACGCCGCGTACACGATCTTCTCCGCGTCCCCGGCGGTGAAGAACCGGCCCGCCGGGTCGAGGTCCCCCGTCGCGGTCAGCGTCACCTTGGCGGGGCAGGCCGGCAGGCCGCGCGCCTCCCGCTCCCGCCGCCGGACCGGCGAGCGGACCAGCAGCCGGGGATCGTCCCGGCGCACGGTGCCCGCCCCGACCATGATCGCGTCGCAGCCGGCCCGGACCTCGTCGACCCGGTCGAAGTCCTCGTCCCCGGAGAGCAGCAGCCGCCCGGGGGCGCCGTCGTCGATGTGGCCGTCGACGGACATCGCGCAGCTGAGCAGCACGTAGGGGCGCCCGGCCGGTCCTTCCCGGCCGTCCGGCCCGCCCGATCCGCTCACGGCCCTCTCCCCCGAGTCCGTCGGAGGACGCGCGCGCCCTCACCGGCAGTCGGCCGCGATGCTACGCCACGGGAGGGCCGCCGCAGCGGCCGGGGTCGTCCACGAGCGGACCGGCCGAGTGTGCTCGCACGGAGTGATGTGGACGTCGCCCTGCGTCAAAGCTCGCGAACCGTGACAACCGGCCCCCCGGGTGA
The DNA here is from genome assembly GCF_014647955.1 of Planomonospora antibiotica. Taxonomy (NCBI): domain Bacteria; kingdom Bacillati; phylum Actinomycetota; class Actinomycetes; order Streptosporangiales; family Streptosporangiaceae; genus Planomonospora; species Planomonospora antibiotica. The sequence continues at coordinate 49,368 of NZ_BMQE01000010.1, read as the reverse complement.
GACCGTCGAACAGGTGACGGCGCTCGGAGGGGGACTGCATGGTTCCGGGATACCGCGAGGTTCGAGAGCTCGGCACCGGGAGCGGCGGGCGGGTGGTGCTGGCCACCTACACCGGCACGGGCGCCTACGTGGCCATCAAGTATCTGAACGCCGCGCTGCGGGACGACGGCCGGTTCACGGCGCGCTTCCGCGAGGAGGCGCGCGTCCTGGTCGAGCTCGACGACCCGAACATCGTCAGGCTCTACGAGTACTACGAGGACGTGCTCGAAGCGGCCGTCGTCATGGAGCTGGTCGACGGCGTCCCGCTGCGCGGGATCCTCCGCGACCACGGCGCGATGAGCCCCGAGGCGGCGCTGGCCGTGTTCAAGGGCGCCCTGCTGGGCCTGGCCCGGGCCCACTCGGCGGGTGTCCCGCACCGCGACCTCCGGCCGGAGAACGTGCTGGTCCAGGCCGACGGGACCGCCAGGCTCACGGACTTCGGCGTGGCCGCTCCCGGTACGGCCGGCGTCCCGGGCTACACCGCGCCCGAACGGCGGGCCGGAGAGCCGGCGGGCGCGGCGGCCGATCTCTACGCGACCGCCTGCGTGTTCTTCGAGTGCCTCACCGGGCGCCGGCCGTACCGGGCGGATCCCCCGGCCGCGCCGGCGCCGTTGGAGGAGGTGCCTGCTCCGGTGCGGGAACTGGTCGCGCACGGCATGGCCGGTGACCCCAGGAACCGGCCGCCGACGGCCCGGGCGTTCGCCGCGGAGCTGGAGGTGGCCGCGCTGTCGGCCTACGGCCCGGAATGGGAGCGGCGCGGACGGCGGCGTCTGGCCGAGCTGGCGACCCTGCTCGCGCTGGCCTTCCCGCTGGCCCGGACGGCGCCGGGCACCGGAACGGGGGCCGTGCCGGGGAACGGCGTCCCGGCCGACCGGGACGTGGCCGGCCGGGCGGGCGGGCCGCGGCGTCCGCGGCTGCGCGCCAGGTTCCTGGCGGGAGCGGGCGTGGCGGCCTTCGCGGTCACCGCCGCCCTCGTCGCCGCGGGCCACCCGGCCGGTCCGCTCGCCTCGGACAAGGTCTTCACCCCGCCTCCGGAGACGCCCGTGACCGGCCGGGAGCCCGCCGCGCGCACCGGCGGCCCCGCACGGACCGGCGGCCCCGCACGCTCCGGAGCCTCGGACGCCCCGGCCCCGTCGCGGGACGCCGCCGGCGGCCGGAGCACGCCCTCCCGGCGCGCCTCCGCGCCCGGCTCCGCCCCCGCGGGCCCCTCCGCCTCCGGTCTCCCCCGGCCCACGCGCCTCCCCTCCGCGGCGCCGTCACGCTCGGCTCCGGCGACCTCCCGGCCCCCGGTCCCGCCCTGGAGCGACGCCCCCGGCCCGTCCCCGTCCCGGAGCGACGCCCCCGGCCCGTCCCGGAGCCCGGAGCCCGGCCCCGCCTCCCCCGGCGACCCGGCGCCGGGTCCGAGCGGCGCGCAGACCCCGCCCGCGCCGCCGCACGCGGTCAGCGAGCTGGCCGTCACCGGGATCGACCCGGACGGGGCGACGATCAGCGTCCACGCGTCGACCACGGCAGGCGTCGTGCTGACGGTCCGGTTCTCCGAGGGCCCCGCCGAGGACCGGCCGGCGGAGGCCCCGGTGCGCGCTCTCATGCTCAGCGGCTCCACCGCCTACCTCCCCGTCGTCCCGCACGCCTTCACCGCTCCGCCCTGCGGCCGGACCGTCCTGTGGCGGGTCACGGCCGAGACCCGGCCCCAGGCCCCCGGCGGCGCGCGGAGCCGTACGGTGGCGGTCACCGGTGCGCCGTGCCCGGAGGCCGCCGGACCGGGTTCCGGGCCGCCCGGGGACATGCCCGAGGACGTCTCGGAGGACGCACGGGAGGAGGCGCCCGAGGGCGCGGCGGAGGATCCGCCGGGCGCACCCGGCGCACCCTGAGGCGGTGACCGGTGGGCCGGGGCCCGGCCCCGGCCCGCGCTCCGCGGACGTGTCTTGTGAGTTAACCAAGCGCGCGCTAGGTTGGTGACCGGTGACGCGCCCCGCCATCGGACGCCCGCCGTCCCGGCGGGACGGCCGCACGGCCCGGCACCCGAGGCGGCACGAGCCCGAGAAGGAGCGTGGAATGGGTCTGCTGGACGGCAAGGTCGCCCTGGTCACGGGTGGCGCGCGGGGCATGGGGGAGGCGCACGTGCGGCTCTTCCTCGACGAGGGCGCGCGGGTCGTCTTCGGAGACGTGCTCGCCGACGAGGGCAAGGCGCTCGCCGAGGAGACCGGAGCGCTCTTCGTCCCCCAGGACGTGAGGGACCCGGCCGACTGGGAGCGGGCGGTCGGCGCCGCCGTCGAGGCGTACGGCAGGCTCGACGTCCTGGTCAACAACGCCGGGATCCTCAGGTTCCGCCGGATCGCCGACATGACGCTCCAGGAGTACGAGCAGGTCATCGACGTGAACCTCAAGGGCACCTGGCTGGGCGTCAAGTCCGTGATCGAGCCGATGAAGGCCGCCGGCGGCGGCTCGATCGTGAACATCTCCTCGGTCGAGGGCTTCATCGGCGCCGAGGGCATGTCCGCCTACGCCGCCTCGAAGTTCGGCGTGCGCGGTGTCACCAAGGCCGCCGCCCGCGAGCTGGCCCGCTTCGGGATCCGGGTCAACTCCGTCCACCCCGGGTCGATCGACACCCCCATGGTCCGGACCCCGGAGGTCGCCGCCGAGGTGGACGGCGAGGCGTTCTTCAGGTCCATGGTGATCAAGCGGTTCGCCCGGCCGGTCGAGGTCTCGCACGTGGTGGCCTTCCTGGCCTCCGACCGGGCGAGCTACTGCACGGGCAGCGAGTTCACGGTGGACGGGGGCATGCTCACCGGCGCCGGCTACTGAGCCGCCCCCCGGCCGAGCCATCCGGCGGGCGTGACGAACAGCCCGCTCGCCTCGGCCAGCGCGGTGCCGTCCGGAAGGGCGATGCGGCCCTCGGCCCAGGTCTTGCGCCCTTCCGACCTCGTGTGCTCCGCGGTGGCGACCAGCGGCTCGCCGTACGGCACCGGCCTGCGGTAGCGCAGGGTCAGGGTCCCGGTCACGCCGGGGAAACCGGCGACCGCCACGGCCTCGCCCAGCAGGTGGTCGAGGATCATCGCGCTGACGCCGCCGTGCACCGAGGCGGGCGGGCCCTCGTGGACCGGCCGGAAGCTCAGCTCGGCGCGGACCGTGCGCTCCGGGGTGACCCGGACGACCAGCGGGAGGGCGTGCGGGTTGGCAGAGCCGGTGACCGCGTTGCCCACGTTCCTGGGGACGCCTCCGGGACCGAGTTCGAACGACCGGGGGGACTCGCGCCGCAGCGCGCCGAGCCGCTCGGTGAGGGCGGCCAGTTCGGCGGCGACGGCGGTGACCTCACTTTCCGGGACGTCCGTCAGCACGACCGCGTCGGCCAGGGCGCGGGCCCGGCGGCTGAGTTCGACCAGGGCGGCGAGGCGGGCCTCGGCGTCCTCCGTGGGGGTGACGTCGATCGTCATGGCAGCATATTAGAACACGTTCTACAGAATCTCATTCGGAATCGTTGACCCGGGCTTCGCCGCGCCCGGGTTCCGTAGATTTTTTTGTTGGACCGGTTTACTGGAAGAAATCCCCAAAAGCCCGCTGACGTCGGGCTTTCCGCCCCCTAGAGTGCCCCCGAGGGCTTGATGTCCGCTTGGGGTGGTCTTGACCTGTCCTTATCTGCGGGTAGCCTCCCTCGTCACGGAAGACCACTGACCAATGGTGCCGCCACACGCACCCCGCTCCTCTCCCCTGAGGTGCGCGCGTGAACGCGCCATCGTCCGACCTGACCTCCCGTAAGCCCGGTCGCGGGGCGGCGCGACCATGCCCCCATGGCTTGCGGAGGGTCCCCCACTTCCATATGACACCTGAGATCGAAAAGTTCATCGAGCTGCTCGAGAGCCAGCTCGGCTACGCCGAGAAGAGCAGCGGCTACACCAAGTTCGGCGACTGGTACGGCAGCACCGTCGACATCGACGAGGACTTCGCCAACGCCCCCTGGTGCGACATGTACCTGTCGTGGGCGGCCAAGAAGCTCGGTTACGAGGACTGGATCGGCCAGTTCGCCTACACCGTGTACCACGCCCAGTGGTTCAAGGAGCAGGACGCCTGGGGGACCACCCCCAAGCCCGGCGCCATCGTCTTCTTCGACTGGACGGGCACGAACAAGATCAGTCATATCGACCACGTCGGGATCGTCACCCGGGTGGACGGCGGGACCATCCACACCATCGAGGGCAACATCGACGGCGGCGTCGCCAAGCGCAAGGAGCGCGACACCGGCAAGGTCGTCGGATACGGCTACCCGGAGAAGATCAAGGCCCGGCTGGACAAGGAGGCCGCCGAGAAGCAGGCGGTCAACACCTCCGCCGACGTGTCAGGGGGCAACTCCGTCTTCCTGGAGCCCCAGACCAGCCTGTTCTCCGTCATCCCCGCCCCGGTCCCCCTCCCCTTCGGGAACGAGGACGCCGCACCCGAGAAGCCCGTCCAGGCCGCGGCCGAGCCCGCCCAGAAGGCGCAGGCCGCCCGGAAGACCACCCCGAAGACCGGCACGGAGAAGGCGCCCGCGAAGGCCGCGGCCCCGAAGGAGACCGCCTCCTCCGGCACGACCGCCGAGGCCGCCGCCACGGCCCCGGCCACGGCCTCCGCCCCCGCTCCGGCCGCCGCCGGCCGTACCGCCCCGGGCAAGCACGCCAAGCCCGCCGCCGCCGACACCCAGGCGATCGCCACGGCTCCGGCCGCCGCCGCCGGCGGCCTGACCCCCGCCGTCCCCGACCTGTCGAGCCCGACCGTGCTGGCCCCGGTCCTGCTCGCCGCCGCCGCGATCATCGCCCACACCAGGATCAAGCAGTCGGGGCTGCGCCTGGCCTTCTCCACCGGAGGCTCCGAGCGCCCGTCCCGCCGCGCCGCCGGCTCCCACCGCACCGGAGGCCGCCGCCGCGCGCCCGGCCGCCGCAGGCTCACCGCGGGCGCCCCGCTCACCCGGGGGTCCTTCGCCGCGCAGGAGTTCTCCGCCACCCGGGAGACGCCCGCCACCGGCGGGGTCCCCGTGCTCCCCTCCGTGCCCGGGACCACCGTGGCAGCCGGGCTCGCACCGGTCCCGACCTCCGAGTTCCCCTCGGTCACGACTCCCGCGGCCCGCATCGAGGAGGCGGTCTCCGCCGAGCGGCCCCGCCTCCCCTACCAGGGCAGGCGCCGCCTCCGGGAACGCCCGGTGGTGGAGTCCTCGACCTTCGTCCAGGACGCGCCGCTGCGAGGCCGCCGCCACCGCAGAGCGGAGTCCTCGACCTTCGTCCAGGACGCGCCGCTGCGGGGCCGCCGCCACCGCCGGACCGAGTCGGCCGTCAGCACGACCATCCCGGCCGCCCTCCCGGTCGAACGCGGCGACCTGCTCGCCCCCACCGGACCGGACCTCCCCGACGCCCCGCCCTCCGGCGGGTACCGGGGCCGCCGCCGCAGGGAGGCCGTACCGGTCTGACCGGCCCGCCGGGACGGGCGGGCGGGGCGCTCCCCTCCCGCCCGCCCGCCCTCTCCGGCGCGGCACCGCTCAGGTGCGGGCGGCTCCGACGAGGTCCCGCTCCCGGTCCTCGCCCGCCTCCTCCTCGTCGTGGCCCTCGATGGAGAGGTCGGGCAGGATCCGGTCCAGCCAGGCCGGGCACCACCAGTTGTAGCGGCCGAGCAGGACCATGGTCGCCGGGACCAGGAAGCCCCGGATGATCGTGGCGTCCACCGCCACCGCCACCGCCAGGCCGACACCGAAGATCTTGACCATGGGGTCCGGGTAGGCGATGAAGGCGACGAACACGGAGACCATGATCAGCGCCGCGGAGGTGATCACCCGGCCGGTCGAGCCCAGTCCCTCCGCCACGGCCCTGCGGTTGTCGCCGTGCCTCAGGTAGGCCTGCCGCACGGCGGTCAGCAGGAACACCTCGTAGTCCATCGACAGGCCGAACAGCACCGCGAACAGCATCAGCGGGATGTAGCTGTCGATCGGCACCGAGAAGAACAGCGTGGTCAGGTAGGACATGTCCACGCTGACCGGCGGGTCCAGGCCGACCAGCCGGCTGCCTAGCCCGAGGGAGAAGACCAGGGAGAGCGCGCCGAAGGCGGCGCCGAGCGAGACCAGGTTCATCAGCGCGGCCTTGAGCGCCACCACCGGGGAGCGGAACGCCAGGAGCAGCAGCAGCGCGCTGAGCAGCACCACGACGCCGACGACCATCGGGGTGCGGTCGGCGATCCTGGCGCCGGCGTCGGCCATCCCCGCCACCTCGCCGCCCACGTGCACGCTCGCCCCCTCGATGCTGAGCCCGCGCACCGCCTCGACGACGTCCAGGGCCCGGGGGTCGCTGGGCGCGAACTCGGGGACGGCCTGGAGCATCACGGCGGTCCCCGCGGAGTTGAGCACCGGCTCGCCCGCGTGCGCCACGCCCTCGACCGCGCCGACCCGCTCCTTCAGCGTCCGGAGTACGGCGGGCGCGGGCTCCCGGTCGGCGACCGGCTCCCGCAGTTCGGCGACCACGACCAGCGGCCCGTTGGCGCCCGGCCCGAACCCGGCCTGCATGAGCTCGTAGGAGCGGCGGGCGTCGGTGCCCCGGTCGCCGTAGCCCTCGTCGAGCGGGCCCAGCTTGAGCGCGAGGGCCGGCGCGGTGAGCGCGGCCAGCACCGCGACGCTGAGCGCGAGCACACGCCAGGGCCGCCGGGAGACCCACCTGCCCAGCCCCGTCCAGCCCGAGGAGCCGTCCGCGGACCGGCGGCGGCCCGCCAGCGGCAGGCGCAGCGCGTCGACCCGGTGACCGAGCAGGCCCAGCAGGGCCGGGACCAGGGTGATCGAGGTGAGCACCGCGCAGACGACCGAGATGCCGGTGATCCAGCCGAGTGTCTGCAGCATCGGGAACCCGCCGAGCAGCAGCGCGCTGAGCGCGATGATCACCGTGCCGCCGGCGAAGACCACGGCGCCGCCCGAACCCGCGGCCGTCCGGCGGACCGCGTCGTGCACCGCCAGCCCGTCGTCCAGCAGCTTGCGGTGCCTGCTCAGCAGGAAGAGCGCATAGTCGATGCCGACGCCGAGCCCGATCATCGTCGCCATGATCGAGGCCTGCTTGGGCACGTCCACGAGGTGGCCGAGCAGGCTGATCACGCCCAGGCCGGTCGCGATGCTGACCAGGGCGGTGAAGATCGGGATCATCGCGGCGACCAGCGTGCCGAAGGCGAACAGCAGGACGAGCAGCGCGCAGGCGACACCGATGACCTCGCTGGCGCCGGTCTTGATCTCCTTGTCGGCCGGCGTCCCCGAGTCGGCGGGCACCGCCTCGATGCCGAGCCGCCGGACGGGCTCGGCCGCGGCGGACAGCGCCCTGGTGGTCTCGGCCAGCCGGGAGACGTCGTGGCCCTCCAGGCGGACCGTGATCAGGCCGATCTGCAGGCTGGGGGCCAGGCCGCCGATCCGGTAGGGCGTCAGCACCTCGGTCACGTGCGGGACCCGCCGGATCTCGTCCACGGCGCGTTGCACGGCGCGCTTGCGCCGGTCGTCGACCAGCGGGCCGTCGGCGGAGTAGAGCACGATCTGGACGGTGCCGCCCCGGTCGTAGCCGGGGCCGAAGCCGTCGCGCATCAGGTCGTGGGCGCGCTGCGCGTCCGTGCCGGGGATCGCGACGTTGTTGTTGACCGGTCCGGGGAACAGCAGCGACCCCGCGGTCAGCGCCGCCGCCAGCAGGATCCAGAGTGTCAGCACGACCGCGCCGCGCCGTGCGCACCATCCACCCAGTCGCCCCAGCAACCCAGACATCGGGACCGCCCTATTGAGATCTCAGTCGTACACGCGGGACACCGCCCGGCACCGGTATGTACGGGAGTGCTTACCAAAAGCCTAGGGGTGAACCTCCCGCTATGCCCTCCGTGACGGATAAATGAGACGATGACCACATCGAGTCAGGAACGCCCCCCGCTCACGGGGTCTCGGCGGATCCCGGGATCGCCGAACCCGCCGTGCTCGTCGGCTCGGCCGGCTCCCCGGGGTCCGGCGCGGCGGTCGGCTCCTCCCCCGGACCGGGCCCGCTCTGCGCCCCGACCCCGACGGTGATCACCACCGTGGCGCCCGGCCGGACGCACCCGCCCGGACCCGCGCTCTGCGCCAGGACCGTCCCGGCCCGCGCCCCGTCCACCAGCCGCGCCCGCGTCCGTACGGCGAAGCCCGCCCCGGTGAGCGCGCTGCGCGCGTCCGCCTCGGCCGAGCCGACCACCGAGGGCACCTCCGCCCCGCGCCGTGACACCGTGATCGCGACCGTGTCGCCCGAGGAGGCGCGCTCGCCCGCCCCCGGGCTGGTCGCGACCACCTGCCCGGAGGGCCGGTCCGAGCAGAGGGCCGTCACCGCCCCGACACCCAGCCCCGCCGCCCGGAGCACCTCCCCGGCCGCCTTCCTGCGCAGTCCCGCCAGCTCGGGGACGGGCACGCCCGCCGAGACCCTCAGCCTGACCCTGGTGCCCCTGGCCACCGGGGTCCGCGCCTCCGGCAGGCTCCCGAGCACCCGGCCGATCGGTTCCGCGGAGTCGACCTGGACGACGCTCCCCGCGGCCAGCCCGGCGCGTTCGAGGACACGGCGCGCCTCGGAACGCTCCAGGCCCGCCACCGCCGGCACCGCGACCGCTCCGGCCGGGACCGTGGCCGGTCCCCCCGGGCCGGGGACGTTCCTGGCCGGCACGGTGCCGTGCTCACGGCGGGGGACCGCCGGACCGGACTCCGTGCCGGCCTCCGCCCGCTCGGCGAGGACCGACGCCCCGGACTCCGCCGGCGGCACCGGCGCCCACCCTCCCCCGGCGGGTCCCCCGTTCCCGCTCAGGGCCGGGACCAGCACCCCCACCAGTACGGCGGCGCTGACCAGAAGCGATCCGGAGACCGCCACCGACGCCCTGGTGGCCGCCCTGCCGGGGTGCGTCCGCGTCCCGGCGGGTTCCTCCTCCGCGAGGCTCCGCACGGCCCCGGTCTCCCGCCAGGGAGCGGGGATCGCACTCGCCGGGATCGCACTCGCCGGGAACGGGCTCGCGGGGAACGGGCGGGCCGAGACCGAGCGGATGGAGACGGGCCCGGCGGGGACGGAACGGACGGGGACCCCGTCCACGGGGAGCGCTCCCGTCCGCCACCCCCCTTCCCCGTCGTCCCCGCCTCCGCCGGGACGGGCGGCGTCGGCCTCGCCGCCCAGGCCGGCGGCGAGGCCGCCCCCGCCGTCACCGGCACCGGCGGCGAGACCGTCCCCACCGTCACCGGCACCGGCGGCGGGCCCGGCGCCGTCACCGGGATCGGCGCCGTCACCGTCGCCGAGCAGCGTGAGCAGGAGCTCGCGGCTCGTGGGCCGGTTGCGGGGGTCCTTGTCCAGGCAGGCGGCGACCAGCGCGGCGAGCCACCCGTCGAGGGCGCCCAGCTCCGGCGGGGCGGTGAGGATGCGGTGCAGCACGGCCGCGATCGAGTCCTGCCCGAACGGCGCCTGGGCGTTGGCCGCGAAGCACATGGTCGCGCCCCAGGAGAAGACGTCGGCGGCCGGGTCGATCTCGGCCCCCTCCACCTGCTCCGGCGCCATGTAGGCGGGGGTGCCCGCGCCGCGCCCGCTCTGGGTGGCCGCCGCGTCCAGCGCCCGGGCCAGCCCGAAGTCGATGACCCGGGGCCCGTCGGGACCGAGCAGCACGTTCTGCGGTTTGAGATCCCGGTGGACGATCCCCGCCCGGTGGATCGCGGTGAGCGCGGTGGCCGTGCCGATCGCCAGCCGCTCCAGCGCGCCGTCCCTCCTCGGCCCGCCGACGGCGACCTCCCGGTGCAGGGACGGCCCGTCGACGAACTCGCTGACGATGTAGGGGCGGTCGTCGGCCAGCCCCGCGTCGATCACCTGCGCGGTGCAGAACCGGGCCACCTGCTTGGCCAGGCCCACCTCGCGCAGGAACGCCTCCCGCTCGTCGGTGATCCGGCCGTGCAGCAGCTTGACCGCGTACGGCTCGGGAGCGGTGTCGGGACGCATCCCGAGGTACACCGATCCCTGTCCGCCCTCGCCCAGACGGCCGACGATCTCGTACGTGCCCAGCCTTTCGGGATCCCCCGGTCTGAGCGGCTGCGCATACGGCACACGGGCCTCCCCTCGCCGCCACTCCTCCACTCAGGAGAAGGCATCCCCCGCAGTCGGCGCAAGCCAATCCCCTGTGCCCATGACCGTGACACTCATGTGATGCTCAGGCCAGGCCCATCTCCGACAGGGCCAGGTCCATGAAGGCGCCGATCGGCTCGTCCACCGCGCCGACCCGGTGCAGTGCGGCCATCCCGAGGTAGACGCTGTAGCCGGCGACGGCGCGCCCCCGGGCGAGGTCCGGCGGCTGCCCGGCCTCCTCCAGCGTGGCCCCCATGAACTCCAGCCGCCGCGCGCTCACCCGCCGGGCCGTCTCGGCGGCGAGCGGGTCGTCGGCCGCGCTGACGAGCTGGAAGGCGATCTTCGAGTCCACCGGGTCGCCGAAGGCGAACTCCAGCAGCGTGCGCATGCGCAGCACCGGGTCGGGGACCTCCAGCAGCCCTTCGATGATCTCCTCGGTGCCGGTCTCCCAGAGGGCCAGCGCCGCCTCGACCAGCGCCCGGCGGTTGGCGAAGTGCCAGTAGAAACTGCCCTTCGTGGTGCCGAGCCGTACGGCCACCGGCTCCACCGCCACCGCCGCCAGGCCACCCTCGGCCAGCGCCTCCAGCGCCGCCCTGGCCCAGTCCCCCGCATTCAGCCGACCCACCCGCACAGTCTTCCATACGGGGGCGTACAGTCAGACCGTACGCAACCGTATGGAGGAGTCCCATGGTGTACAACATGCACGAACGCCTCATCCCCGCCTCGCCCGAACACGTCTGGGAGCTGCTCATGGGGCTCGGCGGCGAGGGCGACCGGCTCTGGCCGCAGGAGAAGGGCCCCTTCCGCCTGCCCGAGGGCGCCCGCCCCGGCGCCCCCGTCGAGCACGGCCCGATGCGCTACCGCGTCGGCGCCGTCGAGCCCCGCCGCCGCCTGTGGTTCGACACCCGGGAGATGACCGGCGGGCACGGCTTCACCCTCCACCCCGCCGAGGGCGGCACCCTCGTCCGGCACGAGATCACCGGCCGGACCACGGGCCTGTTCCGGCTCCTGTGGCCGGTGCTCATCCGGTGGCAGCACGACGCGGTGCTGGAACGGCTCCTCGACAACCTGGAGCGCGAGGCCGGTCGCGCCGTCGCGGGGTGACCCCCGGGTCGCCGGCCCCCGGCCCGGCGGGCGGAGCGCCCCGGCGCGAGCCGATAACCTGGCCGGGTGCTGGAAGAGATCGCGGCGACCCGCTACGTCACGCCCCTGCGGGAGGGCGGGTCGCTGCCCGGGGTGATGGAGGCCGACGACCTCGGCACCTACGCGGTGAAGTTCCGGGGCGCCGGGCAGGGCCGCCGGGTGCTCGTCGCGGAGGTCCTCTGCGCCGAGCTGGCCAGGCGGCTCGGCTTCCGCACCCCCGAGCTGAAGGTGATCGACGTGGACCCGCAGCTCGGCGCCCGCGAGCCCGACGAGGAGATCCAGGACCTGCTCAAGGCCAGCGCCGGACGCAACCTCGCCGTCGACTTCCTGCCCGGCGCGCTCGGCTTCGAGCCGCTCGCCTGGCCGCCCGACCCCGCCCTCGCCTCCCGGCTGCTCTGGTTCGACGCGCTGGTCCACAACGTCGACCGCAGCTGGCGCAACCCCAACCTGCTGCTGTGGCACGGCGACGTCTGGCTGATCGACCACGGCGCGGCCCTGTGGTTCCACCACAACTGGCGCACCGCCGACCCCCAGCGCGGCTTCGACGCCGGCGACCACGTCCTGGCCCCCTTCGCCACCGAGATGGCCGCCGCCGACGCCGAGTTGAGCGAGCGGATCACCCCGGACCTGCTCGACGCCGTGACGGGCGAGGTGCCCGGCGAGTGGCTGGAGGACGAGCCCGGTTTCGACGACGCGCAGGCCGTACGGCGGGCCTACGCCGAGCACCTGCTGGCCCGCGCGCACGGCCCGAGGGCGTGGCTGCCCGAGCCCGCCGCCGGACCGCCGCCGGACCGGCGGGAGCAGAAGACCGGCTCGATCGGCACGTTCTGGAAGGGCACCCGTTGACGTCCTCCCCCTCCTGAAGGAGGGGGATTCCAACCTGATCCCTACACGGAGAGGAGTTCAAGTTGAGGTTCGCGGTTCGCGGGCCCCGGCGATCCGGAGCCTCCCCGCGCAGCCACCGTGCGCCCCACGGCGGTGTCCCGGATGTTGCAGGCCGCGTTCACGTCGGCGTCGGCCCGGTGCCCGCAGGCGACGCAGCGGAACCGAGATTGGCTCTCTCTCGATTCGGCTGCGCGATGCCCGCAGGCGTTGCAGGTCTGCGACGTGTACCGCGGATCGACCTTGACGATGCGTCCGGGGGCCTTGTGCTCCAGACGGGTCACCAGCCGTCCCCACCCGCTGGCGAGGATGGACCGGTTCAGCCCGGCCTTCTGCCGGACACCGACGCCGGGGGCGTCGATGGTGCCGCGTGCCGACCGGGTCAGGTTGCGGATCTTCAGGTCTTCGACGGCGATGACGTCGAACCGGCGGGCCAGGTCGGTGGAGGTCTTCTCCACCCAGTCTTTGCGCCGGTCGGTTTCGCGGGCTTTCAGCCGGGCGATGGCGGCCTTCGTCTTCGCGCGCCGGTGGGAGCCGCGGCGGGCGCGGGCGAGTTTGCGCTGAAGCCGCAGCAGCCGGGTCTTCTCGCCATCCCGCAGGCCGGGAGCGGTCAGCAGCTCCCCGGTGGACAGCGCCGCCGCCACGGCGACACCCCGGTCCACGCCGACGGCCTCACCGGTGCCCGGCGCGGGAATGGGCTGCGGGACGGCGGTGAACGCGACGTGCCAGCGCCCGGCGCCGTCGCGGGTGATGCGGTAGGACTTCACCCCGTCGGGCACGGCCCGCGACCAGCGGAACCGCACCCAGCCGACTTTCGGGACCTTGACCTCGCCGACGTGGCGCGACAGGCGGCGCACCTGGTCGGGCTTGAGCGCGACGATGCGGAAGCCCTCGCTTCGGCCGCGCCTTCGCCAGGTCGGGCGGCGGTGGGTGCCGCCGAAGACGTTCGCCATGGCCTGGGCGAAGTCCTTGAGGGCCTGCTGCTGGACGACGATCGACCCGGCGCGCAGCCACGCGGACTCCGCTCGGGCTTCGGTGAGCTGGCGGCACTGCTCGGCGAATCCCGGTGCGTTTTTGCGGCCCGGCTTCCAGTGCGCGTGTTGTTCGACGGCGAGGTTCCACACGAACCTCGCGTGCGCGCAGTGCTCCGCCAGGGCCGCCTCCTGGGCGGGTGTCGGGGAGAGCCGGTACCGGGGCATGCCATCAATTTACCATCGGAGAGATGGTGCATGGTGGGTATTCTGGCGACATGAAACAGATCACGTTGCGGCTTCCCGACGACCTTCACGCGCAGCTCAAGGAGTTGGCGAAACATGAACACCGATCCCTGCACGCGCAGGTGCTGCACATCGTGCAGCAGGCTGTCCCGGCTCCGCCGGGCCATCCCTGACGGGACGCTCATTCCTCCCCGGCCTGAAGGCCGGGGCATCCTGGGCGGTGTCTGGTGAGAGACGTCTACGAGTACGCCGTCATCCGGGTCGTCCCGCGCGTCGAGCGCGGCGAGCTGATCAACGCGGGCGTGCTGCTGTACTGCCAGCCGCGCGGCTACCTGTGCGCCCGCGTGGAGCTGGACGAGCCGCGGCTGCGCGCCCTGGACGCCCGCACCGACGTCGAGGCGGTACGGCACGCGCTCGACGCCTACCGACTCTCCTGCACCGAGGACGCGGGCCCGCTGGCCGCGGAGTCGCTCGGCAGCCGGTTCCGCTGGCTGACCGCGCCGCGCAGCACCATCGTGCAGGCCGGCCCGGTCCACGCGGGCCTCACCGCCGACCCCGAGGCCGAGCTGGAGCATCTGATGTCCCGCCTGGTCCGCGCGGCCTGAGCAGAGCGGCGGGGCGCCTCCGACCGCTACGGACCCTGGAAGACGCTGTACGAGCGGCTGCGCCGGCGGAGCTCCGACGGCATCCGAGGGCGGCTCTTCGAGCACGTCAAAGCCAGAGCCGAGGTCGACTTCGGCGAGGTCACCGTCCGGGCTCACGCGCGGCCCAGCCCGCGGGCCAGCAGGGTCGCCGTTCTGGCGATCACGCTGTTGTCCATGGCCGCCGCGGGGTCGTCGCGGTTGGTGTAGACGGCGATGATCAGCGGCGCGCCCGACGGCGGCCAGGCGACGGCGATGTCGCTGCCCGGGGCGTAGGCTCCGGCGGCGCCTCCGGTCTTGTCGCCCACGACCCAGTTCGGCGGGAGGCCCTTGCGGATGCGCTCGGTGCCAGTGGTGCTGGCCCGCAGCCAGCCGTTCAGCCGCTGCCGGTCCTGGGGGTGCAGGGCGCCGCTCACAGTGAGCTTCTGCAGGCTGCGGGCCATGGACGCGGGCTTGACGGTGTCGCGCTTCTCTCCCGGCTTCCATTCATTGAGCTGCGGCTCCCAGCGGTCGAGCCGCCCGGCCGGATCTCCGAGCGAGCGGTAGTAGCGGGTCAGTCCCGCAGGACCGCCGATCTGCTTGAGCAGCACGTTCCCCGCAGTGTTGTCGCTGACCGTGATCGCGGCGTGGCACAGGCGTTCGGCGGTCATGCCGTTCTCGATGTTCTCCGGCCGTTCGGTGATCGGAGAGTCTCGGACCACCTCCTGAGCCGTCCAGTGCAGCGTGCGGTTCAGCAGGCCGGGGTCGGCCGTGCGGGCTTTGGCCAGGATGGCACCGCACAGGATGGCCTTGAAGGTGGAGCGGCTGGGGAAGCGCTCACCGCCCCGATAGGAGATGGTCTTGCCGGTACCCGTGTCGATCGCGAAGGCCCCGATGCGTCCCCGATAGGAGATCTCAAGCTCGCGTAACTGCCTGCTGACATCGAGCACGCCGGGGAGGGGATGCGCGGCGGACGCGGGACGCGTGTCGGCCCCCGCGGATCCGCCCAGGCCTGCGACGGCGGCGAACACCGCGGAGACCGCCAGCACCGAGGCTCCCAGCCTGACCCGGAATCGACCGTGACGAACATGCCTCATTTCAGCCCTCTGCTCTCAATTCCGATCTTCATGAGGACGACCAGGAGACCACGGGCCGCGGCGGCATGTCGAATACCGATATGAATTTCAAGCCATAATGATTCTGATATCCCACCAGGTAGAGCGGCCGATGGCGCATATCGACGGAGGACCGGCGAGTACGGCGAACACGGCCGCAGAGTGCGCAGACACCACGGCCACCGGTGGTGCCGTCCACGGGGTCGCGAGCAGAGCGATCTTCCCTTGACCGTGGTCGGACAGATGGGCACGACGGTTCCGTGTCGCCCTTTAGGCTCTGCCGTCATGAGAAGTGACGACCTGCCTGGCCGCACTGTCGCCGCCATCGCCGTACTGATCATGGATTTGATTCTGCTGCTGGCCGCGGGGTTCGCCATCGGCCGGGCACGCGACCGCGGTGTGCTGTGCGACGGCGCCAGCGTGCTCTGCTCCGGAGGGGACCCCGCTCCCGGGCAGCGGGAGGCGGAGATGATCTTCCGCTCTACCGTCGCCTACAGCTCCTTCGCGGTCATGGCCGCGATTCTGATCATCACTGCGGTCATCGCCCGGCGGCGTC
Source organism: Planomonospora antibiotica (assembly GCF_014647955.1). NCBI lineage: Bacteria > Bacillati > Actinomycetota > Actinomycetes > Streptosporangiales > Streptosporangiaceae > Planomonospora > Planomonospora antibiotica. Next base: position 33,714 of record NZ_BMQE01000010.1, on the reverse strand, counting down.
GGCACAACAGCATCTTGATCATGCAGCTCACGGCCCTCGCGGCCGTGGCCGCGTTCGCTGTCCTGTGGAAGCCGTACGTCCCGCTGCACTGACAGGAGCGGCGAGGTGCTCCCGCGCATCCGTACGGCGACGCTCAGGGTGAACGCAGTCATCGCGGCACGCAGGACGGGAGGCGGACGGCGTGCACGGCCAGCCCGCCAGCCGTGACCACGACCGCCGCCGCCAGATAGAGCCGTCCCGGGTCCCAGCCGGAGTCGAGCAGCCCGCCGGCCACCAGCGGGGAGACGAGCGACCCGATGCGGCCCATGCCGACGCCCCAGCCCACACCGGTCGCGCGTACCGCGGACGGGTAGACGGACAGGGCGAGGGTGTACAGACCGGCCACAGAGCCGTTGACGAACAGGCCGATCAGCGCGCCCAGCGCGAGCAGCAGCCCGTACACCGAGACGGCAGGGACGAACAGGGCGAGCAACGCGGCCGTGGTGAGCGTGTAACCCACCAGCAGGTGCTGGAGTGCGAAGCGGGTCGCCAGCAGGCCCAGCACCAGGGTGCCGAAGACGCCGCCGAGGTTGAGCAGCACTCCCCAGGCGATGCCTTGAGCGGCCGACAGGCCGGCCTCCACCAGCAGTTTCGGCGTCCAGCTCGTGACGAAGTAGAACGCGGACATGGCGGTGAAGAAACCCGCCCAGGTCAGCAGCGTGTTGCGGCGTAGCCGTGGAGTGAGGATCCGCCGGATCCGGGGTGCCGGCTCGGCGGGCGTGTCCGGGCGGTCGGGCATGGACTCCAGCGCCGGCTGCTTCATCGCGACGAGCAGCCCGTTGAGACGCTCCAGGGCGCCCGGTGAACGCTTGGTGAGCAGGAAGTCCAGGGACTCGGGAAGCCGGTACAGCACCGCACCGATGAGCAGGGCCGTGCCGACGCCGCCGAAAACGAATACCGCTCGCCAACCGGACGAGCTCTGCAGCGCCATCGTGATGACCCCGCCCGCGGTGGCTCCGACGGCGTAGCCGGCCACGTTCAGGCTGACGGCCAGTCCCCGCCAGCGGCCGTTGGCGTACTCGGCGGCGATGACGTTGCTGCTCGCCAGGATGCCGCCCACCCCGATGCCGGTGAGCATCCGCAGCAGGCCGAGCTGGACGGCGTCCTGGCTCAGCGCCGCCCCCAGCATCCCGGCGGAGGCGACCACGAGGCAGGCCAGGATCAGCGTCCGCCGCCCGATGCAGTCGGCCATCGGGGCCAGCAGCAGCGAGCCCAGTGCCATCCCGACCAGGCCCACGCTGAGCAGCAGGCCGAGCTGTGAGCTCGACAGTGACCACTCGTCCGACACCGCGGCGGAGGTGTAGGACATGACCAGGATGTCGAAACCGTCCAGGACGTTGAGCAGCACGCACACGACGATCGCGGACCACTGCATACGGGACATCGGGGAGTCATCGACGCGGGCACGCAGCTCCGCGGAATCAGCCTGCATCCGACCGGCCTTCCAGAGGGGTGAGCAGTTCGCCGTCCATGTCCACCTCGTCGAATTCCAACCCGGTCGGTGACCGATGAGCCGGACGGACTCGCACGACCGCTGGTGACCACGCGGAAGCGGGTGCGGGACGGTCTTCGGGTCCAGCCGAGATCCAGGTGACACCGGCCATGGGCCGGATCTCGAGGTGCCGCGCCGTGCGGGCGGCACGGATTCGGGTGTGGCCCATGGGGCGGATGGCTTCGTCTGTGATGGTGTGAAGACGATATCCCGTTCGCGGAGGACGCCATCGACAGCCGTATCGAGCAGCTCTATCGCGAACACTGGCATCTGGTCTGCGGATATCTCCTGCGCCGGACCCGTGACCCGCACCTGGCCGAAGATGGCGGTGCCGTCTTCACCGTCGGACAGAATCAGTGCGGGTGGGTGGAATGGCCGACGTCGCCTACGATCTCACCGGTTCGGACTGATCATGGGCGCCCGTCGTCGTGGGCGACCATCAGCGGTACCGCGTGCTGGCCTCTCGATACGCCGAGCGCGCGGTCGTCCACCGCTGCCGGATCCTGCTGGTCGCGACCTTGGACTGGCCTCTCATGATTCGAAGGACAGGCCTCAGAACAGCACCGACATGAAGGTGCCGACCTCCGTGAAGCCCGCCTTCCGGTAGGCGGACCGGGCGGGGGCGTTGTAGTCGTTGACGTACAGCGAGACCACCGGGGCGAAGCAGGCGAGGGCCTGCTCGACCACCGCGGCCATGCCGGTCGCCGCGTGCCCCCGGCCGCGCCAGGCGGGATCGACCCAGACCCCCTGGATCTGGCAGGCCTGGGGGGTGACCGCGCCGATCTCGGCCTTGAAGACGACGGTGCCGTCGTCGATCCTGGCGTAGGAGCGGCCGATCCGGATCAGCTCCGCCACCCGCGACCTGTAGAGCGCGCCGCCGTCGCCCGCCTCGGGCGAGATGCCCACCTCCTCGGTGAACATCGCCACGCAGGCGGGGAACAGGGTCTCGAACTCCTCCGGCCGCACGCGCCGCACCAGCGGGTCGGGCGGGATCGGGGCGGGCGTGGCGGTGGCCATCAGCGGCTGGGCCCAGCGGACCGCGCGGGCGGGGCCCCAGTAGGGCTCCAGCCGCTCCCAGAGCGGCTCGACCGCGTCGGCCGGGCCGACGATGGAGGAGCAGCGGCGCCCCTGCCGCCGGGCCCGGTCGGCGAAGGCGTGCACGGCCTCGGGACCGGCGTTCACCGGGACGAGGTTGGCTCCGGCGTAGCAGAGCGAGGTCAGGCCGCCGCGCGACCCGAACCCCCACATCTGCCCGCCGAGCCGGGCCGGATTGAGCCCGACGGACCGGACCCTGGAGGCGACGAACACATTGGCGACGGGGTCGGTGTCGAGAAGCGCCAGGACCTCGTCGCGATCGTTGTCGTCGAGCACGCGCGACGCCGTTGTGCGCAGCATCACGGGCCCAGCCTACGCGAGACCTCCCGGTTTGACAGGACCGGCTCGCAGATCGGTGTTTACCTGCCCAGATCCGCTGTCATCGGTATGCGTTCGGCCCGGGTCGCGGGCTGAGGTCCGGGACCGGCGGCGCAGCGCGCGTCGACCCCCGCCCTGGTCCGTCCGGCGCGTCCGGGCAGCGTCCCGTCCCGCAGGTAGGCGGCCAGGTGCCCGTCCACGCAGCGGTTGCCCTCGAAGAGCGCGACGCCGTGGTCGCCGCCGCCCTCGACCACCAGCCGGGAGCGGGTGAGGATCCGGCGCATCTCCAGCGCGCCCGGGTAGGGCGTGGCGGCGTCGCGCCGGGACTGGATCAGCAGCGCGCCCGGCAGGGCCCGGTCCTGCCGGATCTTCACCGGGACTCCGCCCCGCCCGGGCCAGAACGCGCACGGCGCGTTGTACCAGGCGTTCTGCCAGGCGAGGAAGGGCGCCCTGGCGTGGATCGCGGCCGTGTCGGCCCGCCACCTGTTCCAGTCGCGGGGCCAGCGCGCGTCCGCGCACTCCGTCGCGAGGTAGACGGCGTAGCCGTTCTCGGTGGCGGCGTCGTTCTTGGCGTGCCTGCGGTAGGCGGCCAGCAGGGGCGCGGTGTCGCCCCGCCTGACGTACGCGGAGAAGGCCCGGGCGAGCTCCGGCCAGAGCGCGTCGGAGTAACCGCCGACGGTGTAGACGTCGTCGAACTCGCTGGGGCCGACCACGCCGCCCGCCGGGCGGGTGCGCAACCGCTCCCGGGTGGCGTACCAGGCGAAGGAGACGGCCTTGGCCGTCGCGCCCAGCCGGTAGACGCGGTTGTTGCGGGCCGTCCACGCCAGGAAGTCGCGGTGCCGCCGGTCGAAGTAGGCGTTCTGCTTGAGGTTGGAGGCGTACCAGATCCCGCGGGGGTCGACCACGCTGTCCAGGACCAGCCGCTTGACCCGCCGGGGGAAGAGCGTCGCGTAGACCGCGCCGAGGTAGGTCCCGTAGGAGTAGCCCAGGTAGCTGATCCGGGGCTCGCCCAGCGCCGCCCTGATCATGTCCATGTCCCGGGCGGAGTTCTCCGTGGTCAGGTGGGGCAGGAACCAGCTCCACCGCGTCTCGCACGCCTCGGCGTACTCACGGGCCCGGCCGACCAGCACGGACTCCTCCTGCGCGGTCTTCGGGACGTGGTCCGGGCGCGGCGGCGCGTAGTACTTGTCCGGGTCCACGCACCGCAGCGCGGGCGTGCTCTCCCCCACCCCGCGCGGGTCGAAGCCGATCACGTCGAACCGGTCCGCCAGCCCGCCGGGGAGCGCCGCCGCGACGTACTTGGCCAGGTCCCGGCCGGAGGCGCCCGGCCCTCCGGGGTTGACCAGCAGGACGCCCAGGTGGTTCCCGCTCCGCGGGGTCCTCCCCTTGATCCGGTTCAGCGCGATGCCGATCGTCCGGTACGGCTGCCGGTAGTCGAGCGGCACCCTGAGCGTGGCGCACTCCACCGCCGGGGCGGCCGGGGCGCTCCCGCGTCCCGCACCCGCCCCGTCGCAGGCCCCCCACACGAGATCCTGCCTGACGTGCGCCATCGCCCGAGGCGGCACCCCGACGGCGACGACGAGCATCCCGACGCCCGCGACAACCCCGACGACCCTCTTCACTGGGACTCCCTCTCCTCGATCGGCAGGGAGATCGTCCCCCGGAGGGTCGCCGCACCACCGGCCACCAGGCCGGATGCTTACCATCGCGTAGTCAATTGATTGCGGCCCGCGGCCGTCCGGCCGGACTCGGCCACGACGCGGGCCGGAGATCCACCGAAGGACCGGGGGTCCCGGACGGGCCCGGGCACGACGCGGGCCGGAGACGCCCCGAAGGACCAGGGCGTCCCGGCCGGGCCCGCAGGACCCCGCCGGGTCAGCGCACGACGACCTCGGGGCCGGGGGCGTCGTCGTCGAGGTCGACCTCGACGCCCATCTCCTCGGCCAGCCGCAGGGCCTCCTCGATCAGGGTCTCCACGATCTGCGACTCGGGGACGGTCTTGATGACCTCGCCCTTGACGAAGATCTGGCCCTTGCCGTTGCCGGAGGCCACGCCCAGGTCCGCCTCGCGGGCCTCGCCGGGGCCGTTGACGACACAGCCCATGACCGCCACGCGCAGCGGGACCTTCAGCCCCTCCAGCCCGGCCTGGACCTGCTCGGCCAGGGTGTAGACGTCGACCTGGGCCCGGCCGCAGGACGGGCAGGAGACGATCTCCAGGCCGCGCTCGCGCAGGTTCAGCGACTCCAGGATCCCGATGCCGACCTTGATCTCCTCCACCGGCGGGGCCGACAGCGAGACCCGGATGGTGTCGCCGATGCCCTCCGCCAGCAGGGCGCCGAACGCCACGGCCGACTTGATCGTGCCCTGGAACGCCGGGCCCGCCTCGGTGACGCCGAGGTGGAGCGGGTAGTCGCACCTGGCCGCGAGCAGCCGGTAGGCCTGGATCATCACGACCGGGTCGTTGTGCTTGACCGAGATCTTGATGTCCCGGAAGCCGTGCTCCTCGAAGAGCGAGCACTCCCACAGCGCCGACTCCACCAGCGCCTCGGGGGTCGCCTTGCCGTACTTCTGCAGCAGGCGCGGGTCGAGCGAGCCGGCGTTGACGCCGATCCGGATCGGCACCCCGTGGTCGGCGGCGGCGCGCGCGATCTCGCCGACCTTGTCGTCGAACTTCTTGATGTTGCCCGGGTTGACCCGGACCGCCGCGCAGCCCGCCTCGATCGCGGCGAAGACGTACTTCGGCTGGAAGTGGATGTCGGCGATCACCGGGATCTGCGACTTCTTCGCGATGATCGGCAGCGCCTCGGCGTCGTCCTGGGACGGCACGGCGACCCGGACGATCTGGCAGCCCGACGCGGTCAGCGCGGCGATCTGCTGCAGGGTGGCGTTGACGTCGGCGGTGACCGTGGTGGTCATCGACTGCACCGAGACCGGCGCGTCACCTCCCACCGGCACGGAACCGACCATGATCTGACGGGAACGGCGTCGCTCGGCGATCGGCTTGGTCCTCACCGAGGGGATACCGAGAGCCACAGAAGTCATTTTCCCAGCCTTTTTGAAAAGTCGACGGCCGCTCCAGTCTAGGCAGTGGCGGTGAGCTCCCGCGCCCGGATCCGCGCCCATCCGTCGGCGGCGAGCACCTCCTCGACCGAACCGGCCTCGCCCGGGGCATGCTCGGCGACGACCGCGGCCACGGTGTCCAGGATGCCGGTGAACGGCAGCCGCCCGCCCAGGAACGCCTCCACGCAGACCTCGTTGGCCGCGTTGTAGACGGCCGGGGCCGTGCCGCCCGCGGAGCCGACGTGGCGGGCGAGCGCGACCGCGGGGAAGGCCTCGTCGTCCAGCGGCTCGAAGGTCCAGGTGTGGGCCCGGGTCCAGTCGACGGCGGGGGCCGCTCCGGCGACCCGCTCGGGCCAGCCGAGGGCGAGCGCGATGGGCAGCCGCATGTCCGGCGGGCTGGCCTGGGCGATGACCGACCCGTCGACGAACTCCACCATGGAGTGCACGACCGACTGCGGGTGGACCACGACGTCGATCCGGTCGAAGCCGACGTCGAAGAGCAGGTGGGCCTCGATGACCTCCAGGCCCTTGTTGACGAGTGTGGCCGAGTTCACGGTGATGACCGGCCCCATCGACCAGGTCGGGTGGGCCAGGGCCTGCTCCGGCGTCACCCCGCCGAGCTCCGCGCGGGACCGGCCGCGGAACGGCCCGCCGCTGGCGGTGACGATCAGCTTCCGTACGGCGGAGGCGTCGGGGCCGGTGGGGCCGGCCGCCCACAGGCACTGGGCGAGCGCGGCGTGCTCGGAGTCGACCGGGAGCAGCTGCCCGGGCTTGGCCAGGCGCTTGACCAGCGGCCCGCCGACGATCAGCGACTCCTTGTTGGCCAGCGCGAGCGTCCGGCCCGCCTCCAGCGCGGCCAGCGTCGAGGTCAGCCCGAGCGCGCCGGTGATGCCGTTGAGCACGGTGTCGCACGGCCAGGCGGCCGCCTCGGCGACCCCCTCGGGTCCGGCCAGGACCGTGGCGGTCACCCCGCGGGCGGCCAGGGCCTCCTTCAGCGCGGGCAGGGCCGCCGGGTCGGCCACGGCCACCGCCTCGGGCCGGAACTCGGCCGCCTGGCGGGCCAGCAGGTCGATCCGGCCGCCTCCGGCGGCGAGCGCCGCCACCCGGAACCTGCCGGGGTTGCGGGCGATGACGTCGAGGGACTGGGTCCCGACGGAGCCGGTCGAGCCGAGCAGGACGACGGAGCGGGTGATGTCTGTCTGCACCGTCCCATTCTCACGGACGTCCGGCGTGCGGCGGACCGGCCGGAATCCGTGACCGGAGAAACACACGATGAGAATCGTGATTTACGTCCGAATTCCGCCATATCAATAGTTGTAAAGCTTGAGAAATGCGGATATCCGGCGCACTAGCTTCCCGAGTCAGCATCCAGGTCTCGGGAGGTACACATGCGCCGCACGGCACGCCTCGTCCCCCTTCTCGCCCTCGTCACCGGAGGCGCCCTGCTCCCCCCGGTCGCCGCCCACGCCGCCGGAGGCCCCGCCGCGGCGCCCGCGACCCCCGCCCCCGTGGAGAAGGAGGCCGCCGACACGGGGACCGAACAGCGCGTCGTGCGGCGCTACTGGACCGAGGCGAAGATGGAGGCGGCCCGGCCGCTCGACGCCCTCGCCCCCCGGAAGAAGGGCGTCCGGCTCACCGGCTCCGCGGCCGCCGCGCAGTCCGCGGCCGCCCCGGTCACCGTTCCCCCGACCGCCCCGGGCGGGCGGGACGCCGCGGACGGCGGGAGCACGGCCGGCGACGGGGGCGCGGCCGCCGGCAGGAGCAGGGCGACCGCCCCGGCCCGGGCGGCCCGCGCCGTCGACGGCTCCCCCTGGACCCGCGGCGGAGCCGTCACCGGGACCGCCGGGCGGGTCTTCTTCACCTACCAGGGACGGAACGCCTCCTGCTCCGGCAACGCGGTGACCAGCGAGAACAGGAGCACGGTGATCACCGCCGGGCACTGCGTGAAGATGGGCGGCGCGTTCCACACCAACTGGGTCTTCGTGCCGGGCTACGACGGCGGCGAGCGGCCGCACGGCACCTGGGTGGCCACCACGCTCTACACCACCCCGCAGTGGAACGACGCCGAGGACATCGACCACGACGTGGCCGCCGCCGTGGTGGCCCCGCTGAACGGACGGCACCTGACCGACGTGGTCGGCGGCCAGGGCGTCGCCTTCAACCAGGCCCGCAGGCGGCAGATGCACGCCTTCGGCTACCCCGCCGCCGCCCCCTACGACGGCTCGGAGCTGGTCTACTGCAGCGGCCGGGCGTTCGACGACTTCCTGATGTCCCGCGACCTCGGGCTGAACTGCGACATGACGGGCGGGTCGAGCGGCGGACCGTGGTTCCTCGACTTCGACGAGGCCACCGGGCTGGGCACCCTGAACTCGGTGAACAGCTTCAAGTACGGCTTCGCGAGCGGCTGGATGTTCGGCCCCTACTTCGGCATGGAGGCCCAGGCCGTCTACCGGGCCGCCCAGGGCACCGACGCTCCGCAGCTTCACGCAAAGTAGCCACGCGGAAACCTGGGGTAGTGCAAACTCGGGGCCATGACCCCGAGCCTCGCCCTGCTTGCGGCCGCCCCCCTCGTCATCGGGCTGACGGGCGCCCCCCTCATCGGCGCGACCACCACCGAGCACGGACGCGGCCTCGCCGGCGTCGGCGTGGTGGCCGCGGCCCTCCTCCTGCCCCCCGCGCACGCCCCCGGCAGGGCCCTCCGGACCGGAGGGGGCACGGGCGGCCCCGACATCGTCGAGCACGCGGCCGCCCGCAGCGCGGCGGAGCAGCGGCGCGTGCTCGGCTACTGGACCCCCCGCCGGATGGCGGAGGCCGTCCCGCTCGGCCTCCTCGACACGCTCACCGGCGCCCTGGGCCCGGTCACGGCGCTCACCAGGCGGCCCGCCGGCGCACCGGGCCCCGCAGGCGCCGCGGACCCGACCGGCTCAGCGCCGCAGCGGCCGGCCGGCGCCGCGGGGCCGGGCCGCGCGCTACCAGGCCGGGCCGGGCCGGCCGCGGCCCCGACCGCAGCACCGGCCGCCGCGCGCCACCGGGCCGCCCCCGCCGGAGCCCCCGCCCGCCGCCGGGCCGCCGCCCCCGCCACCGCCGTGACCAGCGGGGCCCGCTGGACCGCGGGCGGCGCGGTGCGCAGCACCACCGGACGCGTGTTCCTCACCCTCAACGGGGTCGACTTCGTCTGCTCGGCGAGCTCGGTCCGGAGCGGGAACCGCGACCTCGTCGTCACCGCCGGGCACTGCGTCAAGGACGGGGCCGGCGCGTGGGCGGAGAACTGGACCTTCGTGCCCGGCTACGACCAGGGCAGCCAGCCGCACGGGCGCTTCACCGCCCGCCGCATGTTCGTCGCGGGCCCCTGGTCGCGCAGCGCGGACGACAGCCACGACCTGGCCATGGTCGCGCTCAACACCAGGAACGGCAGGCACCTCGCCGACGTGGTGGGCGCTCAGGAGATCGCCTTCGGCACGGCCCGCGGCCGCCACGCCTACGGCTTCGGCTTCCCCGTCGACCCGCCCTACGACGGCGAGCACATGATCTACTGCGCCGGACCGGTCCGCGAGGACCCGTACGGCCAGACCCGCGACCAGGGCCTGCGCTGCAACATGACGGCCGGGTCCAGCGGCGGTCCGTGGTTCAACGACTTCGACCCCGCGACCGGCCGCGGCACCATCACCTCGGTGAGCAGCTTCAAGTACAGCGACGACCACGGCACGATGTACGGCCCCTACTTCGGCGACACCGCCAAGGAGCTCTACCTCACGGCCCAGCGGTCCTGACCCGCTCCTCCGCCGCGCCCCCGTGCGGCCCCGCGCTCCGGAGCGCGGGGCCGTACGCCCACCGGAAGATCCCGGGGGGCCTACAGGCTCAGCCCGGTCAGGACCATGACCTTCTCGTAGGTGTAGTCGGCCATCGCCGAGCGGACGCCCTCGCGGCCGGTCCCGGACTCCTTGACGCCCCCGTAGGGCATCTGGTCGGCGCGGTAGGACGGCACGTCCCCGATGACCACGCCGCCGACCTCCAGCTCCCGGTTCGCCCGGAAGGCCAGGTCGAGGCTCCGGGTGAACACGCCGGCCTGCAGGCCGTACTTCGAGTCGTTGACCGCGGCGAAGGCCTCGTCCGGCCCGGAGACGCTCTGCACGACCATCACCGGGCCGAAGACCTCCTCGCAGGAGACCCTCGCCCCGGCGGGCGCGTCGGCCAGGACGGTCGGCGCGACGGTGGCGCCGTCGCGGGTGCCCCCGGTCAGCACGCGGGCCCCGCCGGCGACGGCCTCGGCGACCCACTGCTCGACCCGCTCGGCGGCCTCGGCGGAGACCAGCGGCCCGACCTGGGTCTTCTCGTCGGCCGGGTCCCCCGTCACCAGCGCCTCGACGGCCGGGACCAGCCGGGCCAGGAAGTCGTCCCGCACGGACTCCTCGACGATCACCCGCTGGACCGCGATGCAGCTCTGCCCGGCCTGGTAGTTGGAGAACAGCGCCACCCGGGAGGCGGCCCAGTCGAGGTCGGCGTCGGCCAGGACGACCGCGGCGGCGTTCCCGCCGAGCTCCAGGGTGACGTGCTTGCGCGGCACGCTTTCCATGATCGCGTAGCCGACCGGGCCGGAGCCGGTGAACGAGACCACCGGCAGGCGCGGGTCCTCGACCAGCGCGGCGGCGCGCTCGTTGGGCACCGGGAGCACGGAGAACATGCCCGCGGGCAGGTCCGTCTCGGCGAGGATCTCACCGAGCAGCAGCGCCGAGAGCGGCGTCGCGGGGGCGGGCTTGACGACGACCGGGGCGCCGACGGCGATGGCCGGAGCGACCTTGTGGGCGACCAGGTTGAGCGGGAAGTTGAACGGCGTGATCGCCAGGATCGGCCCGCGCGGGACGCGGGAGACGTAGGCGAGGCGACCGGCCGCGGCGGGCTCGGTGTCCAGGCGCATCGCCTCGCCGCCGGAGCGGCGGGTCTCCTCGGCGGCGAAGCGGAAGGTGGAGACCGCGCGACCGACCTCGCCCCGGGCCCAGAAGACCGGCTTGCCGTTCTCCTCGGTGATCAGGCGGGCGATCTCGTCGGCGCGCTCGGCCAGGCGGCGCGAGACGTGGGCCAGGGCCTCGGCCCGCACGTGGACGGGCAGGGCCGCGGCCTCCTTGCGCACGGCCTCCGCCGCGGCGACGGCCTCCTCGACCTGGTCCGGGGTCGGCACGGAGCAGACGCCGACGACGCGGCCGTCATGCGAGTTGGTCACGGTGAGCTCGGCGTCCCCGGTGGCGGGGCGGCCGGCGAGCCAGAAGGGGCGCACGTCCATGCCTCCGACGCTATGCCACCCCGCCGGGTCCGGCGCCCCTCCACTCCGCACAAGGCCTCTCGGCGGACGCGCCGATCCGGATAAAACGACCCATCTTGATTCCATCCTTAAAACAGGTTTATTGGCGATATTTCTGTCCGGCCAGCGGTTTGAACGATCTTCCCCGTGGCTAAGTCATTCGATGCGAGTCCCCCCGAGCGGAAAGGCGTGGCCCCATTGACCTCCTCGGTCCCGCTCGGGCTCCAGGGCGCCTACCTCTCCGGTGACCGCGCCGGACAGGACGAGCTCCGCGCCAAGCTCCTCGACGTGGCGAACCACCTGCTGCTCACCATCGGCCCGGAGAGCCTGTCGATGCGGCGCATCGCCACCGAGGCCGGCTGCTCCACCACCGTCATCTACACCATGTTCGGCAGCAAGGAGGGACTGGCCGAGGCGCTCTACCTGGAGGGCTTCGAGCGCTTCCGGCGCCGTCTGGAGGCCGTGCCCGCCCACCCCGACTCCCTGGAGCGCCTCACCGCGCTGGGCACCGCCTACCGGGAGGCCGCGCTGGCCGAGCCGGGTTACTACAGCCTGATGTTCGAGCGGGCCATCCCCGGTTTCACGCCCAGCGAGCGGGCCAGGACCCTGGCCCGGGCGGCGCTCAACATCTTCGACCGGGTGATCGCCGACTGCATCTCGGCGGGCCAGCTCGTCCCCACCCAGCCCCGCAGGATCGCCGACGTGCTCTGGTCCGCGGCCCAGGGGGCGATCAGTTTGGAACGTGCCGGGCACCTGCGCGACGGCTCCGCCTTCGACGCCGCCACCCGGGCCATCATCTACCGCTACCTCGTGACCGGCACCGGACGGCCGGACCTGCCGCGCGCCTTCTAGCCACCGGACGCCGAGACACCCGGACGCCGAGACACCGGACACCCACCGCCCGGACACCCACCGCCCGGACACCCACCGCCCGGACACCCGGCGCCGCCCGCCGGCCCCCGCTAGACGCTCAGCGCCACCCACAGCTCGGCGCGGACCGCCGGGTCGTCCAGGTCGCGGCCGAGCAGCTCGGCGACCCGGCGCATGCGGTAGCGCAGGGTGTGCCGGTGCACCCCCAGCCGCTGGGCCGCCGCGTCCCAGTGCCCGTTGCACGCCAGGTAGGCGCGGAGCGACTCCACCAGGTCGGCGCGGGAGCCGTACTCCCGCAGCGGGGCGAGCAGCGCCGAGGAGAACGCCGCGGCCGCACCGGCGTCCAGCAGCGCCAGCAGCCCCCGGCCCGCCAGGTCGGCGAAGCGCACGACCGGACCGGCCGGTCCCCGGGCCGAGGCGAGCGCCCGGTCGGCCTGCTCGATCCCGGTCCGCAGCTCCTCCGGGCCCACCGGCGCGCCGACCCCGAGCGGGCAGGCGCCGGCCCGGGCGGCGAGGGCGGCGGCCGCCTCCTCCGCCCCGGCCGCGGGGACGAGGACCAGCACCCGGTCGCCGTCGGCCACCGCGATCTCCTCCCCCGCCGCCTCCAGCGCCGCCTCGCGGTCGCCTCCGGCGGCCAGCACCACCAGCGGCCCGTCGGGGAACCGGTCGCCCAGCCGCTCCAGCGTCTCCCGGCCGGCCTCCACCTGGCCGGCCAGCAGCAGCCGGAGCGCCGCGGCGCGGACCCGGCGTTCGGCGGCCAGGTGCTCGCGGCCGTGCTCCAGCGCGAGGGTGAGCAGGGAACCCGCCGCGTTGACCACGGTGTGCTCGACCGGTGTGAACGGCTTGCCGAGGCCGACCGCGAAGAACCCCCCGGTGCGGCGCGCGCCGACCGGCTGGACGACGACGTGCTCCCCGGGGGTGGAGAAGGCCAGGCTGGCGGGGCTCCCGCCCTCCCGCGCGCGCCCGCGCAGGCGGCCGAGCTCGGGCAGGATCCCGCCGACGGCGGCCGCGCCCCGCCCCGCCGCGTGCCGTACGGCTCCCGCCTCGTCGAGCAGGACCGCCCAGCCGCCCAGCTCGCGGGCGAGGCGGTCGACCACGGCCCGCGCCCCCTCGGGCCGCAGCGCCGCGCGGGTCAGGCGGCCCTGCGCGGCGAAGGCCCGGGTGATCTCCTCGTACTGCTCGGCGGCGAGCAGGTCGCTGACCGCCTTGCCGATCGCGACGAACGGGGTCTCGCGCGGCACCTCCAGCAGCGGCAGCCCCGCCCGGTCCGCGGCGGCCAGCAGCTCGGCGGGGATCTCCCCGTGCCCCAGGCCGACGCCGAACCCCAGCCCGCTGACCCCGCGGGCGACCAGGCGCCCGACGTACGGCCCGGCGCCCGCGGCGTCCAGCCGCATGCCGGTGGTCAGCACGAGCTCGCCGCCCTCCAGGAACGGGGTGGGGTCCTCCAGCTCGCTGACCGCGACCCAGCGCACCGGCCGGTCGAGCGCGTCGCGGCCGGTGAGCACGGAGAGGCCGAGCGGCGCCCGGTGCACGACGGTGCGGAGCGTCGGAGCCACGGTGACCTTCCCTTTTTGTACGTCACGGCCATATCGGTCCCGGTGATTTTGCCATAGTGCATCATCGGCACGTCGGCCCGGCCCGCATACCGTCACAGCATGAGCACCGTCACCCAGGGCGGCCCGTCCCTCCCCCAGGAGCGCCGCGTCGTCACCGAGATCCCCGGTCCGAGGTCCCGCGAGCTGTTCGCGCGCAAGCAGTCGGCCGTCCCGCCGGGCATCGGCACGACGCTGCCGGTCTTCGTGACCCACGCGGGCGGCGGTGTCGTCGTCGACGCCGACGGCAACTCCCTGATCGACTTCGGCTCGGGCATCGCGGTGACGAGCGTCGGCAACTCCGCGCCGCGCGTGGTCGAGCGGGTGCAGCGGCAGGCCGCGGACTTCACGCACACCTGCTTCATGGTCACCCCGTACGAGTCGTACGTGCAGGTCGCCGAGAAGCTCAACGAGATCACCCCCGGTGACCACGCCAAGCGCACCTTCCTGCTCAACAGCGGCGCCGAGGCCGTGGAGAACGCGGTCAAGGTCGCCCGGCACGCCACCGGCCGCCCGGCGGTCGTGGTCTTCGACCACGGCTACCACGGCCGGACCCTGCTGACGATGTCCCTGACGGCCAAGAACATGCCGTACAAGCACCGTTTCGGACCGTTCGCCCCCGAGGTCTACCGGGTGCCGCTGGCCTACCCGTTCCGCTGGCCCACGGGTGCGGAGAACTGCGCGCAGGAGGCGGCGGCGCAGGCCATCGACCAGATCGACAAGCAGGTCGGCGCCGGGAACGTGGCGGCGGTCGTGATCGAGCCGATCGCCGGCGAGGGCGGCTTCATCGAGCCGGCCAGGGGCTTCCTGCCGCGGATCGCCGAGTACTGCCGGGCGAACGGCATCGTCTTCATCGCCGACGAGGTGCAGACCGGCTTCGCCCGCACCGGCCACCTGTTCGCCTGCGAGGACGAGGGCATCGTCCCCGACATCATCGTCACCGCCAAGGGAATCGCGGGCGGCCTGCCGCTGGCCGCCGTCACCGGGCGGGCCGAGCTCCTCGACAGGGTGCACGTCGGCGGCCTGGGCGGCACCTACGGCGGCAACCCGCTGGCCTGCGAGGCGGCGCTCGGGGTGCTGGAGACCATCGAGGCCGAGGACCTGGTCGGCAGGGCCCGCCGGATCGGCGAGGTCATGCTGCCCCGTCTGCGGGCCCTCGCCGAGCGGGCCCCGATCGTCGGCGACGTGCGCGGCCGGGGCGCCATGACCGCCATCGAGCTGGTCGTCCCGGGCACTCTGGAGCCGCACCCCACCGCCGCGGCCGAGATCGCCAGGCGCTGCCACGCCGAGGGCCTGCTCGTGCTGACCGCGGGCACCTACGGCAACGTGCTGCGTTTCCTGCCTCCGCTGGTCATGCCCGAGCACCTGCTCCAGGAGGCGCTGGAGATCCTGGAGAAGGCGGTCTGCGAGGTCTGACCGTTTATCACGATCCAGAAGGGGCACCCGGCTTGATGCCGTGTGCCCCTTTTTGTCGTCGCTCAACCCCCTCCCGGGAGGCGATTTAACCGCAGCTTGGGACTCAGCAAAGCGATCACTGAGGGTGGCGGGGTTATAACGGTTCCGACGGGAGACTGCGTGATCAGGACGGGAAGCGCGATGCACTGGAGGCCGACCGCGACGGCACGGCTCATTATGTTCGACCCCGAGGGCCTGACCCCCGCCCAGTGCGAGGGGGACGCCTGCGTGGCCTGCCACAAGCGGTGGCCCCGCCCCAGGGTCCGGATCGGCCGCCTCCCCAGCGAAGCGGTGCTGTTCGCCTGCCCGGACTGCGCGGAGGCACTGCTCCCGCAGCGGGCGGGCAACGTCTACCCCCTGTCCCGCAGCGTGGCCTTCTCCTGACGGGCCCGGGAGGAACCCGGAGAAGGCGGCGCCCTCCCCCGCCGGAGCGGGGAAGGGCACGGTGGTGTGCAGGGCCTACTTGGTGAAGCCGACCGCCGTCCAGTCCTTCGGGTCGGCGAAACCGAAGGAGCCGTAGTTGGCCAGGTTCTTCTTGGCTCCGTAGATGTCCGGGCGCTGGTACAGCGGGATGGTGTGGACCAGGTCCCAGATCAGCTTGTCGGCCTGGTTGCCCAGCTCGATGGCCTTCTGCGGGTCCATCTCACCGGCCGCCTGGTCGATCAGGGCGTCGAGCTCGGGGGTGCCGGTGCGCGGGAAGTTGCTGCCGTAGTTGTCCGGCCCCGTCGGCGTCTTGTAGATCTGCGGCAGGGAGGTGTTCGGGAAGGGCGTGCCCAGCCAGGAGAACGGCACCAGGTCGAAGTTGCCGGGGATGATGTAGTCGTCGAAGAACTTGTCGTCCGGGACCGCCTCCACGGTGACCTTGACGCCGATCTCCTTCAGCATCGCCTGGGTGAGCTCACCCTCCTGCTTGGCCACGGGCAGCGAGGCCGGGACGGTGAAGCGGACGGCGAACTCCTTGCCGTCCTTCTTGCGGTACTCGCCCTCCTGCTTCCAGCCGGCGGCCTCCAGCAGCTGCTTGGCCTTTTCCGGGTTGTACTTGCCGACCTCGCCGGAGTTGTCCACGTAGCCCTTGTGGGTGTTCATGTACAGGTGGTTGCCGAGCGTCTGGATCGGCCAGTCCATGTCCTTGAGGTCGGACGCGGCGATCGTCTCGCGGTTGATGCCCATCGCGACGGCCTGGCGGACCGACTTGTCCTTCAGCAGCTCGCTGGAGCCGTTGACGGTGATGTGGCGCCAGTTCGGGGCCGCGGCCTTGCGGACGTCGGAGTTCGCCACCTCCTTGACCCGCTTGAGGCCGGCGGCGTCGCCCGCGGCGATCTCGACCGCGTCGAGCTCGCCGTTGACGAAGGCGTTGATCGTCGCACCGGTCTCCATGGCGCGGAAGATCACCTTGTCGAGCTTGGCCTTGCGGCCCCACCACTTGTCGTCGCGGACCAGGGTCACGGCCTTGGTGGTCTCGTTGATGGACTCGACCTTGAACGGGCCGGCGGTGACGGGGATCTTGCCGACCCAGCCCTTGTTGAAGACCTCGGGGTCGCCGTTGGTGGAGGCCGGGTAGAGCGGCGCGAACATGCCCTTCCAGTCCGGGTACTGCTTGGCGAAGGTCACCACGACGTCCTTGTCGGTGGCGCCCTTCTCCACCGACTCGACCCGGTCGTAGCCGTCGGTCGAGGAGACCTGGTACTTCTTGTCCTCGCCGTTCAGGGCCTTCCACTGCGCCTGGAAGTCCTTGTAGGTGATCGGCGTCCCGTCCGACCAGGTCGCCTTCTCGTGGATCTTGTAGGTGACGACCTGGGTCTCGCCCTGCAGCTCCATCTTCCACTCGGTGACGTAGTCCGGGTGGTTGACGACGTCGGCCTTGTCGTCGGAGAGGAAGGCGTTCGGCATGAGCGCCTCCATCACCTGGTCGGTGTTGTCGTGGGTGCCGTTGACCTGGTTGTAGTTCCAGTTCGCCTGCCACGAGCTGGTGGCCAGGGTCACGGTGCCGCCCTCGGCGACCTGCTCGTAGGCGACCGGGTTGATGGAGATGCCCGGCAGCTGGGCGGCGGCCTGCTGGGCCTCCTTGGCGGCCTCGGTCGAACCGGCCTTGGGCTTGTCCGCGGCACCGCCGCCGCAGGCGGTGAGGGCCAGGGCCAGGAGCGCGGCCCCGGCGGCGGCCTTGTGGGCGACCTTCACGTGTTCCTCCAGGGAATCTCTACGGACGCGGGGCCGGGACGGCCTCGACGCCTTCGGGGTAGTGGCAGGCGGCGCCGTGGTCGGCGCCGGACGCGAGCCGTACGACGGAGGGCTCCTCCTCCGCGCATCTGCGCGCCTCCGGCTCGCCCAGCAGGGCGCGCTTCGGGCAGCGGGTGCGGAACCTGCACCCCGACGGCGGGTCCGCCGGGCTGGGCAGGTCGCCCTCGAGCAGGATGCGCGTGCGCGTGCGCTCCTTCTCGGGGTCGGGCAGCGGGATCGCCGAGAGCAGCGCCCGCGTGTAGGGGTGCGCCGGCGCGCCGTACACCTCGTCGACCTCGCCGATCTCGGCGATCCTCCCGAGGTACATGACCGCGACGCGGTCGGCGATGTGCCGGACCACCGACAGGTCGTGCGCGACGAACAGGTAGGACAGGCCCAGGCGGACCTTCAGGTCCTCCAGCAGGTTGATCACGCCCGCCTGGATGGAGACGTCCAGCGCCGAGACCGGCTCGTCCAGCACGACCAGCTTCGGCTCCAGCGCCAGGGCGCGGGCGATGCCGATGCGCTGGCGCTGGCCGCCGGAGAAGTGCTGCGGGTAGCGCTCGGCGTGCTCGGGCGCCAGGCCCACCAGGGTGAGCAGCTCGGCCACCCTGCTCTTGACGGCCCGGACGTCCTTGCGGCCGTGCGCGCGCAGCGGCTCGGCGAGGATGTCGCCGACCGGCATGCGCGGGTCGAGCGCGGCCATCGGGTCCTGGAAGACGATCTGCAGGTCCTGGCGCAGTCCCCTGCGCTCGGCCCTGGCGAGCTTCGCGCTGTCCTTGCCGAGCACCACGACCGTGCCGCCCTGCGGGGCCGACAGCTGCATGATCTGCTGGAGCGTGGTCGTCTTGCCGCAGCCGGACTCGCCGACCAGGGCCAGCGTCTCGCCCTCGCGGACGTCGAAGCTGATCCCGTCCACCGCGTACACGGTGCCGACCCGGCGCTTGAACACCGCGCCCTTCATCAGCGGGTAGTGCCGGATCAGGTCGCCGACCCGGAGCACGGTCTCCCGCGCCTCGCGCGGCCCGGACTCCTCCGCCTCGGCCGGCGGCTCCGGCACCGGGTAGACGTCCGCGCCGTCCAGGTTCTTGAGGTCGATCTCGTGCGCGCGGATGCACGCCGCCATGCGGCCGCCGGTGCCGATCCGCTCCAGTTCCGGCTCGGCGTCGTCGCACGCGTCGACCTTGAGCGGGCAGCGCGGCGCGAACGGGCACCCCGGCGGGAGGGCCGCGGGCGACGGCGGGTTGCCCTCGATCGGGATCAGCCGCTCGGTCGGGCGGTCCATCCGCGGGATCGAGGCGAGCAGGCCCATCGTGTACGGCATGCGCGGGCGGTAGTAGATATCGTCCACGGCGCCCAGCTCGACCGGCTTTCCGGCGTACATCACCAGCACCCGGTCGGCCAGCCCGGCGACCACGCCGAGATCGTGGGTGATCATGACGATCGCGGCGCCGGTCTCCCGCTGCGCGGTCTTGAGGACCTCCAGCACCTGCGCCTGGATCGTCACGTCGAGCGCGGTGGTCGGCTCGTCGCAGATCAGCACGTCGGGGTCGTTGGCGATGGCCATGGCGATCATCGCGCGCTGGCGCATGCCCCCGGAGAACTCGTGCGGGAACGCCTTGGCCCGCGCGTGCGGGTGCGGGATGCCGACCAGGTCGAGCAGTTCCACGGCCCGTTTGGCGGCGACGTCCCCGCTCACCTTCTGGTGCACGCGCACGGCCTCGGCGATCTGGTCGCCGATCGTGTAGACCGGGGTGAAGGCGGAGAGCGGGTCCTGGAAGATCATGCCGATGCTCTTGCCGCGGAGCCGGGTCAGCTCCTCCTCCGGTGCACCGATCAGTTCCCGGCCGTGCAGCCGCACCGAGCCGCTGACCTCGGCGCCCTCCGGGAGCAGGCCCATCACGGCGAGCGAGGTCACCGACTTGCCGGAACCGGACTCGCCGACGATGCCGAGGATCTCGCCCCGGTCGAGCCGGTAGCTCACGCCGCGCACGGCCTTGATGCCGCCGCGGAAGGTGACGTTGAGGTCGCTGACCTCGAGGACGGGCGCGCCGCGCCCGGTGGTCGGCTCGTTCACTGGTTGCTCCCCGGGTCGAGGGCGTCGCGCAGGCCGTCGCCGACGAGGTTGACGCTGAGGACGAGCAGCACGAGCAGGCCCGCCGGGAAGGCGAAGAGCCACGGGTAGCCGATGGCCTTGGCGCTGCCGTCCGCGATGAGCGTGCCGAGCGAGACGTCGGGCGGCTGGATGCCGAAGCCGAAGAACGACAGCGCCGCCTCGCCGATGATCGCCGCACTGACGTTGAGCGTGGCGTCGATGATCAGAAGTGAGGAGATGTTCGGCAGGATGTGCCGCAGGATGATCTTCCAGGCGGGGATGCCCATGTACCGCGCGGCCGCCACGAACTCGCGCTCCCGCAGGGAGAGCGTCATGCTCCGCACCATCCGGGAGGTGATCATCCAGGAGAAGAGCGCGAGCAGGACCACGAACCAGAGCCAGGACCCGCCCTTGAGCCGGGGCGAGACGATCGCGATGATCAGGAAGCTCGGCAGCACGAGCAGCAGGTCCGTCACCCACATCAGGGCCTTGTCCGCCCAGCCGCCGACGTAGCCGGCGGTGGCGCCGACCAGGGCGGCCAGGCCGGTGGAGAAGAGCGCGACGAGGAAGCCGATGACGATCGACTTCTGCATGCCGCGCAGTGTGACCGCGTAGACGTCCTGGCCGATCTGGGTGGTGCCCCACCAGTGGCCGTCCTCGTCGAACGAGGGCGGCTCCATGAAGGCCAGGAAGTCCTTGTCGGTCCAGTCGTGCGGGCCGAGGAGGGGGCCGACGTAGGCCAGCAGCAGGAGCAGGACCAGAGCCAGCAGGCCGTAGCGGGACTGCCGGTTCCGCAGCATGCGGGCAAGAACGATCTTGGAGCGCATCTCTAGCTCACCCGCACCCGGGGGTCGATGGCCGACACGATCAGGTCCGACAGGAAGCCGGCGACCAGGACGCAGACGGCGGCGAACAGGCTCACCGCGGCGACCGAGTTGACGTCGTGGCTCTGGATCGAGTCGACCAGCCAGGCACCCATGCCGTGCCAGCCGAAGATCTTCTCGGTGAAGGTCGCGCCGGTCAGCATCGTGCCGAAGGAGAAGGCGAAGTAGGTCGCGACGGGGACCAGCGAGGTCCGCAGCGCGTGCTTGAACAGCGCGTTCCTGCGGCTGAGCCCCTTGGCGCGGGCGGTGCGGATGAAGTCCTGGCCCAGTACGTCGAGCATCATGTTCCGCTGGATCCGGCTGTAGTAGGCGATCTGGCCGAGGGTGAGGGAGATCGTCGGCAGGATCAGGTGGTTGAGCCGGTTGGTGAGCTGGTCCCAGCCGCTCAGCGCCGGGTTGTACTCACCGGTGTACTCCAGGAGGGTGAAGCCCAGGACGTCGTTGAGCCCGGCCGCGGCGACGGTGAGGAGCGTGGCGAGCACGAAGACGGGGATCGCCATGACGACGAACGCGCCCACCCCGATCACCCGGTCGCTGATCCTGTACTGCTTGACCGCGGCGTAGGCGCCGACGCTCACCCCGACCGCGGCCCCGAGGATCGTGCCGACGAGCAGCAGCCGCAGGCTCACCCCGACCCGGCGGCCCAGTTCCTCGTTGACCGGCTTGCCGTCCCAGGTCCTGCCCAGGTCGCCCGTGGCGACTCCGGCGACCCAGGTGACGTAGCGCTGGAAGACCGGCGTCTTGTCGTTGAGGTTGTACTGCTCCAGCGTCGCGTCGATGACGGCCTCGGCCACCGGCGGCTGACGGCCCTCGTACTTGTAGCGCGGGTTCAGGTCTCGTCGCGGCGAGGAAGTAGGCCATGCTCGCGGCGATCGCCACCAGCAGCACATTGCTGACCAGCCGTTTGAACAGGTAGGCGCCCATCATCCTCCCCTCGGGGAACGTGCGGGAGTGCGCGGGGCGTCGGGCGGCTCGATAGCCGAGCACGCCGAAATAGCCGTTAACGCACGGTTTGTACCGGGTTAAGGGATTTAGTCCGGGATAAGCGAAACCATACCTGCGCCCGAGCGGCGAGCCAGAGCAAGTGCCATAACAATTGACGACACGTATGTTCGTTTTTCGTAACATATGTCTTGATTTAGTGACATAAAGCGGGGCCACCGACGATCGCCGCCGGAACGGCCCTGGTGAACGGCACCGGCGCGAGCCGCTTCCGCGGAGACGACGAGGGGCGGCCTCCGGAGGTCCGGAGGCCGCCCCGTCGGGCGATCGCGTTCGGGCGGTCAGGCGGAGAGCAGCACCTCGCGGCTCGCCGCGGGCTCGCGGATCGGCTCGACCTTCGCCTCGTCGCGCATCCCCCACGGCGAGCCGTAGGCGTTGAGCAGCTCCAGGAACGGCACCGCGTCGAACGCCTCCGGACCGAGCACACCCGTGCCCGACCAGACGCCGGTGGCCAGCAGCTCCAGCGCGACCACGGGGTGCACGGCCGTCTGCCAGACCACGGCCTGGCAGCCGTACTCGCTCATGGACCACTCGTTGTCGACCACGTGGTACAGGTAGACCTCGCGCGGCCCGCCGTCCTTGCCGACGCCCTTCACCCAGGTGCCGGCGCAGGTCTTGCCGCGCATCCGGTCGCCGAGGGTGGCCGGGTCGGGCAGCCTGGCCGCGACCACGTCGCGCGGCGAGGCCTCGACCCCGCCGACCTTGATCTTGTCCGCGCTGTCCAGGCCGAGCTTGCGCAGGGTCTTCAGCACGCTGATGAACTCCTCGCCGAGGCCGTACTTGAACGTCACCCGCCGGGCGTCGATCCAGCGCGGCACGAGCAGGACCTCCTCGTGCTCGACGTTCACGCACTCCACGGGGCCGATGCCCTCGGGGAAGTCGAACACCTCCGGCTCGCTGAACGGCTCGGTGGTGCGCCAGGCCCCGTCCTCCCAGACCACCGGCGGGTTGAGGCACTCCTCGATGGTCGTCCAGATGGAGAAGGTCGGCGCGAAGTCGTAGCCGTCCACCACCAGGTTGGACCCGTCGCGGACGCCGATCTCGTCGATGCTCGAGAACAGGTGGTCGGCGGCGTAGCGGGCGAAGACGTCGGCCAGGCCCGGCTCCACCCCCATGCCCACCAGCGCCAGGGAGCCCCTGGCCCGCCACTCGCCGTCGAGGGCGAACTGCTCGTCGCCCAGCTTCACGCCCGGCAGTTCGTACGGCCGGAGCGGATGGGGGCGCGACAGCGACATCGCCATGTCCAGGTAGCGCGCCCCGGTGTTCAGCGCGGCCCGGAACAGCGGCATGGTGAAGCGCGGGTCCACCGCGTTGAAGAGCACGTCGCAGCGGTGCTCGGCGAGAGCGGCCTCGACCGCTCCCTGGTCGGAGGCGTCCAGCGCGACGGCGCTGAAACGCGGGTCTCCGATCTTGGCCACGACCTCGGCGGCCCGGCTCTGTTTAGAGTCCGCCACCACGATGTGTTCGAAGAAATCTCGGCGCGCGGCGATCGGGACGACGGCGGAGCCGACGCCGCCGGCCCCCACAAGAAGGATTCTCATGGCGGGACTCTATCCACTGACTGGTCGACCAGTCGATAGCGGGGGCAGAGTTTTCCCCCCGAATCCACGGTTGAAAATGGTGATCACCGCGAAAACCGTCGTGATCCGGGCACCCGGTCCGGGCACCCGGTCCGGGCACCCGGTCCGGGCGGCCGGTCCGGGCGGCCGGTCGGGGCAGCCGGTCCGGGCGCTCTGCGGCGGGCACCCGGTCCGGAGCGCTCCGGCGCGGGTGTCGTCCGGGCAGGGAGCGGGGCGCCCCGGTGCCGGGGGAAGCACGCGGGAGCGCCCCTGAAGCAGGCGCGCCCGGCGGGGGGACCGGACAGCGCCCGCGGCTCGTCAATCGCCGGCCGGGAGGTCCCCGTCTACTTCACGAGGGCCTTCCAACGGCCCGCCCAATCGGCGTAGTCAGTGCATTCCCCGCCCACGCCGCCGCAATCGCGCGATGGGCGGACGGCAAAGAAAACCCCTTCCGGCCGCTTCCCGCCCCGGGCGTCGTGGACGTCGCAGACGCGGCGGGCGCGGCCCGTGCAGGCCTCGGGGTTGGCCGGGGCCAGCCCGGTCCAGGCGGCGGCCCACCGCTGCGCCTCGGCCGAGCTCATCCAGTCGAGCCACTTGTAGGCGCAGTTCGGGCTCGCGGCGGCGGAGGAGACCATCCAGGAGTCGGCCCAGCCGGTCGCCGGCGCCTTGCCGAACGTCTCCAGCGGCCTGCCCGCGCGCTCGAAGAGGTCGGCGTGGTACGGCCAGGCCTGGGCCAGGCGCACGGAGCCGCCCGCGACCGCCCGGACCACCTCGACCGGGTCCTTCCAGTAGACCCGGTCCGGCCCGTCCTTCTCGGCGAGCAGCCCGGCCGCCGCGTCGAGCTGGGCGGGGGTGAGCTGGAACGGGTCGGAGACGTCCAGGTCCCGACCGGCTCCGGCGAGCGCCAGCGCGGCGTCGGCGATGCTCAGCGGGTCGTCCCTGATCGCCACGGGACTGGCGGTGTAGAGGTCTCCGGGACCGTCGTAGCCGCCGTCACGGGCACCGTCGCGGGACCCGCCGTGGACGACCCGGTTGACCCCCCACAGGTAGGGGACGCCGTAGACCTCGTCCTTCCACCGCAGGGCGGGCAGCTCGCGCAGCCACCCGGGGATGTCGTCGTACGCCTCGATCAGCGAGGTGTCCACCGGCGCGACGCTTCCGGCGGCCATCAGCGCCCCGGCCAGCTCCGGCGGGGGCGAGACGACGTCGTAGGAGCCGTCCTCGAACCTGGCGGCCATCTCCTCGCCCGTCCGCACCCTGTCCAGCGCCACGACCCGGCACCCGGTCCGCTTCTCGTACGGGGTGACCCAGTCGACCTTCGTGCTCGTCCCGCCGTACTCGACGCGGCCCTGCAGCGCCAGCACGCGCAGGGTCCCCTCCGACTCGCCGATCGACGCCGAGGACGAGGACGAGGACGAGGACGAGGGGCTCGCGGCGGGCGAGCCGGCGGGCGTCGCGGTGGCCGTCACGCCGGGCGTCGCGGGGGCCGCGGGCGTCGCCGCCGGACCGGCCGCGAGCCGGACGGCCGGCGACCCCGTGCCGGCGCAGGCCGCGAGCGTCAGGAGACCCGCGCCCGCCATCCCCGCCAGCCTCGTACGGCGGAGCCGGTCCCTACCCACGATGCCCCCTCGAACGCCGCTGCCGACCTGCTCGGAGCCTACCGGCCGCGGAGCCCCTCGCGGGGCCCGGCGGCCGTACGGTCCGGCACCCGTTCCGCGCCCGGGGGCGAGGAGCGGGGAAACGGCCACGGAGACGGGGACGGGGGACGGGGACGGGGGACGGGGGACGGGGGCCGGCCGGGGCCCCGTCGGCGGGCCGGGAGGACCGCCGGGGACTACGCGCTGGTCGGGAAGCCGAGGTTGACCCCGCCGTGGCTCGGGTCGAGCCAGCGCGAGGTGACGACCTTGCCCCGGGTGTAGAAGTGCACGCCCTCGGTGCCGTGCACGTGCGTGTCCCCGAAGAGCGAGGCCTTCCAGCCGCCGAAGCTGTAGAACGCCATCGGCACCGGGATCGGCACGTTGATGCCGACCATGCCGACCTCCACCTCGTTCTGGAAGCGCCGGGCGGCGCCGCCGTCGTTGGTGAAGATCGCGGTGCCGTTGCCGTACTCGCCGCCGTTGATCAGCGCGAGGCCCTCCTCGTAGGAGGAGACCCGCACCACCGCCAGGACCGGGCCGAAGATCTCCTCGGTGTGCACCCGGGATCCGGGCGGGACGCGGTCGAGCACGGTGGGCCCGAGCCAGAAGCCGGCGGTCTCCGCCGCGGCGCCGCCGCCCAGGACCGGCGTCAGCCTGCCGTCCACCACCAGCTCCGCGCCCTCGGCGACGCCCACCTCCAGGTAGGAGACCACCTTGTCGCGGTGGGCGGCGGTGACCAGCGGACCCATCTCGGAGCGGGGGTCGTCTCCGGGGCCGACGGTCAGCTTCTCCACCCGGGAGACGATCTTCTCCACGAGCTCGTCGCCGACCGGGTCCACCGCCAGCACGACGGAGATCGCCATGCAGCGCTCGCCCGCCGAGCCGAAACCCGCCGAGACCGCGGAGTCCGCGACGAGGTCGAGGTCGGCGTCGGGCAGGACCAGCATGTGGTTCTTGGCCCCGCCGAGCGCCTGGACCCGCTTGCCGGCGGCGGTGCCGGTCTCGTAGACGTGGCGGGCGACCGGGGTCGAGCCGACGAACGAGACGGCCTTGACGTCCGGGTGCTCCAGCAGCCGGTCCACCGCCTCCTTGTCCCCCTGGACCACGTTGAAGACCCCGTCCGGCAGTCCCGCCTCCGCCCAGAGCCGGGCCAGCAGCAGCGAGGCCGACGGGTCGCGCTCCGACGGCTTGAGCACGAACGTGTTGCCGCAGGCGATCGCGACGGGGAACATCCACATCGGGACCATGGCCGGGAAGTTGAACGGGGTGATCCCGGCGACCACGCCCAGCGGCTGGCGGATCGAGTAGGAGTCGACCCGCGTGGAGACGCCCTCGGAGAAGCCGCCCTTGAGCAGGTGCGGGACGCCGCAGGCGAATTCCACGACCTCCAGCCCCCGGGCGACCTCGCCCAGCGCGTCGGAGTGGACCTTGCCGTGCTCGGCGCTGATCAGCGCGGCGAGCTCGTCCGCGTGCGCGCGGACCAGCTCGCGGAAGCGGAACAGCACCTGCGACCGCTTCACCAGCGAGGTGTCCCGCCAGCCGGGGTAGGCGGCCGCGGCCGCGGCCACGGCCGCGTCGACCTCGGCGGCCGAGGCGAGCCGTACCCGCCCGGCGACCTCGCCCCTGGCCGGGTCGAAGATCTCCGCCGTACGGCCGGCGCCCGCGACGGCGGTTCCGTTGATCCAGTGAGTGACGTTCTTCACGATCCCGTGCTCCCTGCGCGCCCTGCGGCGCGCCTCCTCCCGCGCCCTGCGGCGCGATGCCTTCCGCACGCCTGCCCGGTACGGCGCTCCCGCGTACCGGCGTGCGGCGTCCTGCCCGCGCGCCTACGGCGCGGCGACCTCCGCGCCGACGGCCTCGAGCGCGGCGACGACGATCCCGAGGCCCTCGGCGGCCTCCTCCGCCGTCAGGGTGAGCGGCGGGGCCATGCGCAGCACGTTGCCGTACAGGCCGCCCTTGCCCGCGAGCAGGCCCGCCTTCCTGGTCTCCTCCATGAACCGGGCCGCGAGCGCCGGGGCGGGCGCGCCGGTGGCCGGGTCGACCAGCTCGACGGCGAACATCAGGCCCTTGCCGCGCACGTCCCCGACGATCGGCAGGCGGGGCGCGGCCTCGCGCAGGCCGTCGATGATCAACGTGCCGGTCCGGGCCGCGTTCGCCTGCAGGTCGTGGTCGAGCACGTAGTCGAGGGTCGCGTTGGCCGCCGCCATGGAGATCGGGTTGCCGCCGAAGGTGGCCAGGCCGGTCGCGTGCAGGGCGTCCATCAGCTCGCCGCGGGCCACGACGCCGCCGACCGCGAAGCCGTTGCCGAGGCCCTTGGCGAAGGTCATCATGTCCGGTGTGACCCCGTGGTCCTGGATGCCGAAGAACGCCGAGCCGGTACGGCCCCAGCCGGTCTGCACCTCATCGGAGATGAACAGGATCCCCTCGGCGTCCAGGACCTCCTTGTAGGCCGCGAACAGCCCGTCCGGCGCCATGGTGAACCCGCCCACGCCCTGGATCGGCTCGGCGATCAGCGCGGCGACGTCGCCGCCGGCGGCGGTGGCGAGCACGTGGCGCAGGTCCTCGACGCAGGCGGCGATGTAGTCGGCGTCCGACATGCCGCGGAACTGGGCGAGGTGCCGGTCCGCGCCGTGCAGGAAGTGCACGTTCAGCGGCGAGAGCGAGTTGTTCTTCCACGCCCGGTTGCCCGTCACGCCGATCGCGCCGAAGCTGCGGCCGTGGTAGCTCTGCCGCATGGCGAGCACCTGGTCGGACCTGCGCGCGTAGGTGGCCAGCAGCAGCGCCGTCTCGTTCGCCTCGGTGCCGGAGTTGGTGAAGAAGACCTTCGCGTCCTCGATGCCGGAGAGCCGGGCGATCTTCTCCGCCAGCTCGACCTGCCCGCGGAGCAGGTAGACGGTGGAGGTGTGCACCACGCCGGTGGCCAGCTGCCGCTCGACGGCCTCGCGCACCTCGGGCACGTCGTAACCGATCATGTTGGTCAGGATGCCGGCGAAGAAGTCCAGGTAGGTCTTCCCCGACGCGTCGACGACCCGGTTGCCCTTGCCGCCGACGATCTCGATGGGCTCGTTGTAGTAGAGGGCCAGCCAGTTGGGCATGACCGCCCGGTGACGCGCGAGAAGGTCCGACATGCATCGAGTATCCCTGCCCGCGGCCACCGCTCCTACCGGCAGAATGTCGGGGAAACCGGCTTCGACCCGTCAGGGTGTAAACCCCGCCCCCACCCCTTGCTCCTCTCCCTCCGCCTCGGCCCGGGCCGCCGCCCTCGGCGCGGGACGGACCACCGCCAGGGCCAGGGCCGCCGCCGCGGCGCAGAAGCCGATGCCGACCCAGGAGCCGAAGGACATGGCCGAGACGAACGCCTCCCGCGCGCTCCCCATCAGGGCCGGGTCCCCCAGCAGGTCGGCGCCCGCGATGGACTCGCGCGCGGCGGCCGGCGCCCCGGCGGGCATCGACGAGGTGTAGACCCCGGCGAGCACGCTGCCGAGCACGGCGACGCTCAGCGCCATGCCGACCTGCTGGACGGTGTCGTTCAGCGCCGAGCCGACCCCCGCGTGGGCGGGCGGCACCGCGCCCATCAGGGTCGCGTAGGCCGCCGGTCCCGCGAGGCCGCCGCCGACCCCCATGACCATGAGGCCGGTGATCAGCGTGCCGTACCCGCTGTCGGCGGTCAGGAAGGCGAGCACGCCGAAGCCGAGGCCCATGACGCCCAGCCCTGCCGCGATGAGCGCCCGGTTGCTGACCTTCTGCCCCAGTCCGGCGCCGACCGCGTTGAACAGCGCCGCGGCCACCGCGTACGGCAGCAGCGCGAGGCCCGCCTTCATCGGGTCGTAGTCCAGCACGAACTGCAGGTACTGGGTGAGCATCAGCAGCAGCGCGCCCGTGCCGAACGACATCAGCACGATCGAGAACGACGCCCCGCTGAAGTTGCGGTCGCGGAAGAGCTCCAGCGGCAGCATGGGGTGGTCGGAGCGGCGCTCCCAGAGCACGAAGGCGCCGAGCGCGAGCACGGCCAGCGCCGCGGCGGCCGGCACCGGGCCCCCGGTCAGCCCCTCGGACGGCAGGGAGATGACCATGAAGACCAGCGCGCTCATGCCCGTGGTGGACAGGACCACCCCGACCGGGTCGAGCCGCCGCGCCGGGCCGCGCGACTCGGGCATCAGCAGGACCGCCGCCACGGCGGCCACGACCGCGACGGGCACGTTGAGCAGGAAGATCGACCCCCACCAGTAGTGCTCCAGCAGGAAACCGCCCAACGTGGGACCGGCGATCACCCCGACCATCGCCACCGCGCTCCACGCCGCGATGGCCTTGCGGCGCTCGTCCTCGTCGAAGACGGTGATCAGGATCGACAGCGTGCTCGGCATCAGGATGGAGCCGCCGACGCCCATCAGCGCGCGGGCCGCGATGAGCTGCCAGGGCTCGGTGACCACCACGGCGACCAGTGAGGCCCCGCCGAACAGGATCAGGCCGATGATCAGGAAGCGTCTGCGGCCGTACCGGTCGGAGAGGCTGCCCGCGGTGAGCAGCAGACCGGCGAAGACCAGGATGTAGGCGTCCAGGATCCACTGGATGTCCGCCGGTCCCGCGCCGAGGTCGGTCATCAGGGACGGGATCGCCAGGTTCAGGACGGTGTTGTCCACCACCAGGACCAGCAGGCTCAGGCACAGGACCCCGAGGATCCACCAGCGCCGCGGATCCCGCTCTTCTCGTACAGTGTGCGATTTCACTCGCACACTGTACGACAGAAATCGCACGGTGTGCGAGTGCATTTATGCTGGAAGGGTGCAGCAGCCCATCGACTCGGTCTGGACCCGCGAGCCCAGGACCTCCAGGAGCCCGACGCTCAGCCGCGGGCAGATCGTCCGCGCCGCGATGGAACTGCTCGACGCCGAGGGGGTGGACGCGCTGAGCATGCGCCGCCTGGGCGCGAAGCTCGGCGCGGGGGCCACCAGCATCTACTGGCACGTGGCCCACAAGGAGGAGTTGCTCGAACTCGTCATGGACGAGGTCTACGGCGAGGTCCCGCTGCCCGACCCGGAGGTCGTGGGATGGGAGGACGCCGTCACGGTCTTCGCGTACGGCCTGCGCGACGCGCTCTTCAAACACCCCTGGGCGGTCTCCCTCATCAGCACCAGACCGGCGCTCGGCCCCAACGCGATACGCCGGGCGGCCCTCATGGCGACCACCTTCGAACGGGCCGGCTTCACCGGCCTGGAGGTGGACTACGCGGGCGCCGCCCTGCTCTCCTACGTCCTCGGCGCGACCGCGCCCGAGATCGCCTGGCAGGACATGACCGACCGCTCCGGGCTCGACGGCGAAGAACTCCTGGCCGCCATGCACGAGACCGTGCGCCGGGCGGCCCGCGACCACCCCGACCTCATCAGCCGCCATGAGAGATACCGCGACCACGACGCGGCCGTCACCCGCGCGGTCAGCTTCGACTTCGGCCTCACCTGCCTGCTCGACGGGCTGAGGGCTCGCCTGGCACGGGACGCCGGCCCCCGCACCGGGAGCGACAGAGAGTCGCGGACATAACGTAAAACGTCAAGCAGGCATATTTACACATTGATCGGTTATTCTCGGTTCGTGCTGCCCACCATCGCCGATGTGCTCGCCCTGGACACCGTCCGCCGGGGGAACCCCCGGGTCGTCGCGGGCGCCGACCGGCTGGACACGCGGGTGCGCTGGGTCCACGTCGGCGAGGTCACCGACATCGCCCACCTGCTGCACGGCGGCGAACTGGTGCTCACCACCGGCATCGCCCTGCCCGACGACCCGGACAAGCTCACCGGTTACATCACCGGCCTGGCGGCCGTCGGCGCGGCCGGGCTGATCGTGGAGCTGGGCCGCAAGTTCATCGGGGAACTCCCCAGGTCGGTGGTGACCGCCGCCGAGGAGCACGGCCTGCCGCTGGTCACACTGGCCCGCGAGACCCCGTTCGTGCAGATCACCGAGGCGGTGCACGCCCGGATCATCGACCGGCAGTTGGAGGAGCTGCGCGCCTCGGAGCAGCTCCACGAGGTCTTCACCGCCCTCTCCGTCGAGGGCGCTTCCCCCGCGGAGATCCTCGCCCAGGTCTCCCGCCTCTCCGGCCGGCCGGTGCTGCTCGAGAACCTCGCCCACCAGGTGCTCGCCTGCGAGTCCGCCGGGCAGGACACCCGCACGCTGCTGTCCAGCTGGGAGAGCCGCTCCCGCGCCGTCACCTCCGATCAGCGCACCTCCTACGACACCGCCTCCGGCTGGCTGGTCACCATGGTCGGCGCCCGGGGCCAGGACTGGGGCAGGCTGATGCTGCTCTGCGAGGCCGAACCGAGCCCCCGCGACATCGTGCTCGCCGAGCGCGCCGCGACCACGCTGGCCCTGGGCCGCCTGCTGGAGCGGCACCAGGAGTCCCTGGAACGGCAGGCCCACGGCACGATCATCTCCGGCATCCTCAGCCACGCCTACGCCGATCCCGACGAGGCCGCGGCCCGCGCCCGCGCGGTCGGCGTACCGCTCACCGGCCGCAAGCTGATCAGCGTGGTGCTCCGCCTCGCCGAAGCACCCGAGAACCCCCCGGACGGCCCGGAGCAACTCGCCAGGCTCGTCGAACTCGCCGACGCCGCCGCCGCGGCCTGCCGCGCCGCCCGCTTCCCCGCCCTGGTCGGCGCCCTGGACCAGAACCGCGTCGGCGTCCTGCTCCCCCTGCCCCCGCGCGCCCTGGCCGAGCCCACGCTGAACACGCTCTCCGACCGCCTGCGCGCCGCCTTCACCGCCCCCTTCGTGCTCGCCGCCGGCTCGGTCGTCGAAACCGTCCGCGACGTACGGCGCAGCTTCCTCGAGGCCGAACAGGTCGCCGACGTCGCCGTCCGGCAGCCCGACGGGCGGGCCTTCTACCGCCTGCCCGACCTGCACCTGCGCGGCCTGCTCCACCTGCTGCGCGACGACGCCCGGCTGCAGACCTTCGCCGAGCGCGAGCTCGGCCCCCTGCTGGCCCACGACGCCCAGCGCGGCGGCGACCTGGCCCGGATCCTCCGCGTCTACCTGGACTCCGGACGCAACAAGGCGGTCGCGGCGCAGAAGGCCCACCTGTCCCGTCCTGCCTTCTACGACCGGCTCCGGCGCCTGGAGCGCATCCTCGACGCAGATCTGGACGACGTCGAGACCTGCCTCTCCCTCCACGTCGCGCTGCTGGCGCTGGAGTCCTTCCGCAGGGACGTCCCGCGCTCCTGAGACCCCGATATCCGCCCCGTATCGGCCGTTGAGGGCGTGGATACGTGTGATCTCATACCGGAAACATCACTTTCTCCGGCTCTTTCCCGCATTTCACCGTCATTGACAGGTAGATCTCGGCAGCATGGTGCACCGAAGTCAGGTCACCAACGGGGAGAGATATACATGTCACGACGTCTCATCGTCGGGCTCGCGGCCGTGGCGGTCACTGCCACGGCGATTCCAGCGGAAGCCGATCAGGCGGGGGCCTCCTTCCCCTCCTCGGCGTTCCCGCTCGGCGAGCCGGGGGCGCCGATCAAGAACCAGCGCGCGGTGGCCCCCGGGGTCGATCTTTTCAGCGTGACGCACGGCACGCCCACCCAGGGCTGGACCGTCTCCCTGCTGATGCCCAACGGGCACGACAACGGCCCGCTGACCACCGCCCAGGCGAAGGCCGCCGAGGCCGAGGCGGCCGGTTTCACCCCGAGCGTCCTGCGGATCGTGCAGCCCGCCGCCGCGGACGCTCCCCCCGTCGAGCGGTACATGGTGCGGATCGGGCTGTGGACGTTCAAGCAGCGGGCCAAGGCGGACAAGGTCGTCAAGGAGCTCAAGGCCGCCGGGATCCGCGCCAAGACCGATTTCCTCGGCGACGACGGCGACCAGACCACCGGCCCGTGGGACATGCGGGTGGTGATGGTCGACCCGAAGGCCTTCAAGGGTTCCTACCGGACCAGTGTCGGCACCAGCGTGGCCAAGCGTGAGACCACCTCCTCGATGTCCAAGCTCAACAAGGCCATCGCGGGCGTCAACGGCGGGTTCTTCAACATCCACACCGCCAAGGCGCTCCAGGGCGACCCCGTGGGCGTCTCGGTGGTGGGCGGGAAGCTCCTCAGCGAGGGGACGCCGGGCCGGAGCGGGCTCGTCATCACCGGCAGAAAGGCCTGGATCACCGAACTGCGGTCGGCGGTCACCGCGGTCTCCTCCGACGGGACGAAGGTCGAGGTCAAGGGGGTCAACAGAGCCGCCGCCGCGGACGAGCTCGTCCTCTACACCGAGGAGTTCGGCGCCAAGACCGCCGCGGACGGCGGCTCCGAGATCGTCGTCGACGCCCAGGGCAGGATCGTGAAGGCCCGCGCCGCCGGCGGCGTCGTCCCCCGCGGGCACTACGTGCTCCACGGCACCGGCGTCATGGCCGACTGGCTGCACGAGCACGCCTGGGAGACCTGGACCATGAAGCTCGTCACCAAGGTCATCGACCTGCGGACGGGAAGGGCCGTACGGCTCACCCCCCAGACGTACGTGATGGGCGGCGGGGTCGGCCTGCTCAGGAACGGCCGGGTCCGGATCAGCGCGGCGGCCGACGGGCACGCCTCGGTCAACATGATGCTCCGGCGCCACCCGCGCACGATCGTCGGCGTCAACAAGGCGGGCGGGCTCATCCTGGTCACGGTCGACGGCCGCAACCCGGGCGTCTCCGTCGGCGCCTCGATGGTGGAGGCCGCGCAGATCATGCGCTGGCTGGGCGCCAAGCAGGCCATCAACTTCGACGGCGGTGGCTCGACCGCGATGGTCGTCGGCCACAAGGTCGTCAATCGGCCCTCCGACGGCCGGGAACGGACCATCGGGGACGCGCTGTTCATCACTCCCTGACACGATCGGTCCCCGGGTCCCGTCCTCCGGGGCGGGACCCTTTCGGGTAGAGATCCCGATCCGGACGCCACTCGGGCACGGAAAAGGGCCGCCCCGCAGGACGGCCCTCCAGAAACCGGAACCCCCGCCCCGCAACACCCACCGGCCGACCCCACACCCCCGCAAAAACAGAAAGGGCCGCCCCGAAGGGCGGCCCTCACACAAAGATTGTCCGGCGGCGACCTACTCTCCCACACCCTCCCGAGTGCAGTACCATCGGCGC